>NZ_JBIEIS010000017.1:0-229364 GCF_043496855.1 Nonomuraea sp. JJY05
CGGGGCCGCCGAGACGCTGGACACGGCACCGGGCTGCTCTTGGTGCGCCAGCCGTGGGGCGCGCCACGGCCGGCGTCATGGAGGTGCGGGGCCGGCCCGCGGGTGCTGCCCGCCGGCCCGCCTCTCCTGGTCCCGGAGCCGGCCGCGCAGGCCGTCCGGGTCGTCCGCGTCGATGGTCATCGCACATCCGGCATCGCGCTGCGCCGCGCTGAGCGGACGGTGTCTCGTGGCCCACCAGCGGCCCGCGTCGCTCCGCCAGATGGTCCACTGGGGATACTCCCGGGCGATCTCGGCAAGATGCCGATCAAAGGACATCGCTGTTCGCCTTTCCCGGCCCCAGGCGAGGTTTCCATCTCCTTCGACGATGCGGTACTTCTCTAGAGAACGCAATGATCGTGCCGGACAGGTCCACCTTCCTTGACAAACTAGGCATCGAAGTCGTACTGGAGCACGTACGCGGCGGAGTCGAGCACCATCTCGTTGAGCTCGACGGGCACCCCTCCCGAGGTGTAGGCGGTCCTGGCGATCACGATCACCGGCGTGCCCCCCGGCAGGTCGAGCAGCGCCATCTCGCGGGGTGACGGCATCCGCGCCCGCACCTCCTCGGTGAAGTGTGCGGGGGAGAGCCCCAGGTCGCTCAGCCTGGCGTAGACGCCACCCGGTCCGGTGTCCGCGAGGGTGATCGCGCTGCCTTCGACCAGGTGCGCCGGGAAATACGAGGTGGCCAGCTGCACGGGTCTGGTGTCGACCGAGTAGCGGCGGCGACGTACCCATACCTCGCCGCTCTCGAGGACGCCCGCCACCTCCTCGCTGGCTCGCTCCAACACCACTTCCACCCGGTCCACGGTGAAAGGCCGGCCACGCGTGTCGGCGTCCCAGATGGCTCGCCCCTGACCCCACTGCTCTCTCGACAGGCGGCGTGAGCCGTGCCTGCGGATCGGTTTGAACAGCCGCACGTAAACCCCCGAACCTCGTTTGGGCACCGCCAGCCCTTCGTTGATCAGTACGGCAAGCGCCTGCCTGGCGGTGGCTCGTGCGATTGCGTATTCGGCCATCAGCGCGTTCTCGCCCGGTAGTCGGTCCCCGTCGCGCAGTTCGCCGGACAGGATCCGGGCGCGGAGGCCGTCGGCGATGCGGCGATAGATAGGGGGCTCGTGGGGTACCGGGGATTCAGACAACTTTGATCACCCTCTGTCACCAACCGGGTTGTGGCGTCTCCAGAGAACTTGCCCCGTCTTGTCCACGATCGCACAGATAGAAAGGTAGGTCGCGGCCTTCTTTTGAGCGGATCGTGCCCGAGTGGTGAATTCCGGTGAGTTTTAGCAGACCGTTATCGTGGAACGGTCCCGGCCGGTACTCGATCGGCCCACCAGCGCCGAGTAACCAAAGCGAAGATCACGGCACCTGCCGTGTTCAGGAGCACGTCGTCGACGGAGGAGAAACGGCCTAGTCGCAAGGCGTACTGCAGGACCTCGACGATGACCGAAAATGCGGCTGCGACCGCCGCAACGCGCGGGAGAGAGGACATGGCGCGGCTGCGCACCGGGAGCAGCGCGCCGAGCGCGGCGAACACCAGCAGATTGCCTCCGACCTGCACCAACACCGCCTCCCACGGCGCGCTGACCAGGTCGATGAGATCTTCGAACGGGACGAGACCGACTCCGGTCTGACCGCTGCGCGGGGTGAGGGTCATCCAGATCCACGGAGCCGTGCCGACCACTATGCCGACGTCGGCGATCGACGCGCGCAGCGGCGCCGGGTGGCTGGCGCGGGCGCGGTGACGGGAGAGAAGCAAGATTGCTAGCAAGCCCAGGGGAAGTGCAAACGTACCAGCAATAATGACGTTTCCCCACAATTCCCACGTCCGCGCCATCCGACCATGATGGCGATGATCTAGGGGTACCGGAAGATGTCTATCTGGACAGGGTCACCGGGAGGTGCTCGGACAGGAAGCTGAGCGCCACCTCCCAGGTGCGCGCGGCCGCCTCCGGGTGGTGGAACATCGGTGCCTCGCTGTTGTGGAAGGCGTGCCCGGCCTCCTCCTCGACATGCATGACCACGTTCTTATGGCCTTGGGCGGCCTGCTCGACGACGGCCACCCGGTCACGCCGGATGTACGGGTCGCTGCCGCCGAAGACCAGCAGGAGCGGCGCGGTGATGCGCTCCATGAGCCCGGTCGAGTCGGGCACGGCGGAGCCGTAGAAGGACAGGACCGCGGCCAGCTCCACCTGCGTGGCCAGCATGTAGTCGATCGAGCCGCCCAGGCAGAACCCGACCGCGCCGACCCCGCCCGAGACCTCGGGCAGCTCGCCCAGGTGAGCCACCGTGAGCGCGCAGTCGGCCACCCCCTGCGCGAAGTCGAACCGGCCGGCCAGCTCGATCGCGGCCGCCGTCCCCTCGGGGGTGTGCTCGCCCAGCCAGCCGGGGTGCAGGCGCCAGAACAGGTCCGGCGCGGCCACCACGTAGCCGCGCGCCGCCAGGTCCAGCGCGACCTTCTCGATGTACGGCCCCACCCCGTAGATCTCCTGGACGAGCAGGATGCCGGGTCCCGTCCCGGCCTCGGGGAACCACAGATGGACGTCGAAGCTGCCGTCGTGGGCAGCCACTTGATCGGTTCTGGTTCGCATGTGCAACAGCATCGCTCATAGCGCGGGCCGCGTTCCGGGGAGACGATGCGATCAGGAAGGTCCCGGCGCACCCGTTGTCCGCCCATCGCCCAGCGATCTATACAGGGGGGAAGAGGAGAGTGTTGTGCTGACCCATTTCATCGGTGGCGAGCCGGTGGGCGCGGGTAAGACGTTCCCCGTCCACGACCCCGTGACGGGCGCGGTGATCAGGCAGGTGCACGAGGCCGACCCCGAAGTCGTGGACCGGGCGGTGCGCGCGGCCAGGGAGGCGGCCCGCGACTGGGCGGCGATGCCCGTCGGCGAGCGCGCCGGGTGGATGCGGCGCCTGGCCGAGGGCATCGAGTCCCGCTTCGACGACCTGGTGGACGCGGAGATCGCCGACACGGGCAAGCCGATCGACCAGACCCGCACGCTAGACGTCCCGCGTGGCATCGTCAACTTCCGCGCGTTCGCCGAGATCGCCGCCCAGCGCCCGGACGACGCCTTCCACCTGTCCGGGGTGCTCAGCTACACCGTGCGCCGGCCGCTCGGCGTGGTCGCGGTGATCGTCCCGTGGAACCTGCCGTTCCTGCTGATGACCTGGAAGCTCGCGCCCGCCCTCGTCGCGGGCAACACCGTGGTGGTCAAGCCGTCGGAGCACACGCCGGGCTCGGCGGCGGTCTTCGCCGAGATCTGCGCCGACGCCGGGCTGCCCGCGGGCGTCGTCAACATCATCTTCGGGTACGGCTCCTCCGGCCACCTCCTGGTCGAGCACCCGGGGGTGGACGCCGTGACGTTCACCGGCTCCACCAGGACCGGCACGGCGATCATGAACACGGTGGCCGACCGGGTCAAGCCGATCTCGTTCGAGCTGGGCGGCAAGAACGCGGGGCTGGTCTTCGAGGACTGCCGGCTCGACCGGGCCGTCGACGGGACCGCGAAGTCGGTCTTCACCAACGGCGGGCAGGTGTGCCTGTGCACCGAGCGGGTCTACGTGCAGCGGTCGATCTTCGAGGAGTTCTGCGCCCGGCTGGCGGCCCGCGCGCAGGAGTTCGAGCCGCAGCCCATGATCTCGAAGGAGCACCGCGAGAAGGTGCTCTCCTACTACGCCTTGGCCCGCTCGGAGGGAGCCAAGGTGCTCACGGGTGGTGGCGTCCCCGCGTTCGGCGACAACCGCGATTCCGGATATTTCGTGGAACCGACGGTGGTGGCAGGCTTGTCGGAGTGGTCGAGGTTCAACAGAGAAGAGATCTTCGGCCCCGTGTGCCACGTCGCGCCCTTCGACAGCGAGGCCGAGGCGGTCGATCTGGCCAACGGCAGCGAGTACGGCCTGGCCGCGACGCTCTGGACGGGTAACCTCGACCGCGCCCACCGGGTGGCGCAGCGGCTGGAGGCCGGGCTCGTCTGGGTGAACACTTGGTATCTGCGTGACCTGCGCACCCCGTTCGGCGGCATGAAGCTGTCGGGCATCGGCAGGGAGGGCGGCGTCCAGTCACTCGACTTCTACTCTCAACCCACCACGATCACCATCAGACTGGAGCAGCCCGATGCATGACGAATGGTCCGAGGCCGTGGACACGCGGTCCCAGGTCGCCGACCGGCTGGCCGACGCCGCGAGTTCCGGCAAACCGTGCCCGCCGATCAGGGACCTGGTCGGCACGGTGGCCGAGGCGTACGCCATTCAGGAGATCAACACGCGGCGGGCCCTCGGAGCGGGGCGGCGGCTGGTCGGCAGGAAGATCGGCGTGACCAACGTCGTGCTGCAGCGGCAGTTCGGCATCGACCAGCCGGACTACGGCATGCTCTTCGCGGACATGTCCTACTGCGACGGGCTCCCCTTGCCCATCGGCGCCTTCCTGCAGCCGCGGGCCGAGGCCGAGGTCGCGCTAGTGATTGGCAAGGACCTGGCCGGCGGGCCGTTCACGGCCGTCGACGTGCTCAGGGCGGTGGAGTTCGCGCTGCCCGCCATCGAGATCGCCGACTCGCGGATCGCCGACTGGGACATCTCGCTGGCCGACACGGTCGCGGACAACGCCTCGGCCGGCGCGTTCGTGCTGGGCGGCACGCCCGTCCCGCTGACCGGCCTCGACCTGCGGGCGGCCCGGATGACGATGACCCGGGGCGGCGAGGAGGTCTCGACCGGCTCCGGCGAGCTGGTCATGGGCAACCCGCTCAACGCCGCCGTCTGGCTCGCCACCCGGCTCGGCCGCACCGACTACGCGCTGCGCGCCGGAGACGTGGTGCTGACCGGCGCGCTTGGCCCGGTCGTGCCCGCCGGCCCGGAGGACGAGTTCGAGGCGCGCATCGAGGGGCTGGGCTCCGTCCGGGCGGTGTTCTCCAAGTGATCGAACGCACCAAAGGGCTCCTGGTGCCCGGCAAGGCCGCTCCCCGAGGCAGGTTCCCGCACGTCAAGCAGGCTGGCGACCTCCTGTACGTCTCGGGCACGAACTGCCGGCGCATCGACGGCACCTTCGTGGGCGTGGAAGTGGACAACTACGGTGCGACGAGCCTGGACATCCGCGCTCAGACCAGGGCGGTCATCGAGAACATCGGCGACATCCTCAAGGCCGCCGGAGGCTCGCTCGGCGACCTGGTTCAGATCACTACCTATCTGGTCAACATGAACGACTTCAACGGCTACAACGAGGTCTACGCCGAGTTCTTCGACGAAGAGGGGCCCACGAGGGCCACGGTCGCGGTGCACCAGCTCCCGCACCCGCACCTGCTCATCGAGATGCAGGCCGTGGCCTACCGTCCGCAGGAGCGGCCATGACATCCCGGGGTTGAGCCGTGCGCGTATCCGTCCTGGGGCTGGTGGTGCTGATGGCCGCCGGTTGCGGCGGGACGACGCCGCTCCTGGCCGAGGGCGATCCCCTGGTCAAGGTCGGCGCGATCATCTCGCAGACCGGCGTGTACGCCGCGCTCGGTGACGACATGGAGGCCGCCATGCGTCTCTACCTGGACGACCACGGCGGGCGCCTGGGCGGACGGACGGCCCGGCTGGTCGTGGCCGACGACGCGGGCAACCCGGAGGAGGGCCAGAAGCAGGCCAGGCGGCTCATCGAGGACGAGGGCGTGAACGTGCTCACCGGGCTGATCACCTCGCCCGTCGCCGAGTCGGTGGTCAAGGTGGCGGGCCGCACGCCCGTCGTGATCGCCAACGCGGGCGCCGACGCGCTGGGCGGCCCGAACGTCTTCCGCGTGTCCTACACCAACCACGCCCACGGCTACGCGGCCGGCCGGTACGCCGCCGAGCGGTACGGCAAGGAGGGCGTGGTGCTCATGGCCTCCGACTACTCGGCGGGCGTCGAAACGCTCAGGGGCTTCGCCGAGGGATACGGCGCGCAGCCCCTCAAACGCATCCTGACGCCCTACGGCCGGGTCACCGACCTGGAGCCGTACTTCGCGCAGATCCCGCCCGCGACGAAGCTCCTGTACGCGTTCTACGCCGGCGCGGAGGCGGTCGAGTTCCTGAAGGGGTACCGGCAGCACGCCTCCAAGATCGCGTTACTGGGCTGCCAGAACCTCACGGACGAGGACGTGCTGCGGGCCGTCGGCCGGGAGGCCGAGGGCATCCCCACCGTCGGCATGTACTCGCCCGCGCTGGACAACCCGGACAACGCCGCGTTCGTGGCCAGGTGGCGGGCCAGGACCGGCCGGAACCCGTCCGCGGTCGCGCTCCAGGGCTGGGACGCGATGCGGCTCATCGACCGGGGCTTGTCCGCGAACGGCGGAATGGCGGCGGTGGGCGAGCTGGACGGGCCGCGAGGAACGTTCCGGCTGGACGCGACCCACAACCCGGTGCAGAACTGGTACGTCCGCGAGTACCAGAATGGCGTGAACCGGATAGTCGCCACCATCCCCCCGCAACAGGAGTGAATCGTGGACCGCGACCAGTGCCTCGCCCTCGACGCGAACGACCCGCTGCGGGCTTTCAAGGACGAGTTCGTGCTGCCTGAAGGGGTTGTCTACCTCGTCGGCAACTCGCTCGGCGCGCTGCCCCGCCGTACCGCCGAACGGGTGCGGCAGACGGTCGAGGAAGAGTGGGGCGGGCAGCTCGTCGGCGGCTGGAACCACGCCGGCTGGTACGCCCAGCCGCTGACCGCGGGCGACCGGCTGGCCCCGCTGATCGGCGCGGGCCCCGGGCAGGTCGTGGTGGGCAACACCACCTCGATCGCGGTCTTCCAGGCGGTGGCCGCGGCGCTGCGGCTGCGTCCCGACCGCCGGGTGATCGTCTCCGACGTCCGGAACTTCCCCACCGACCACTACATGGTCCAGGGGCTGGCCGGGCTGCTCGGCGGCTACGAGGTGCGCGACTTCGCGCAGGGGCGTTTCGACGACGCCGCCGTGGTGCTGCTGTCGGAGGTCGACTACCGCACCGGCGCCCGCCACGACGTGCCGTCGGTCACCGCCCGCGTGCACGAGGCCGGCGCGCTGATGGTCTGGGACGTGTGTCACAGCGTGGGGGCCATGGACGTGGACGTCTCGGGGGCCGACTTCGCGGTGGGGTGCACGTACAAGTACCTCAACGCGGGGCCGGGCGCGCCCGCCTTCCTCTACGTCAACCCGCGCCACCACGCCGCCGCCGAGAACGTGCTGTCCGGCTGGCACGGGCACGCCGAGCCGTTCGCGTTCGAGACCGGCTACCGCCCGGCGGAGGGCGTCCGGCGGTTCGCGGTGGGCACCCCGCACGTGCTGTCGTTCGCGGCGCTGGAGGCGGCGCTCGACGTGTGGGAGCGGGTGCCGATGGACCAGGTGCGGGCCAAGAGCATGGCGTTGACCTCGCTCTTCGTGGACCTGGTCGGCGACGCGCTGGAGCTGGTCTCGCCCGCCGACGCCGCCGCCCGGGGCAGCCAGGTGAGCTTCCGCCACCCCCACGGCTACCCCGTGATGCGGGCGCTGATCGACCGGGGCGTACACGGGGACTTCCGCGCGCCGGACATCCTCAGGTTCGGCTTCGCGCCGCTCTACATCGGCTACGCCGACGTCTACGACGCGGCGGCCACGCTGCTCGAAGTGCTTGCGCCAGACTCGACGGGCAAGGAGCTGTGGCGGGACGAGAGGTACGCCACCCGCCTCGCGGTCACCTGACCGGGTTGTCGTCCAGCTGCTTGACCGCCCGCTTGGGCGCGATGGTCCGGTAGCTCTCCTCCACCCAGTCGAGCAGCACCTCCGTCTCGGGCAGCTCCGACAGGAACGGCACCGTCACCCACCCCGCCTTGCCGAGCCCGTGGCCGGTGGGCGCCGCCCCCTCGACGGTCAGCGCGTGGCCGTGCGCCTCCGACAGCAGCTTCACGCTGAACATCGGGTCCCACTTCTCGGTCTGCTCGTCGATGCCGAGGAAGAGGAAGACCTTCTTGTTCGCCTTGATGACGGTCTCGCCCCACGGGTGGTCCTCGTGCGCCTCGGGCAGCCCGAGCGCGAAGGCGCGCAGCTCTTCCCGTACGTCGTGCCAGTCGCTCATCCGCGGAACTCCTCCAGTTTGCGCTCGATGCTCTCCCTGATCCTGTCCCTGGCCTCCATCCTGGGCACGCCGGACATGAGCAGGCGGTCGTAGTCGGTGTCGAGGTGCCTGATGGAGGCGATGACGGCGAGCGTGATGGCGTTCTCGTCGAGCGCCTTGGCCGCCGCCGTCCTGCCCACCCGGCCGCTGCCGCGCTGGGCGGCGTGCTCGGCGATCTCCCGGGCCCGGTCCCGGGGGCAGCCGGGGAACAGCCTGGCGATCTCGGCCGCCATCCTGGCCTGGAAGTCGACGTCCTGCTCGGCCCTGCGGACTCGGTCGCGTTCGCGGCGGCGCTCGCGTACCTCCTCGTCGGCCAGGCACCGCTCCTCGGCGGCGGCCAGCGCGGCCTCCTCCACCAGCAGGCCGAAGCGCTGGTAGACCTTGCGCCGCCGGTTGTACCGCACGACCACCGCCGACAGGCCGCTCTCCTGCTTGGCCCGGCGGCTGAGCGCGGCGTTGCCGGACGGCAGGAACGCCAGGTGGTCCATGTCCGCGCAGGTCAGGCAGTGCGGCCGGTCCTCCTCCATGATCAGGTAGGGGCCGGTGTCGCCGCAGGAGGCGCACGTCCAGGCGTCGAGCGGGGCCACCGCCACCAGGTCGGGCACCTTGGGCTCGGTCAGCTTGCGGACCCTGGCCTCGCTGAGATCGGGCGAGAGCCAGTGCACGCGGAACGGCTCCTGCCCGGGCCCGGAGGTGAAGCGCAGCTCGCGGCGGTCGCGGGTGCCGGCCACGTACGGCGTGTCCACCGGCTTGAGCCCCTTGGCCAGCGCCCACTCCCGCAGCAGGCCGGCCGTCGTGAGCAGGCGGTCCTCGTCGACGGCCGCCAGCTCCGCCAGCGTGCCGGCCCGGCCCTGCCGCCAGGTGTCCACGTGCCTGGAGTGCAGCCAGCGCAGGCCCGTCACCACGTCGATGAACGTCACGTACTTCCGCGTGGTCAGCGCGATCTCGGCCGCCTCCGCGACCCTGCGTGCCAGGTTGGGCTTGCTGCTCATGGGCTCCAGTCTCCCGCGCCTTTGTCGTGAGATGGCGAGACCGGCAGCTTTGCTTTTGCCCATCGCGGCAAGTAACACGTTCGGACCACCGGCCGTGAGGCCATGGAGGATATCGTGCGCCTGTTCTTGCCGGCCGTGCTCATGCTCGCCACCTCATGCGGCCTGGCCGAGGACGGCACGCAGCCCGTCGTCACGGGCGCGTTCGGCACCAAGCCGATCGTGGCCATACCCAAGGGCGGCCCGGGCCGCACCCCGCGGATCACCGTGCTGTCGATGGGCAGCGGGAGGCGCACGCTGCCGGGCGACGTGGTGCTCGCCGACGTGGACATCCGGCGCTGGTCGGGCAACCAGCCGTACCTGAGCACGTACGACGGTCACCAGCCCACCTCGGTCGTCTTCGACGGCAGGCGGGTGTCGGAGACCTGGCGGCAGGCGCTCATCGGCCGGCCCGCCGGCAGCCGGATCATGCTGGTCAGCTCCGCGGGCGAGGCCCTCGGCCCGGACGCGCCGCTCACGCTGACCGATCTCTCGCCCGCCGACACGCTGGTGCTCGTCTTCGACGTCCTGGGCGGCTACCCGCCCGACGCCCGGCTGGTCGGCCGCACCCTGCCGGTGATCCCGAAGGACCTCGCGCCCGGCTCGCCGCCCCGCACGCTCATCGACGGCTCCGGCGAGGAGGTCCTCGCCGGTTCGAAGGTGGTGGTCCAGTACGTGGCCGCCTCATGGCCCGAGCGGACGGTCGTGGACTCGTCCTACCGGAGGGGCGGGCCGAGCGCGTTCACGCTGAAGGAGGGGGATGTGCCCGACGGCTGGCTGGGCGCGCTCGTGGGCCGGCAGGTCGGGAGCCGGGTAGCGGTTTCCGGCCTGGGTGACGAGCCGTCACTCTACGTGATTGACGTGCTGGGTACGGTCCACGCATGAGAGGGGCCGGGTCCCACCCGGCCCCTCCGCCTTGTCAGTCGCAGTGTTCGAGCGGGCTGTCGTAGGTCGAGGAGCCGGCCTTGCCGCCCCATCGGACGCACTTTCCGGCCGCCGAGGCGATGACCGGCCCCGCGTAGTAGGCGAAGTTGCCCGAGTCCGTCTTCCTCGTACTGCCCTCCACTTCCAGGTAGGCCGTGGTGGCGGTGGCCGTGCCGACGTTCTTGTACTTCAGCGTGGTCACGCAGTTGTTGCCGTTGGAGGAGTTGTAGAGCAGGTAGACGGCGCCGTCGCTGCCGAGCGTGGCCGAGTCGATCACGTCGTAGCCCGAGCCGCACACCTCCGTCGGGGTGTGCGGGTTGCCGCAGTTCTTGGAGGTCACCGACTGCTGCGGGTAGCCGAAGGTGACGCCGTTGAAGACGGCCTTCTGGATGTTGTCCGGGTAGTTGGTGCCCAGCCGCACCTCGTAGTGCAGGTGGGGGCTGATGTTGTTGCCCGGCTTGCTGGTGTTGCCGACCGTGCCGATCTGCTGGCCCTGCGACACCGACTGGCCCTCGCTGACCGTACGGGTGTTCAGGTGGGCGTAGTACGTGGTCCAGCCGCCGCCGTGGTCGATCTTGACGAGGTTGCCGTAACCGTTGGTCGAGCCCTGGTGCGCGGAGATCGCCACGGTTCCCGCCGCGGCCGCCACCACTGTGTCGCCGAGGTCGGCGTCCGCGGTGCTGCCCCGGTTGAAGTCGATCTCCCACGACTGGTGCGCGCTGCTGTTGCTGGAGTTGCCCGTCCACGTCTGGTTGCAGGGGAACGGGAGCTGGAAGTTCGTGGCCAGGATCTGCGCGTCCGTCCCCGGTACGGGGTCGGCGGCGGCGACTGACGTCGTACCGAGGCTGAGTAACAAGGCGAGGCCCGCGACCATTGCTGCGCCGAGCTTCATGGGGTGATCCTTTCCCGTGGGATCTCTGAGACCAGGGTCTGGACAAAGCGCACAGGAATCGTTCAGAACCGATACAGGAAGCTGTCAGACCTCCGTAGAGGAGCCGATGTGCCGGTCACCTTCCATGTGCTCGGGCCGCTGGAGGTCCGTCGCGATGGCCGTCCCGTCCGGATCTCCGGCAGGAAGCCACGCATGCTGCTGGCGACGCTGCTGCTCGACGCGGGCCACGTGGTCGGCGCCGATCGGCTCGCCGAAGTGCTCTGGCCGCACCGCCCGCCCCGCTCGGCCCAGGCCAACCTCCGTACGTACGTCAGCTCGCTCCGCGCCGACCTCGGACCCTCGCTCCTGCGGGCCGCCGGGGTCGGTTACGCGATCGACGTGGGGGACGGCGAGCTCGACCTGCTGGAGTTCGAGGCCCTGGTCGATCGGGGCGAGTTCGCCGAGGCGCTCGCGCTCTGGCGCGGGGCGCCGCTGTCCGACCTGCCCGGCAGCCCCGTCTGGGACCGCCGCCTCGAACCCCTCGACCAGGTACGCCTGCGTGCCGCGGAGGCGCTGATCGACCGGCGCATCCGGCACGGGGACCACGACGGGGCCGTGTCCGAGCTGCGCGGGCTGCTGGCCGAGCACCCGTACCGCGAGGACCTGTGGGGGCGGCTGGTGCTGACCCTGCACAGCGGCGGCAGGAAGGCCGAGGCCCTGCGTGCCTACGCCACGGTCAGGGCCCAGCTCGTGGACGAGCTCGGCGTCGAGCCGGGGGCCGACCTGCGCGGCGCGTACGAGCTGATCCTGGCGGACGAGGCTCTGCCCGCCGTGCCCCGCCAGCTCCCGCCCCGCCTCCCCGACTTCACCGGCCGGGCCGGCGAGGTGGCCGCGCTGGGCCGGCCGTTCTCCGTCGCGGTGATCTCGGGGCCGCCGGGCTCGGGCAAGTCGGCGCTGGCCGTCCACGCGGCGCACGCGCTGTGCGCCGACTACCCCTCCGGGCAGCTCCACCTGGAGCTCGGCCTGCGGGAGCCGGGCGACCTGCTGGCCGAGGCGCTCAGGGGGCTCGGCGTTCCTGACGTGCCGCCGACCGTGGGCGAGCGCTCGGCGCTGTTCAGGTCGCTGCTCGCCGGACGGCCGATGCTGGTGCTGCTCGACGACGCCCGCGACGCGGACCAGGTGCGCCCGCTGCTGCCCGGCAACGGCAGCGCGGTGATCGTCACCAGCCGGCGCCGCATCACCGAGCTGCCCGGCGCGGTGCTGGTCCAGCTTGGACCGCTGGCGCCCGACGAGGCGCTGTCCCTGCTCGGCTCCATCGCGGGCGGGGACCGGGTGGCCCGGGAGCGCGAGGCGGCACTGGCCATCGTGGCCTCCTGCGGCGGGCTGCCGCTGGCCGTCAGGAACGCGGGCACGCGCCTGACCGCCCGGCCCGGGTGGTCGCTGTCGGTGCTCAGGCAGCGGCTGGAGGACGGCTGGCTCGGCGAGCTACGGGACGTGCGGGCCAGCTTCGACGACGGATACGCGCGCCTGCCCGCCGAGGCCGCTCGTACGCTCGCGACGTTCGGCCTGCTCGGCGCGTCCGCGCAGCCCGGATGGGTGGTCGACGCGGCGCTCGGGCGGCACGGGGCCGACGACGTGACCGACCTGCTGGTGGACGTCAGCCTGCTGGACCTGGTCGGCACCGACGCGGTGGGCCAGCCGCGCTACCGCGTCCCCGACCTCATCGGCCGGCACGCGCTCGAACGCGTTCCGGCTTTCCCGCTCGGACGGGAGAGCGCCGGGCCCCGGCTCGACGCGGTGGCCAGGGTGCTGGCGGCGTGGACGGCCACCGCGGAGCACGCCATGGCGCGGCTGCCGACCACCGTGTTCAGCCTCACGGCCGCCCGGGCGCCGCGCTGGCGGCTGCCCGATCGCACGCTCGACCGGCTGACGTCCGACCCGGTCGCGTGGTTCGAGGCCGAGCACGAGGCGCTGGCCGGGGCGGTGGACGTGGCGGCCGGGTCGGGCCTCGCGGAGTCGGCGTGGGGGCTGGCCGCGGCCATGGTCCCGTACCTCGACCTGCACTGCCATCTCGGCACCTGGCGGCGCACCCACACGGCCGCCCTGGCCGCCGCCCGGGCGGCCGGCGACAGGTACGGCGAGGCCGCCATGCTCAGGGGCCTGGCGCAGGTCAGCCTCTACCAGGACCGCTACGAGGAGGCGGCCGAGGGCTTCACCCGCTCCCGCCGGATATTCGCCGACCTGGGCGACCGGAGGGCCGAGGCCACCTCCATCTGCGGGCTCGGTGCCGTGAGCCAGTTCAGAGGCCGGACGGCGCACTCGCTCGGCCACTTCAGGGACGCCCTGTCCATCTTCGTGTCCACCGGCGACCGGCACGGCGAGGCGTTCGCCCGCCAGGCCATCGGCCGGGCCTGCCTGAAGTCGGGGGACCTGGAGCAGGCGTCGGAGTCGCTCGGCCAGGCCATGCGGCTGGCCCAGGAACTCGGGGACGCCCACCGGGAGGGCTGCGTGTGCCTCCAGATGGGGCACCTGCACCAGGCGATGTCGTTCCACCAGCACGCCCTGGAGATCTTCGAGTCGCTGGGGGACCGGCACTGCGGGGCGTACGCGCTGCAGAGCCTGGCCGGGCTGCAGGCGGCGCGCGGGGACCTGACGCGGGCCTCCACCGGGCTCGAACGGTCGCTGGAGATCTTCCAGGAGCTCGGCGACCTCAGCGGCGCGGCCTCCTCCACGCAGCTCCTGGGCGAGCTGTACCGCTCGGCCGGTCGCACGGGGCTGGCGCGCACCTATCTCAGCCACGCCAGCGCGCTGCGCCGCAGCCTGCCTGTCTAGGACTTTCCGGCGAGGTCGGCGCGGATCATGCTGTAACGCACGCCGTCGTGCCACTCCCCGGCGCGGAAGCCGGAGCCGCGGATGACGCCCTCGCGGGTGAAGCCCGCCTTCTCCAGCGCCCGCTGCTCGGCCACATTCGTGATCTCCGTGGACGCCTCGATCCTGTTGACCGTCGAGTGGTCGAACAGGTAGCGCGCGAGCAGCCGCTGCGCCTCGGTGCCGTGGCCCTGGCCGCGGTGCTCCGGCGCCACGATCAGCCCCATCTCCCAGTAGTAGCTGGCGCGGGTGGCGACGTGCTTGCTCCACGACATGAAGCCGATCCGCTCGTCGCCGTTCGCGATGATCAGGATGCCGCCGTCATCGCTCAGCATGCCGTTTTCCTGCCAGCGCCCGCGCAGGCGGTGGGGGTTCTGGAAGCCGTACCACTGGAACTCGCCGGTGCTGCCGGGGTCGCTCATGAGCCGGTGCAGGAAAGGCAGGTCGTCCTCTTCGACGGGACGCAGGCGAATCGTCATGATCGGGACACTAGACGACGTACCAGTCGCTTGAGGCGGGACTCCTGGAGCGGCGCGCTCTCCAGGGCGTCAAGGGCCTCCGCGGCGGTCGGGCGCTTGGCCGGGGAGTGGTCGAGCATCCTGCGTACGACCTCCGGCACGTCGGGACCGTGGGCGTCGGCGCTGGTCGGGAACTGGCCGGTGAGGAGCTGGTAGGCGATCGCGCCGGCCGCGTAGACGTCGGAGGCGGTCGTCATGAGGTCGGGCCGCTCCTGGCACTCGGGCGCCACGTAGTGCGCGTCGAGCACGTTGCCCAGCTCGTGGGCCACGGTGTAGTTGCGCGGGCCCGGCTTGGCGTAGTCGAACCCGGTGAGCACCGCGTGCCCGTCGTCGGTGACCAGGACGGAGGCGGGGGTCAGCGCCCGGTGGACGACGCCGTGGGCGTGGGCGTGCGCCAGCCCGCGCAGCAGGTCCTGGATCACGCCCAGCCGGGCGCCCTTGCCCAGCGACAGCTGCAGCGTCTCGCCGTGCACGTCGTCCAGCACCAGCACGAACCGGCTCTCGTCGTCGATGGCGAAGAAGTCGCGCGAGCGCACCACGCACGGGTGCGGGGGGATCCTGGCCAGGGTCTGGTACGCGTTGGCGATGCGCTGCCGCTCGGCCGCCCGCGCGTGGTGGTCGGCCAGCGGGTCGGCCTGGTAGACCCGCAGCAGCACGGTCTCGCTGCCCGGCAGCGTGGCGTTGAACGCGCGGTATTCGGTGATCTTGGTGTCGCCGCCGAGCTGCTCCTCGACCTCCCAGTTGCCGAACCTCGGCGGCGCGGTGCTGCGGCGTACGGTCTGGTTGAGGGCGTCGAGGATCGAGGTGAGGTACGGCTTGGTGTCCGGGCTGCAGCCGCGCCTGACCCTGGAGACGTCGCTCAGCGTGGCGAGCAGGCCGGGCAGGTCGGTGACGTTGATCGCGTCGCGCCCTGCCGGGTCGATCAGCTCGGCGTCGGGCGAGGAGAGCACGACCAGGCTGTCGACGTACACCCGCTCCAGCTGGGTCGCCTTGGACACCAGCAGGCCCTTCAGCGCCTTGGCGGTGCCCCGCAGCTTGGCCACGGGGGAGCCGAACGCCTCCCTGCGCGGCGGGAACCAGCGCGTGCCCGACACCTCGATGCGGCCCCTGGTGCCCTTGACGTCGACGATCACGATCGAGTGGCCGGTCAGCACGATCAGGTCGACCTCGAACACGTCGTGGCCGCGCGGAACCTCGATGTTGTGCAGCAGCAGCCAGTCGGCCGGCGCGTGGTCGCGCAGATAAGCGATCACCCGCCGTTCGGCGTCGTTGACCGGACGTCCCCCGCCGACGATCTCTGCCATGGGAAGTATCCTCCCACGATTGCGCATTGACAGTATGTTGTCGAAATGACAAGATGTTGTCATGAAGGAAATCGTGCACCACGCCGTCTACGACACGTTCGCCGACTGGGAGACCGGTCACGCCACCGCGCACCTGCGCAACGGGCGCTACCAGCGCGAGCCGGGCGGCTATGAGATCGTCACCGTGGGCCTGACCGCGGACCCCGTCGTCAGCATGGGCGGGCTGCGCGTCACTCCGGACCTGACGCTCGACCAGCTCTCGCCCGACTCCAGCGCGCTGCTCATCCTGCCCGGGGCCGACCTGTGGGACATGGGCGCGTCGCTGACGCCGTTCGCCGCCAAGGCGGGTGAGTTCCTGGACGCGGGAGTGCCGGTGGCGGCCATCTGCGGCGCCACCGCCGGGCTAGCCCGCGAAGGGCTTTTGGACTCGCGCGACCACACGAGCGCGGTGGTGCAGTATCTGCAGGCGCAGGAGGGTTACGCGGGCGCCGGGCACTACCTCGACCGGGACGCGGTGCTCGGGGGCGACCTGATCACGGCGGGTCCCACGGAGCCGGTGGCGTTCGCGCGGGAGATCTTCCGCCGGCTCGACATCTACCGGCCGGAGGTGCTGGACGCGTGGTTCCGGCTGTTCGGGAGCAGCGACGCGTCGGCGTTCGAGGTGTTGATGGCGGCATGACGGAGACGGGGGAGCTGCTCTCGGGGCTGGCGCTGGGCTCGTTCCGGCTCAACGGGCAGTTCCTGCAGGTGGCGGAGGGGCTGGCCCGCCCGGCGGGGATGACGGCGGCCTGGTGGCAGGTGCTCGGGGCGGTCCTGCGGGAGCCGCTCCCCGTGGCGGGGGTGGCTCGCGTCATGGGGATGACCAGGCAAGGGGTGCAGCGGATCGCCGACCTGCTGGTGGAGCGGGGGCTGGCCGAATACCGGCCCAACCCGGCGCACCGGCGCGCCAAGCTCCTCCAGCCCACGGCCGCCGGGCGCGAGGCCATCGCCAAGATCAACCCCGGTCACCAGGCCTTCGCCGATCGGCTGGTGGAGGAGCTGGGGGCGGACGTGGCCCGCGACTGCCTCGCCGCCCTCCACCGCCTCTCCACCGCCCTCGACCACCTCACCACCCCCTCGTAACCGGGCTGCTCACCGACGGCCGGTGCGCCGCTTGGGGACCGCGGTGCGGGCCACACCCGGGGCTCCGGGCGGTGCGCGGCGGTGGCGAGGAGGCGGCCGACGGCGGGGTCGCAGGAGTAGGCGAAGTCCGCGGCGTGATCGAGGACGGCGGTGACGAGCCGCGGCGGGGTGGAATTCATGGTCGTTTTTGTGTCCCGCCACCCACCCGGCCGTCACCGGAGTTTGCGGCGGGGTTTGACGACCGAGAGCGTGGTCGCGGTCATCAGCATGGCGATCTGCGTCCCCAGCGCGGCCACCTGCCCCCACTGGCGAGCGGCGGGGGCGGCGGCGCCGCCTTCGGTGGCGGCCACCATTCCCTCGGGGTCGAACAGGAACATGCCCACGCAGATCACGGCCACCAGGAGTACGAGCTTGGCCGCCACCCAGTAATAGCGAAACAGCCCCCAATGGCTGGTCAACCCCAGCGTGACGCCGCTGATCAATGCGATGAGGCTGAGCGGTATGCCGCCCGCGAAGACCAAGGCGGGCATCAGCCGATAGGCCGCGTGCGCCAGCCCGGCGTCCTTTGTCAGGGCCGCCGCCGTATTCAGCACGACCAGGCCCCACACCTCGCCGGCCAGCGCGACGGACGCGACGACATGGATAACCAGGACCGTCTTGCGGATACGCGGCCGCATCGATCTCACCTCCGCATTGAGCGAACTCGTCCGCCATCCTCGCCGCATTGTTCACCCGGCACGTCAGCCTCCGGAGGGCTCTCCGGGTACGCCCGGAGGCGTAGGAGCGCTTCTCAAGTTTCGGACGATCGTTTCCTAAACGGCAGTGCAGGATCGGCCCGTCAGGTGCGGGAAGAGCCCAAATGTATCCCGCCGAAAGGACTCCGAACTTCGCGCGTGAGTCGCGTTCCGTCGACGGGCGTGAAAAACCCGGGCCAAGAAAACGAGGTGCCGCGTTGGCCACGAGGAGGGCTTTTTGAGTTGCAGTCGGGGCCGCCTGCCGCGATGGTTATTTCCGGCACCTCACAGCCCTGCACAAACGACTAGGCGCTGGAATTCCGGCGCCGTTCCATGGAGGAAAGCACACATGATCCGTCGCATTCTGGTCGGTGCAGCAATCGCGGCCGCCGCGTTCGGCTTCTCCGCAACGGGAGCATCGGCCAGCGTCGGCCCCAACCCGCACAACAGCGGGCAGTCCATCCTGAGTCAGCTGAGCGCACTCGACGACCTGACCGCGCTCAACGACGTCCTCAACGACTCCGTGAAGTACGTCGACATCCTGACCCTCCTCCACCTGCAGGACATCGATGCCAACATCCTGAACAACCAGGAGAACACGGGCGACAACAACTGACGGCTCCTCTCGTGGCGTAGGCAGGAAGCCGATCGGCGGTTCCCTGGAGGGGATTCCGCCCGGCCAAGGTCGTCTTCCTGGTGCCTTGAGGTGAACCGCGAAAACGGGCCGTGGACGCTCGCGAGCCCACGGCACGGGCCTGGTGCGCACCGAGCTCACCGTCCCGCGGCCCAGGTCGATCACTGCAGGACGACCTGGGCCGCGTGGCCGTTCACGGCGGCGGAGCTCGGGGCGGCACCGTCGTCGGTGGCCGCGGAGCTCAGCGCGTGGCCGTTCATCCCGGCGTTGCTCGGCCGGACCACGCCGAGGACGGTGCGCCTGCCGAGCGGGTCCACCCGGACGGACTGCCCGGTGTACGGGGCGTGCACCATCCGCGTCGCGTCCACGACGATGCCGACGTGCTCAGGCCCGGGACTGTGAGAGTCGTTGTCGAAGAAGATCAGATCCCCCGGCTCCGCCCGCTCCTTGGGTATCCGGATCCCGGAGCGCCACTGCTCCCGCGTGGTCGAGCCGATCGACACCCCCGCCCGCGCCCACGCGTATTCCGTGAGCCCGGAACAGTCGAATCCCCACGTCTTGGCGCCTCTTCCGGTGCCGAGCCCGGGACCGTTCACCCCGCCGCCGCCCCACGAGTACGGGACGCCGATCATCTCTATCGCCGCACGTACCGCGATCGATCCGCCCGCCGATCGCCGGGCCACCGCGGGAATGGCCGGAACGGCGCACAGAATCGCCGCTGCGAGTGCTATTGGCAGCAGTCGCCGTGTTCCATTCATGACATATTCAGCGCTCCCGTCGACGCGCCTCCGCCGGCCCGTTCACCCGATAACATTCCTCCTTCTCTATGGCGATAAAACGGACTTTGGCCATACGGGGTGTCCGTATGGCCATAAGCTGAAAAACTGCCCCCACACCACCCCAGGGCAAATCCGAGCTAGTCGTATATATCCGGACGATCCATGATCAACAATCAAGGAAATGCTGCGCGTATTTGACTCCGGCTTAGCACAGTCGGGTTGCGGCCCGTCGAGGCGTCGCGAGAATGTTATTCCTGGAATCTCGCAGCCCGGTGCGAGTGATTCACGATGACGCGCATCCCGCGCCAATTCCGACGAAGGAGAAACAAGAAATGATGCGTCGCATTCTCGCTGGTGCAGCGATCGCGGGTTGCCTGCTCGGGTTCTCGGCAACGAGCGCCTCCGCCGACGTCGGCCCCAACGCGTTCAACAAGAAGCAGCAGATCCTCAGCCAGCTGAGCCTGCTCGACGACCTCACGCTGGCCAACGACGTCCTCAACGACTCCGTGAAGTACATCGACGCCGCGACCATCGGTCACCTGCAGGACCTCGACATCAACCTGCTCAACAACCAGTCCAACGTGGGCGACAACAACTGAGCGCGCACGCCTGACGTGAGGGCGCTCAGGTAGCCACGGCCCCGTGGCGGCACCTTGCCGGAGCGCTCCCGGGCCGGCGAAGCACCGTCCGAGTCGGATCATCCGCAGCAGTGAAGGGCACGGCCATGCCGTGCCCTTCATAATTTCCCCGCAATCCGGTCATTTTCCGGCGAAAATTACATAGCCAAACATACTTCGTGTAACCTGGGTTTTGGTTATTTGCCAGAGCAGGATTACACCCCCAGAGCGTGCGTGTTGGGGGGCGAAGAGCGTGAGCGTCCAAGAGCGGTTGCTCTACCAGGATGGGCAGCTGACGATCACGGTGCGCGCGGCGCCCGGACCGCCGTCTGTCGCGCTGGTCGGCGAGATCGACGCCTCCAACAGTCCCGCGGTGGCCGGCGCCCTGGAGGGTTGCCGCCAGGGCGCGTACATCGTCGTCGACACCGGCGAGCTGACCTTCATCGACGTCTCCGGCCTGCGGGTGCTCGTCATGCCCACGCTGCCGCCCGCGGAACGGTGGATCCGCCTGCACAACGTCACGCCGTACCAGCGCCGGCTGCTCCGCATGATGGGCTGGTTCTACGAGCCCCGTGCCCATCACCTGCCCGCGTAGGCCCCCGAGGTGCCGAGGCCCGTCGGCCCGCCCAGCCGCCGCTCGGGCACCCGGTTGTGGCGGCGCAGCGAGTCCTCGTCGAACCGGGAGCAGTTGTGGTGCCAGTGGAACACCCCGGCCACCCAGTTGCGCAGCCCGTCCACGAACGCGTCGAGGTCCTGCCGGGCGTCCGCGTCGAGGCCGAGGTCCTCGGACAAGACCGGCAGCTCCTGCTCGACGATGTGCTGGAACTGGCCCATCCGCGAGTCCAGCAGGTCGGTCACGATGCCGAGCGCCGTCGGATAGTCACAGTCGAAGAAGTGCTGCACCACCAGGATGCCGTTGTGCAGGTCCCCCTCGAACTCGATCTCCTTCTGGTAGGAGAAGACGTCGTTGATCAGCGTCCCGCAGTCGGCGACGGTGTTCTCCAGCGACCGGATCGGCCCGCTCTCGCGCAGCTCACGGGGGAGCCGCCGGCCGTGCCGTAGCCGGGTGAAACCCATGGTCAGATCGCTGCCGGCGGCCTGCCTGCGCATCTCTATGAAGTCGACGGGGTCGGGGATGCGGTTGGCGAACTGGTTGCCCAGCTCCCACAGCCAGGCGAGGCACGTGCTCTCGACCGCCTCGCGCAGCTCGCGGCGCCCCTCCGGCGGCATCGGCCCCACCGTACGCGCCCAGACATCGGCCAGGCCCCGCTCCAGGACGCTCGCGGGCGGCGGCGCGGGCGAGCCGTCCAGCGGCATGAACGCCGAGAAGCGCTCCACCGCGATCCTGGCCGCCGCGAGGTTGCGTGACCGGCCGAAGACGGCCGGGAAGTAGTCGTCCGCGTACGTGCCCCACGCCATCCAGTACGACCCCAAATCCAGCTCCTCGGGACTGCCGTCGGGATGCATGCCCGCGACGCACAGAGGCAGGTCGAGGTCGACCAGCCGGCCCTCGTCCCACACGCTCGAGTCGAGCATCCCCATCTCCCCGCACCAGGCCACGGTGTTGCGCCGGGCGGCGTCGAGATGGGGTGACAGCCGCACCTGGAAGGGCATGCGCAGGTCGGGGATCCGCGAGGGCCCCACCCGCTGGTACGGCATGTACGTGAAGGTACGCAGCCGCTTGGCCCCCAGCAGGTTGACGATCGACGGCATGCCGAGCGGCTTGCGGGCGGCGACCCGCCGGTTCATGTACCGGCTGGAGCGCAGGTGCCACTCGTGCCCGCCCGACTGCCAGTCCTGCAGCCCCTTGACGTAGGCCAGCACGCCGGCCGCGGTGAGCGGGTCGACGCCGTACTCCACGAACAGCGGGCCCAGCTCGCCCAGCGCCGTGTGCTCGAACTGCTGCAGCCGCGAGGTCAGCAGGTCGTTGACCGCGTCCGCGGCCTCCTGCGTGCCGCACCCCAGGAACCTCTCCAGCACCAGCACGCCGTTGCTCAGCTCACCCTCGTCGCCGACCTCCCGCTCGTAGGAGAACAGGTCGTTACGCAGGTGGACCGCGTCCGAGAAGGCGTCCTTCAGCACCCGCAGCGGCCGCGTCCCGGCGAGGCGGGCGGGCACCTCGGCGCCCACCGCGTGCTCGACGAGCCCGGCCGACCAGGGAGCCCCGCCGACCTTGCGGCGCATCTCGATGTACTCGACCGGGTTGGCCACCCGCCCCCGGTTGATGTTGGCCAGCTCCCAGAGGGACTCGTTCAGCAGGTGTCTGGTGCTCTCGGCGAAGCGCGCCCGCCAGTCCGCGGACCTGCTGGGCACCGTACGCACCCACAGGTCGGCCAGGCCCGCCTCGACCGGGTTGGTCGGCTCGGGCATGGTCAGGTCATCGCCCATCGGCATGAACCGGGCGATCCGGTCGAGGTAGGCCTTGCCGCCCGCCAGGTCGCCGGTGCGCTTGAAGACCTCCAGGAAGTGGTCGTCGAAGAAGAAGACCCACACGTACCAGTCGGTGATCAGGCAGAGCTCGACGGCGTCGCAGTCGGGATGCGTGTACGAGCACAGCAGCGCGTAGTCGTGGGCGTCGAGATCGGCCTCCTCCCAGATGCCGGAGCCTTCGGACATGCCCAGCTCGCGCGCCCACTGCCTGGAGTGCGCGCGAGCCTCTTCGAGATGCGGGTTCAGCCGCGCCGGATACGGCATGTAGAAGTCCGGCAGTTCGAACGGCTGGCTCATGGCAACTCCCTCAGGTAAGTACTCGGCCGGCACCGCGCGCAGGCGGTGCCGGCCGTCCGGTCTCTCGCTCAGCCGTTCCTGCCGACCTCGACGTCCTCCAGCACGCCGAGCGCGTCAGGCACGAGCACCGCCAGCGAGTAGTACGCGCTCACGAGGTAGGAGATGACCGCCTTCTCGTTGATGTTCATGAACCGGACCGACAGGCTCGGCTGGTACTCGTCGGGGATGCCGGTCTGGTGCAGGCCGACGACGCCCTGGTTCTCCTGGCCGGTACGCATGAGCAGGAACGAGGTCGTGTACGTGGAGGAGACCGGGATCTTGTTGCACGGGAAGATCGGGATGCCCCGCCAGGCCGGCACCTTGTGCCCGAAGGCCTCGATGGACTGCGGGTAGACGCCGCGCTTGCTGCACTCCCGGCCGAAGGCCGCGATGGCCTGCGGGTGCGCCAGGAAGAACGCCGGGTCCTTCCACACGGTGGCCAGCAGGTCGTCGAGGTCGTCGGGGGTGGGGCGGCCGGAGCGGGTGCGGATGCGCTGGCTGAAGTCGGCGTTGTGGAGCAGGCCGAACTCCTTGTTGTTGATCATCTCGTGTTCCTGCCGCTCGCGCAGGGCCTCGATGGTGAGGCGGAGCTGCTGGTCGAGCTGGCTCATCGGCTGGTTGTACAGGTCGGAGACCCGGGTGTGCACCCGCAGGACCGTCTGCGCCACACTCAGCTCATATTCGCGGGGGCTCTGCTCATAGTCCACGAACGTGCCGGGCAGCACGGGCTCGCCACTGTGGCCGGCCGCCATGTCGATCGCGGCCTCGCCGTAGTCGTTGTGGGCGTGCTCCCCGCTCGCGGAAAGCCACCGGTCCAGGTGCTCGCGCAGGCCGGGCGCCTGCTCGACGAGCTGCTCGAAGTCCTGCCGGGACAGCGTGAGAACGGTGGTCTTGGTCTTGGCCCGCGCGGTGAAGTCGAAACGGCCGCCCTCCGTCAGCGTCGCCTCACCGAGATGGTCGCCGTCGGCCAGGACGCCGAGGTTCTGCTCGTCGCCGTACGCGCCGCGGCTCACCTTGGCCACCCGGCCGTGGGCGATCAGCACCAGCCGGTCAACGGGGCGGCCCTCGGAGACGATCTCCTCGCCCGCCTCCACCTCACGCTGGGCGAAGCGGTCGGCCAGCGCCCCCAGCACCTCCATGTCGTCGAAGCCGCGCAGCATGGGCAGCTCGGTCAGCTCCGCAGGGATGACCCGCACGTCCGAACCGGTCGTGCTGAACGTGATGCGACCGTCACCCAGCTCGTACGTCAGCCGCCGGTTGACCCTGAACACACCGCCCGAGCACTGCACCCACGGCAACAGCCGCAGCAGCCAGCGGGAGGTGATCTCCTGCATCTGCGGCGCCGTCTTGGTCGTGGTCGAGAGCTGTCTGGCGGCCTCGGTGCTGAGGCTGAGCTGTCCGTTGCCGTTGACGGCCTCGGGTGTGGTCGGGTTCGTCGTTTCGGTCATCGTGCTGCACCACCAATCTGGGTTTGGGACCTAGCCGGGGTTGCGGGTGGATCGGATTTCGAGCGGCAGGGAGAACGTGAGGGTCTCCTCGGTCACGGTCACCGGCTCCACGTCGTCGTATCCGTGGGCGGCGAGCCAGCCGAGCAGGTCCACGACCAGCCGCTCGGGGACGGAGGCGCCGGAGCTGACCCCGACGGTCCGCACGCCGTCGAGCCAGCGCTCGTCGGCGTCGGCGGCCCGGTCGACCAGGTACGCCGCGCCCGCGCCCGCGCCGAGGGCCACTTCGACCAGCCGCCGCGAGTTGGACGAGTTGGCGGAGCCGACGACGATGACCAGCTCGCACCGCGGGGCGATCCTGGCGATCGCCTCCTGGCGGTTCTGGCTGGCGTAGCAGATGTCGTCGCTGGGCGGGTCGACCAGCTGGGGGAAGCGTTTGCGCAGCTCGGCGACGGCCTGCATGGTCTCGTCGACGGCCAGCGTGGTCTGCGACAGCCAGCTCATCGGGCGCGAGCCGCTCGCCGTCACCTCGTCGGGCCTGGCCGGGTCCACGACGTGGATGCGGTCGGGGGCCTCGCCGAACGTGCCCTCGACCTCCTCGTGCTCGGCGTGGCCGATGAGCACGATCTCGTAGCCCGCCCCGGCCATCCGTACGGCCTCTTTGTGGACCTTGGTGACCAGCGGGCAGGTGGCGTCGATCGTCCGCAGGCCGCGCAGCCCCGCCTCGTCCTTCACCGCCGGGGCGACGCCGTGGGCGGAGAAGACGACCAGCGAGCCGTCGGGGACCTCGTCGAGCTCCTCGACGAAGATCGCGCCGCGCCGGGTGAGGTCGTCGACCACGTACGTGTTGTGGACGATCTGTTTGCGCACGTAGACCGGCGGACCGAAGCGGCTCAACGCCTCTTCGACGGTGCTGATCGCACGCTCGACGCCCGCGCAGAAGCCGCGCGGGGCCGCGAGAAGTACCTGTCCCATCGGGGAACCCCCTACTTGGTGCGGTGCGCGAGCTGGTCGGCCAGCACGGCCAGCGCTCTGGCCGCCTCCGGCTCCATCCGCGCCGCGGCCAGCGCCGTCACGGCCTCGCGCACGCGGTCTTCGATCATTTCCTCGACCTCGGCCAGCGCTCCTGTGTCGCGCAGGATCTGCCGCACCTCCTCGGCGCGCTCCTCGGTCAGCTCCGGGTTGCCGTGCCAGCTCCTGAGATGGGCGAGCTGGGCGGGCGTGGCCCGCCGTACGGCGTGCGCGACGAGCACGGTGTGCTTGCCCTCGCGCAGGTCGTCCAGGGCCGACTTGCCGGTCTCCGACTCCTGGCCGAACGTGCCGAGCACGTCGTCGCGCAGCTGGAAGGCCTCGCCCAGCGGCAGGCCGAAGCGCGAGTAGGACTCCAGCAGCTCCATCGAGGCCCCGGCCAGCGCGCCACCGATCTGCAGCGGCCGCTCGACGGTGTACTTGGCGGTCTTGAACCGGATCACGGTGAGCGCCTCGTCCACGCTCGCGCCCGAGCGGAGCTGGGCCAGGACGTCGAGGTACTGGCCGCTGATGACCTCGGTGCGCATGGTGTCGAACACGTGGTGCGCGGCCCGCAGCCGGTGCGGCTCCACGCCGCACGACGACAGCATGGTGTCGGACCAGGCCAGGCTCAGCGTGCCGAGCAGGATGCCGCCCGCCTGCCCGAACGCGTCCGAGCCCGGGCCGCGGTGCAGCCCGGCCAGGCTCCTGTGCACGGTGGCCCGGCCGCGCCGCAGCTCGCTGCCGTCCATGATGTCGTCGTGGATGAGCAGGCCGGCGTGGCACAGCTCCAAGGACGCGGCGGCGGTGATGATCTCCTCGCCGTCACCCCCGCCGGCGCCCCGCCAGCCCCAGTAGCACAGCTGCGGCCTGATGCGCTTGCCGCCGTTGAGGACGAAGTCGGTGAGCAGCTGGTACGCCGCCTCGACGTCGGGGTCGTCGACGGGAGCGCGCCAGGTCTCGAGGAAACCGGCCAGGCGGCGGTCGATGCGTGATCCAACGTTGTGCTGAGTGAAGCTCACCGGCATGCGCGCGGCTCCTTCTGTCAGGCGTCAGCTACCAATAGTTACTCACCCAATACGGAGCGTGTAAAGCACTTTGGCATGGAGCCTTCGCCCTTTGCCGCGATCCAGGCGTGTCGGGAGGCTGCCAAGAGCAGCCGCCGGTTTGAGGGCTTATGCAGGGGTATGCGGCATTTGTGCCCATTCCGTAAGGAGACACCATGAAGGCAGTCACCTGGCACGGCAAGCGCGACGTACGGGTCGAGGAGGTTCCCGACCCGGTCATCAAGGAGCCCAACGACGCGGTCATCAGGGTCACCAGCGCCGGGATCTGCGGCTCCGACCTGCACCTGTACGAGGTGCTGGGGCCGTTCATGGCCGAGGGCGACATTCTCGGGCACGAGCCCATGGGCGTCGTCGAAGAGGTCGGCTCCGCGATCGAGAACATCAAGCCGGGCGACCGCGTGGTCATCCCGTTCAACATCTCCTGCGGGCACTGCCACATGTGCGGCATGCAGCTCTACGCGCAGTGCGAGACCACGCAGCTGCGCGAGCACGGCACGGGAGCGGCCCTGTACGGCTACACCAAGCTCTACGGCCAGGTGCCCGGCGGGCAGGCCCAGTACCTGCGGGTGCCCGAGGCGCAGTTCGGCCCGATCAAGGTGCCCGAGGGGCCACCGGACGAGCGCTTCATCTACCTGTCCGACGTGCTGCCGACCGCCTGGCAGGCCGTCGAGTACGCGGAGCTGCCCGAGGGCGGCAGCGTCACGGTCTTCGGCCTCGGCCCGATCGGCCAGATGTGCTGCCGCATCGCCCGCCACCTCGGCTACCGGGTGATCGGCGTGGACGGTGTCACGCAGCGCCTGGAGATGGCCCGCCGCCACGGAGCCGAGGTCATCGACGCGAGCGAGATCACCGACGTCCCCGAGGAGGTCCGCCTGCGGACCTCCGGGCGGGGGACGGACTCCGTCATCGACGCGGTCGGCATGGAGGCCCACGGCTCCCCGGCCGCCAAACTCGCGCAGACGCTCACCACGATGCTGCCGGGCGCGGTGGCCGCGCCGCTCATGTCGCACACGGGCGTCGACCGCCTCTCCGCGCTCAACCAGGCCATCGACTGCGTACGGCGGGGCGGCGTCATCTCCGTCATCGGCACTTACGGGGGCATGACGGACCCCATGCCCATGCTGCGCATGTTCGACAAAGGCATCACGATGCGGATGGGGCAGGCCCATGTCCGGCGGTGGACCAGCGCGTTGATGCCGCTGGTGACCGACGAGTCCGATCCGCTCGGAGTGATGGACCTCGCCACCCATCGGATGCCCCTGGAACAGGCGCCCATGGCGTACGAGATGTTCCAGAAGAAGTCCGACGGAGCCGTCAAGATCCTGCTCCAGCCATAATCTGGCAGGTCATAGGGGTTTCGCTGCCCGATCGGCGGGCAGCGAAGCACCCATGAGAGTCGTCGTGGTGGGGGCAACCGGGAACGTCGGCACCAGCGTGGTGCGTGCGCTGGCCGCCGACGACGGCGTGACCTCGATCGTCGGGGTCGCCCGTCGGCTGCCCGGGTGGCGGATCGACCGCACCGACTGGCGGCAGGCGGACGTCGCGACCGGGGATCTGACACGGATCTTCGACGGGGCGGACGCCGTCGTCCATCTCGCGTGGCTGTTCCAGCCCACCAGGGACCCGGCGACGACCTGGCGGGCGAACGTGCTCGGCAGCATGCGCGTCTTCCGCGCCGTCGCCGAGGCGGGAGTGCCCGCGCTCGTCCACGCCTCTTCCGTGGGCGCGTACTCACCCGGGCCCAAGGACCGGGCGGTGGACGAGAGCTGGCCCACGCACGGCTGGCCCGGGGCCGCGTACGGGCGGGAGAAGGCGTACGTCGAGCGGGTGCTCGACGTCTTCGAGCACGATCACCCGAGCATCCGGGTGGTGCGGATGCGGCCGGGGTTCATCTTCCAGCGGGTGGCCGCCACCGAGCAGCGCAGGCTGTTCGGCGGGCCGTTCGTGCCGGGATGGCTGATCAAGGAGGGGCGGGTCCCGTTCGTGCCGGACATCCCGGGCCTGCGGCTGCAGGCGCTGCACGCGGAGGACGCGGCGCAGGCGTACCGGCTGGCCGTCACCAAGGAGGTGCGGGGCGCGTTCAACCTCGCCGCCGCGCCCGTGCTCGACCCGCCCGACCTGGCCAAGCTGCTCGGCACCCGTACGGTGCCGGTCTCGCCCACCGTGGCCAGGACGGTCATGGCGGCGGCCTGGCACATGCGGCTCCTGCCGGCCGCGCCCGGCCTGCTGGACCTCGTCCTGCGGGCCCCGATCATGAAGACCGACCGCGCCAGGGACGTGCTGGGGTGGACGCCGCGGCACCCGTCGTGGGAGGCCATGCGGGAGCTGTTCGAGGGGCTGCACGACGGGGCCGGCATGGACACCGCGCCGCTGGCCCCCGACGGCGGTCCCGTAGGCCGCGTCAAGGAGCTCGCCGCCGGCGTCGGTGGGACGTCCGGGGTGTAAGTCGTCTCCTCCGGGGGAACGTGACACACGGCGCGAGGTCCTGAAGCGCGAAAGCCGCCCTGTCGGACGACACGGAGGGAGCGCATGCGGACCCTGATGGCCCAGCCCTTCACCCTCGACGACGTCACCAGGCTGCGCCGCGCCGTGGCCGAGTACGCCAGGGGCTGCGGGCTGAGCAGCCCTCGGCTGGACGACTTCGTCCTGGCCGTGCACGAGAGCGTCGTCAACGCCGTGGAGCACGGGGGCGGGCATGGGTACTTCAAGCTGTGGACAGTGAACGGCGTCATCCGCTCGGAGACGTCCGACGAGGGGGTGGGCATCCCCGACGGGTACGTCAACGGCAGCACCAGCCCGCTCGACCTCGCCCAGGGCGGCAGGGGGATCTACCTCATCCGCCGGCTGTGCGACACGGCCGACTTCGACACCGGTCCTGAGGGGACGACGGTCCTGCTCACGATGCGGCTGCCGAGCGGGCCCGATCGCGCGACCCACGAGGCCATGAAACGCACCCGCGTGATGGCCGGCTGCCGCCCCTTCGGCCGCTTCACCGCCTGACCCCCGCTCCGCCCCGGGCGGTTGAGGGGCAGGTAGGCTCACTACGTGAGCGGCGAAGCGCTTTCCCCCGGGATCATCTCGCCCGTCCGGCGCATCGGGCGGCGGGAGTTCGACTTCGCGCGCCAGGTCGCCATCATGGCCATCGTCAACAGGACGCCCAACTCCTTCCACGACCAGGGTCGTACGTTCGAGCTCGACAGCGCCGTGGCGGCCGCGTGCCGGGCCGTGGACGACGGGGCCGACTGGGTGGACATCGGCGGGTTCGCCTTCAGCGCGGCTCAGGCGCAGATCGGCCCGGACGAGGAGATCGACCGGGTCGCCCCGGTCATCGCCGAGGTCAGGAAGGCCACCGACGCCGTCATCTCCGTCGACACCCACCGGCCCGAGGTGGCGCGGGCGGCGGTCGAGGCGGGCGCGGACGTGATCAACGACACCAACGGCCTGCGCGAGCCCGGGATGGCGGAGTTCGCCGCCAAGTCCGGCGTCAGCGTGATCGTCACGCACAGCCTCGGCGGCCCGGGCAGGCGCGTCTTCCGGCCGAGCTACCAGGACGTCGTCTCCGAGGTGGCCGGCTATCTGCGCGAGCGGGTCCAGTACGCGCTGGAGGCCGGGATCGCCCCTGACAGGATCATCATCGACCCCGGCCACGACCTGAACAAGAACACCTTCCACTCCCTCGAGCTCACCCGGCGGCTGGAGGAGATCACCGCGATCGGCTACCCGACGCTGGTGGCCCTGTCCAACAAGGATTTCATCGGCGAGACGCTCGACCGGCCCCAGGGGGAGCGGACGGAGGGCACGATCGCCGCCAACGTCTTCTCGATCGTCAAGGGCGCCCGCATCCTGCGGGTGCATGACGTGGCCGCCACGGTCGCGTCCGTACGCATGACCGAGGCCATGCTCGGCTGGCGTGGCCCGCTGACCCCGAGTCACAACCTGGCCTGAGGAGGCCGTCTTGACCGAGCGCAAACCCGTGGGCATGCCGTTCGAGAGCTGGATCGACCGGCAGATCCGGGAGGCGCAGGAGCGCGGCGAGTTCGACGACCTACCGGGGGCCGGGGAGCCGCTGCCGGACCGGCCGCACGACGACATGTGGTGGATCAAGCAGAAGATCGAGAGCGAGGGGCTGTCGATGCCCCTGCCGCCCACCCTCGCGCTGCGCAAGCAGGCGGAGGAGGCGCTGGCCGACGCGCGCGGGGCCAGGTCGGAGACCGAGGTGCGGCGGATCCTCGACGAGATCAACCAGAAGATCCGCGACGCGATCAGGACGGGGCTGTCCGGCCCGCCGCTCAACCTGATGCCGTTCGACGTCGACAAGATCGTCTCGGAGTGGCGCAGGGCTCAGAAGTAGGTGAAGGGGCCCCGCGGACGGGGCCCCTTCTGGTGTTCGAGGGACCCGGGTCAGGCGGGTCCCTCCGAGAGACCCGGGTCAGGCGGGTCCCTCGGGCTCATGCCGGGGGCGATGGTCCCCGGCCCTGACTGTCGTCAGTTGACGGGCGGGTAGGCGTTCCTCAGCAGCTCCTGGAACTGCGCCGAGAACCAGCGTCCCGACAGTGGCGAGTTGGGCAGCGCGCCGCTCAGGTTGTTGCCGTTGAGGCTGTTGCCGTGGTAAGTCGGGTCGCACATCCGGTCGAACTTCTTGCCCTCGTCGTTCGGGATGTCCGAGCTGGCGCCGTCCGACTCGCCCGGAGGCTTGATCCAGACGTAGGCGTCGAACCCGGCCGCCGGGCTGGCGGTCGGCCGCGCGCCCAGACCGGCACCGCTCTGGTTGCACCAGTTGCCGGCGTGGATGCGACGGTCCGTACGCGACTGGTTGACGAACTCGTCCACGTTGGTCGAGGTGCTCGGCCCGCTCGGGCGGGCGGTGCCGCCCCAGCCGTTGCGCGAGGTGTCGATCAGCATGCCGAGCCCGTTCCTGAAGCCCTTGGAGATGAGGGCGCTGCGCAGGGCGGTGGCGAACGACTGCTCGTCGACGTACCAGTTCCAGTCGATCCACTTGGACTGCCGGACCGAGGTGTTGTTCACCATCGTGTTGATGGTGAAGTACGGCTCGGTGGTCGCGCCGTAGTTGGCGGTGTTGACGATGAAGCCGTCCACGCTGTCCACACCGGCGGTGGCGCCGGCCACGGTGTTGTAGAAGAGATTGACCGTCGGGTTGAAGTTCGAGTCCCAGCCGAGCCAGGCGTGGTGGGCGGCGTCGATGTAGGTGTAGACGTTGGTGATGGCGTGCAGCTTGTTGAGCGCGTAGCGGACGCCGTCGACGTAGGCGCCGGTCGAGTTGGCCTCGGCGCACTTGGGGAAGCTGAGGTTGGTGACCAGGTTGGGCAGCGAGTCGGGCTCGATGATCGTGACGATGCGCAGGTTCGAGTACGCGGAGTCGCTCATGATCGCCGCGATCGGGTCGATGTACTCGGTCTTGTAGCGGTTGAGCCCGTTCTCGGCGACGAGCAGCTCGCCGTTGGAGGCCAGCGCCGAGCAGTCGCGGTTGGGCAGGTCGTAGATGACGAACTGGACGGTCAGCGGCGTGGAGCCGTTGGCGGCGTCCTGCCTGACGGCCTCGTCCAGGTGGGCGCGCAGGCCCATGACGGAGGAGGAGCCGGCGATGGCCGCGATGCGGTCCATCCAGACGGCGGTGGAGGTGTTGGCCACCGCGGAGCCGCCGGGCTCGGCCTGGGCCTTGGCCTTCCAGTCGGGGTTGACGTAGCCGGTGGCGCCGGCGTACGGGTTCTCGACGTGGCCGCCGGGGGTGCCGCCGTCGTTGTCGGCCTCGGTGGCGGTGACCGTCCTGGAGGTCAGACCGGTCGAGGTGACGGTGATCGTGCGGCTGCCGTTGGCCGTGTCGGAGTCCTCGGAGGCGGCCAGGGTGACCGTCTGCGGGGTGTTCCAGTTGGACGGCGTGAAGGTGAGGCTGCCGCCGCTGGAGACGGTGATGTTGGTGTCGCCGGTGCCCGCCGTCGAGGTGACGGTCACGTTCGAGGTCGGCGCGGCGGCCAGGCGCACGGTGTACGTGGCGCTGGCGCCTTCGGGCACGGTCACCGCGGTCGGCGTCACGATGATCGACTGCTCCACCACGGCGTCGTCGTCCACCTCGGTGGCCGAGACCGTGGCCGGGGTGACGCCGGTGCCGCCGACGGTGAAGGAGGCGGTGCCCGCGGTCGTGTCGGAGTCCTGGGCCGCGGCCAGGGTGACGGTCTGGGCGGTGTTCCAGTTGGACGGGGTGAAGGTCAGCGAGCCGCCCGAGCTGACGGACAGGTCCGTGTCACCGCTGGCCCGCGTCGTGGTGACGGTCACGTTGGCGGACGGCGCGGAGGAGAGCTTGGCCGTGAACGTGGCCGTGCCGCCCTCGTTCACCGCGACCGAGCTGGCCGAGGTGACCACCGACGGGGTGGCCGGGTTGCCGCCGCCGCAGGTGACCCCGTTCACGGTGAACGTGGTCGGGCTCGGGTTGCTGCCGGTCCAGCTGCCGTTGAAGCCGATGGAGACCGAGCCGCCGGTGCTCAGGCTGCCGTTGTACGACATGTTCGTCCCGGTCACCCGCGTGCCCGACTGGCTCCAGTTGGCCCCCCAGCCCGTCGGGGTGTACTTCTGACCCGTGGTCGGGAAGTCGAAGCCCAGGTTCCACGACGTGATGGGGTCACCGGTGTTCTTCAACGTGATGTTCGCGGTGAAACCGCCCTGGCCGGGGCTGCTCGTCCACGAGTTGGCAGAGTAGGTCACGTCGCAGGCGACGGCGGCGTTGGCGGCCGTGCTCTGGCCGGCGACGAGCCCTAAGGCCGCGACACTCGCGGCGGTCACGGTCACGGCCCATTTGCGGAGGCCGCGTTGGAGTCTCACGAGCGATCATCTCCAGTGTTAGAGGGCTGGGAGCGCTCCCATGGTCTGCCGTGGTTCCATCCGTGTACAGAGGGCGATCCTCGCGGAGGTGTCCGCCACCCCGCATGCTCGTTGAATGCCCCGGAACGCGGATGAAACTTTCATCCCGGGCACCCTGGTGAGAGGAAACACGGGGGTTACCGAACCGCCATTCCGTTGACATACGCGTTGGGGCACCCACAATCCCGTTTGGGAGCGCTCCCACTCCTCTACTCCCATGGAGACCCCGTGAAGTACAGACCTCCTTCCCTTCTCTCCCGCTTATCGCGGCGGCTGGCGGTGGCCGCGACCCTTGTCCTTGTGGCGGGTGTGACCTCGGCCGTGTCGGCCGGACCCGCGCAGGCGGCCGTGGCGTGCGACGTGACGTACACGGCCAACTCGTGGACGAGCAGCCCCGGCCAGGGCGGTTTCACCGCGAGCATCACGTTGAAGAACACCGGTGACCCCATCACGTCGTGGAACCTGGGCTTCGACTTCCCGACCACGGGTCAGAAGTACACCCCGACGGGCTGGGGCGCCAACTGGAGCCAGTCGGGCACGCGCGTCACGGGCACCAACATGTCCTACAACGGCAGCCTGGGCACCGGCGCGTCCGTGTCCATCGGCTTCAACGGCAGCTGGACCGGCAGCAACCCGAGCCCGACCACGTTCACCGTGAACGGGGTCACCTGCGGCGGCTCCAACGTCGCGCCCACGGTGGCGCTGACCTCACCGACGCCGGGGCAGACGTTCACCGCCCCGGCCACCGTGCCGATCGCGGCGAACGCGTCCGACTCCGACGGCACGGTCTCGAAGGTCGACTTCTACCAGGGCTCCACGCTGCTGGGCACCGACACCTCGGCGCCGTACAGCTACAGCTGGACGAACGTGGCGGCCGGCAGCTACTCGATCACCGCGCGGGCCACCGACAACGGCGGCCTGACCACCACCTCGGCGCCGGTCGGGATCACGGTCTCCCCGAACACGGGTCCCGCGCTCGTGGTGAGCCCGACGAGCCTGTCCGTGCCGGAGGCGGGGACCGCGAGCTTCAGCGTGAAGCTGTCGCAGGCGCCCTCGGCCAACGTGACCGTCACCACGTCACGCACCAGCGGTGACACCGACCTGACCGTCTCGAGCGGCGCCAGCCTGATCTTCACGCCGGCCAACTGGAACACGGCGCAGAACGTCACGCTCGCGGCGGCCAACGACAGCGACACCACCGCCGGCAACGGCGTGTTCCGGGTGAGCGCCACCGGCTACACCGCGGTCGACGTCACCGCCAGCGAGGCGGACGACGACGTCGGCGGCAACAACCCCTACGTCCAGCGCTTCGTCGAGATGTACAACGAGCTCCACGACCCGGCCAACGGCTACTTCTCGCCCGAGGGCGTGCCGTACCACTCGGTCGAGACGTTCATGGTCGAGGCACCGGACCACGGGCACGAGACCACGTCCGAGGCCTACAGCTACTACCTGTGGCTGGAGGCGGTCTACGGGCAGGTCACCGGCGACTGGTCGAAGTTCAACAACGCGTGGGCCTCGATGGAGAAGTACATCATCCCGGCCACGGCCGACCAGCCGACGAACTCCTTCTACACGCCGAACAAGCCGGCCACGTACGCGCCGGAGTGGAACCAGATCAGCAACTACCCGACCGCGCTCGACTCCGGCGTCACGCCCGGCGTCGACCCGATCGCGAACGAGCTGCAGAGCGCGTACGGCACCCGCGACATCTACGGCATGCACTGGCTGCTCGACGTCGACAACACCTACGGCTTCGGCCGCTGCGGCGACGGCACCACCAAGCCCGCCTACATCAACACCTACCAGCGCGGCCCGGAGGAGTCGGTCTTCGAGACGATCCCGCAGCCGTCCTGCGACACCTTCAAGCACGGCGGCCCCAACGGGTTCCTGGACCTGTTCATCAAGGACAGCTCCTACGCCAAGCAGTGGAGGTACACCAACGCCCCCGACGCCGACGCGCGCGCCGTGCAGGCCGCGTACTGGGCGCAGACGTGGGCCAAGGCGCAGGGCAAGGAGTCGCAGATCTCCGGTTCGGTCGCCAAGGCCGCGAAGATGGGCGACTACCTGCGCTACGCGATGTACGACAAGTACTTCAAGAAGCCCGGCTGCACGAGCCCGCAGTGCGCGGCCGGCACCGGCAAGGACGCCTCCAACTACCTGATGAGCTGGTACTACGCCTGGGGCGGCGCGACCGACACCAGCGCCGGCTGGGCATGGCGCATCGGCTCCAGCCACAACCACTCCGGCTACCAGAACCCGCTCGCGGCCTGGGCGCTGGCGAACGTGACCGAGCTGAAGCCCAAGAGCAGCACCGGCGTGGCCGACTGGAGCACCAGCCTCACCCGGCAGCTGCAGTTCTACGGCTGGCTGCAGTCGGCCGAGGGCGCCATCGCCGGTGGCGCGACCAACAGCTGGGAGGGTCACTACGCCTCTCCGCCGAGCGGCCTGCCGAAGTTCCACGGCCTGACCTACGACTGGCAGCCCGTCTACCACGACCCGCCGTCGAACCAGTGGTTCGGCTTCCAGGCGTGGACGATGGAGCGGGTGGCCGAGCTGTACTACGCCTCGGGCAACACCGACGCCAAGGCGGTGCTCGACAAGTGGGTCGCCTGGGCGATGGCCAACACCACGATCAACGCGGACGGCACGTACCAGGTCCCGTCCACGCTGCGGTGGACCGGTCAGCCCGTCGGTGACTTCAGCGCCCCCTCCGGGATGCCTCCGGCCAACCCCGGCCTGCACGTGACGATCGCCGACTACACGAACGACGTGGGCGTGGCCGGCGCGTACGCCAAGGCGCTCATGTACTACGCGGCCAAGGCGAACAACACGGCGGCCAAGAACATGGCCAAGGCACTGCTCGACGGCGTGTGGAAGAACCGTGACGCCAAGGGCGTGTCGGTCCCCGAGACCAAGACCGACTACAACCGCGTGGACGACCCGGTCTACGTGCCGTCCGGCTGGAGCGGCAAGATGCCCAACGGCGACACGGTCAACTCCAGCTCGACGTTCATCTCGATCAGGTCCTTCTACAAGAACGACCCCGACTGGCCGAAGGTCGACGCCTTCCTGAAGGGCACGGGCCCCGCGCCGGTCTTCAACTACCACCGTTTCTGGGCGCAGGTGGACGTCGCCGTCGCCCTGGCCGAGTACGGGCGGCTCTTCCCGTGAGAAAAGCACTGATCGCCGTGGCGTCGCTGGTCCTGCCCCTCATTTCGATGGGGGCGGGGCCGGCGGCCCACGCCGCCGCACCGGCGTTCGCGTACGGTGAGGCGCTGCAGAAGGCGCTGTGGTTCTACGAGGCCCAGCAGTCGGGCGACCTGCCGAGCTGGAACCGCGTCGGCTGGCGCGGCGACTCCGGCATGAACGACGGCAAGGACGTCGGCGTGGACCTCACGGGCGGCTGGTACGACGCGGGCGACCACGTCAAGTTCGGCTTCCCGATGGCGTTCTCCACGACCATGCTGGCCTGGGGCGCGGTCGAGTACCGCGACGCGTACGCGAACTCCGGCCAGCTCACGCACCTGCTCAACAACCTCAAGTTCGTCAACGACTACTTCATCAAGGCCCACCCGTCGGCGAACGTGCTCTACGGCCAGGTCGGCAACGGCGGCACGGACCACGCCTGGTGGGGCCCGGCCGAGGCCATGCAGATGACGCGGCCCGCGTACAAGATCGACGCGTCCTGCGGCGGGTCGGACCTGGCGGGCGAGACGGCGGCGGCGATGGCCGCCTCCTCGATCGTCTTCCGCCCGACAAATCCGACTTATGCTGACACGCTGCTGGCGCACGCCAAGCAGCTGTACTCCTTCGCCGACACCGTCAGGAAGAAGTACACCGACTGCATCACCGACGCGCAGGGCTACTACAACTCGTGGAGCGGCTACAACGACGAGCTGGTGTGGGGCGCGATCTGGCTCTACCGGGCCACGAACGACGCCTCCTACCTGGCCAAGGCCGAGACCGGGTACGACAACCTCGGCAACGAGCCGCAGACCACCACCAAGTCGTACAAGTGGACGATCGCGTGGGACGACAAGTCGTACGGCGCGTACGTGCTGCTGTACAAGCTGACCGGCAAGCAGCGCTACCTGGACGACGCCAACCGCTGGCTCGACTGGTGGACGGTCGGCGTGAACGGCGCGAAGGTGGCGTACTCGCCGGGCGGCCAGGCCGTGCTCGACCGGTGGGGCTCGCTGCGGTACGCGGCCAACACCTCGTTCGCGGCCTTCGTGCACAGCGACACCATCACCGACGCCACTCGCAAGGCCCGCTACCACGACTTCGCGGTGCGGCAGATCAACTACGCGCTCGGTGACAACCCGCGCAACTCCTCGTACCTGATCGGGTTCGGCGCCAACCCGCCCAAGAACCCGCACCACCGCACGGCGCACGGCTCGTGGACCGACCAGATCACCAACCCCGAGCAGACCCGCCACACCCTGTACGGCGCGCTCGTCGGCGGACCGCCCGACCCGAACGACGCCTACACCGACAAGCGCGACGACTACGTCATGAACGAGGTCGCCACCGACTACAACGCCGGCTTCACCAGCGCCTTGGCCCGGCTCTACAAGGAGTACGGCGGCGCGCCCGCGGCGAACTTCCCGGTGGCGGAGACCCCGGACGGTCCCGAGCTCTTCGTCGAGGCGGGCGTGAACGCCTCGGGCACCAACTTCACGGAGATCAAGGCCATCGTCCGCAACCAGTCGGCCTGGCCCGCCAGGGTCCTGTCCGACGGCTCGTTCCGCTACTACTTCACGCTCGACGGCACGACGACGGCCTCGCAGATCACCGTGTCGTCGGCCTACACGCAGTGCAAGGCGCCCACGCTGCACCAGACGAGTGGCACCACGTACTACGTGAACATCGACTGCTCCGGGCAGGCCATCGCCCCGGCCGGGCAGTCGCAGCACCGCAGGGAGGTGCAGTTCAGGATCGCCAGCGCGGGCACGTGGGACCCGGCGAACGACTGGTCGTACCGGAACATCCCCACCACGCCCGGCGCGACGCCGGTGCGCACCGGGAACATCACTCTCTACAGCGGCGCGACCAAGATCTGGGGTGAGCCCCCGGGTCCGGAGGAGCAGGACACGACAGCTCCCAGCAAGCCGGGCAAGCCCGCGGTCTCCGAGATCACGGGCTCGACGGCGAAGCTGAGCTGGACCGCCTCCACGGACAACGTGGGCGTGAGCGGCTATGACGTCTACCTGGGGTCCCAAAAGGTGGGCACGGCCACGAGCGCGTCCTTCAGCCTGAGCGGGCTCACCCCGAACACCTCCTACACCGCCTCCGTGGTGGCGCGGGACGCGGCCGGCAACGCCTCGGCGTCGTCCGACGGCACCGCGTTCACCACGACGAACACGACGCCGATGCCCACCGGCGGGTGCGGGGCGACGTACAAGGTGACGAGCTCGTGGGGCGGCGCCTTCCAGGCCGAGGTGACGGTGAAGAACAACGGCACCTCGGCGACCACCGGATGGACGGTCGCCTGGACGTCGGCGAACCAGATCACCCAGCTCTGGGGCGGCAGGCACACCCAGTCGGGGTCCGGCGTCACCGTCAAGAACGAGGCGTACAACGGGGCGCTCGCCCCGGGCGCCTCCGCCACGTTCGGTTTCATCGCCAACGGCACACCCACCGTCCCCGACCCCATCACCTGCACTCCCGCCTGAGTGAAAGACCCCGCCCCCGCCGCAGTAGCGGCGGGGGCGGTTCCACAGCTCAGTGAAAGGCAGCACATGAGATCACTGATCACCGCGCTGGCCTGCCTTCTCGCCTTCTTCGTCGCCCCCGTCGCCCCCGCGAACGCAGCCGTCGGCATTCACGTGAGCGGTGCGAAGATCGTCGAGGCCAACGGCCAGGATTTCGTCATGCGCGGCACCAGCCACGCGCACACGTGGTACGCGTCGCAGACCAAGGCGTTCGCGGACATCAAGTCGCTGAAGGCCAACACCGTCCGGGTCGTGCTGAGCGGCGGCCGCTGGACTGCCAACAGCGTCTCCGACGTGGCCAACGTCGTCTCCCTCTGCAAGCAGAACAAGCTCATCTGCGTGCTGGAGAACCACGACACCACCGGCTACGGCGAGCAGAGCGGCGCCTATACCCTCGACCAGGCCGCCAACTACTGGATCAGCGTCAAGTCCGCCCTGGTGGGCCAGGAGGACTACGTCATCGTCAACATCGGCAACGAGCCGATCGGCAACAACGCCGTCACCCCGGGCTGGGCCGCCGCGACCACGGCCGCGATCCAGAAGCTGCGCAGCAACGGCTTCCAGCACGCGCTGATGGTGGACGCGCCCAACTGGGGTCAGGACTGGCAGTTCGGCATGCGCGACAACGCGCGGGCGGTCTTCGACAGCGACCCGGCCAAGAACACGATCTTCTCCATCCACATGTACGGCGTCTTCGACACGGCCGCGGAGATCAACGCGTACATGGACGCGTTCAAGACCGCGGAGCTGCCGCTGATCGTCGGCGAGTTCGGCTTCAACCACTCCGACGGCAACCCGGACGAGGACACGATCATGGCCCAGGCCGTGAGCCGCGGCCTCGGCTACCTGGGCTGGTCGTGGAGCGGCAACGGCGGCGGCGTCGAATACCTCGACCAGGTCACCAACTTCGACGTCACCCAGCTCACGGATTGGGGCCGGCGGCTGTTCAACGGCGCCAACGGCATCGCCGCCACCTCCAGGCAGGCCTCGATCTACGGCGGCGGCACCACCGACCCGACCCCGCCGAGCACGCCCGGCACCCCGTCGGCGTCCGGCATCACCTCGTCGGGGGCGAACCTGTCCTGGACGGCCTCCACGGACAACGTGGGCGTGACCGGCTACGACGTCTACACCTCGACCGGGACCTCGCTCGGCTCGACCGCGACGAACTCGATCACGCTGACCGGGCTGTCGCCGGCGACCACGTACCAGGTGTACGTCAAGGCCAGGGACGCGGCCGGCAACCAGTCCGCCGCGTCGCCGACGGCGTCGTTCACCACGCTCAGCGGCGGCGGCACCGGCGGCGGCTGCACGGCCACCGGCACCGTGCAGAGCCAGTGGGGCACCGGGTACGTCGTGCAGCCCGTGACCGTGACCAACACCGGCACCTCCACCAAGTCGAGCTGGACGGTGACCTTCACGCTGCCGGCCGGCCACACGCTCACCGGCTCCTGGAACGCCGCGGTGACGGTCAGCGGCCAGACCGTGACGGCCAAAAACCTGAGCTACAACGGCACGCTGGCGCCCAACGCGAGCACGAGCTTCGGGGTGCAGGCGAGCCGGCCGAGCGGCAACACGTCCGTGCCGTCGGGCTACACATGTGCCAACTGAACCGCCCGTCGTATCGCTGCGTATGAGGAGGTGAGGCGAAACATCCACCCTGCCTAACGACACCATCCCGCCCGGATGGGACGGACGCGGCCGGTACCTCCAGCCGGCCGCGTCCGTGTCTATGGCCTCTGCTCCGCAGAGGCGGGCTCGGTCGCTCCGAGCGTGTCTATGGCCTCTGCTCCGCAGAGGCGGGCTCGGTCGCTCCGAGCCGTCGCCTTCCCTCGTCGCTCCGGTCGCTACGCTCCCTGCGCTCCTCAGTCCAGGCAACGGCGCTTCCTCGCCAAGACCAGGCGCCGGAGCTTACTTGGCTTGGCTTTTCACGGCCTCCGCGAAGCGTTGGCGGGCGGCGTCGATGGCGGATTCGTCCTGGAACTCGGCGAAGGCGGCCTCGTGGTAGCGGGCCGGGATGAGCCGCTTGACGCGGTCGGGATAGCCCACGCCCGGCTCCGGCACCCTGATCAGGGGAGGGATGCCGACGCGCACCGCGATCGGGCCCGCGGCCCGTACGGAGGTGGCCCAGTCGGTGCCCGCCCCGGTGACCGCGCACATGTGGTGCGCGTACACCCACTGCACCTGGACGAGGGAGGTGGCGTCGGGCGGATCGAACCCGAAGGGCTCCACGGCGCACACGACGCGCGAGTCGAAGTCGTGCCCGTGCGCGTGGTGCTCGTCGGGCGAGGACTGCTCGAGGATGAGCGTCACCTGGGCGGCGAGCTCCTGGTTCAGCTGGGACGACGGCTGGCGGGCGGCGAAAAACATCACCCCGGCCAGGGTCAGGCCGGCCAGGGTGACGAGTGCCGCGGCAAGCCCGCGACGTGACTTGATCACGGGCTGGTGCAGGTCAGGGCCGGGGCCGGGTTGGGGATCGAACCGGTGGCGTTGAAGCCGAACGTGGTGGTCGCGTTCGGCGCGAGTTGCCCGTTGTAGTTGGCGTTCTTGACCACCACGTTGGGCGGCTGCCCGGACAGCACGCCGTTCCATGGCGAGCCGTCGAAGCCCTGGCCGCCGGAGTAGGTCCACTTGACGGTCCAGCCGTTGATCGAGGAGGTGCTCGTGTTCTTCACGGTCACCTCGCCCTGGAAGTGGCCGGCCCAGCCGGTGTCGGTGGCCTTCCAGGTGGCGGTGCAGGCGCCCGGGTTGGCCGTGGGCGTCACGGTCGGGGTCACGGTCGGGGTGGCGGTGGGTGTGCTCTGGCCCGGGCCGACGCCGGTGACCTCACCCTTGCCGCCGTCGAAGACGACGTCGGAGCAGCTGTAGAAGTTCTCGTTGCTGTCGGCGCGGACCCAGTGCGTGTAGATGATGTGCCGGCCGGTCTTGCCGGACGGGAGCTGGGCGTTCCAGTAGTAGTAGTTGAGCGCGCCGGCGGGGCCGGTGTCGGGCGGGTTGGTGACGCTGCCGAACGGCTCCAGGTCGGACCACTTCAGCGGCCCGTTGGGGTTCCAGCCGTTCTTGGTGATGTAGTAGTTGAAGGCGCCGGGGTGCTTGGCCCAGTTGCTGTGCCGCATCTGGATGGTCGCGCCTGCGGTCAGGTGCGTCAGCGGCCAGTCGCTGCGCACCGCGTTGTAGGCCGAGAAGTCGTAGGGGCCGCCGGTGCCGCCGCTGCACAGCTGCCCGTCGGGGATGAATCCGGAGGTACGGCCGGCGCCGTCGGAGCGCAGCACCGCGAACCAGTTGTACAGCGGGGTCGTGCCGCTCTGCGAGACGGCCGCCGCGCACGCGGGGTTGTAGGGGATGATCTGGCCGTTCTCCCGCAGGCCGTCCTGCCAGCACAGGAACGTCCTCGCGCCGGGGAACATCGACACCCCGTGCGCCAGTGCCTGCGTGGGCACCATCAAGACAGTCGTGATCAGAACCATGACGGCGGTGATCGCCGCCGACTTGAATAACCTCATGGGGATTCCCTTGCGCTGACGACTGAGGAAACCTGCCCCACGAGCAGCCCGCCCGGCCTGCGCATTGAATCACGCGCCGCACGACCTCGACAACGGGCCGTGAAAGTTTCATTCGATCTTGGTCGTAGCCGGTGCAGGCGCTACGCTGGGAGCGCTCCCATCAGGGGATGTGGCACGCGGCGTGCTTTGCGAGGGGTACGGACCGCGTCTTAGAGGGGTACGGCGGGTGCTGCCGTACCCCTCCTCAATCCCGGTCCAGCGCGGCGTCGATGTCGTCCAGCCTGGCCTGCAGCTCGCTCAGGCAGGCGGGCGCGAGGCGTCCCTCGCCGAAGCGGTCGGACAGCTTCTGCCGCAGGTTGTCCGTCCGCGACACCGACGGGCCGTGCGGTCCCACCGCGGCGTGCAGCACCTGTTTGAGGTCCAGCACCACGTCGGCGTCGGTCGCGCCGCACGGCGTCCTGGCCTCCAGCACCGTATTGAAGCCGTTCACGGCCTGCTCGATGGTGCTCGCCGTGGCCGGCGTGCTCTCGATCAGCCTGGCGGTCGGCGACGTCTTGACCGCCACCTCCGGCAGCGGCTGCTGTGGCGGTTGTTGCTGCTGCTGGAGCCCCGTCTGCTGGAACCACAGCAGGGCCGAGAGCGCGACGGCCGCCGAACCGGCGACCGTGAGGCCGCGTCTCACGTGCCGCCCGAGGCTCGCCGCACCGAGCGCGGAGGTGAGCGCCGAGACGATCTCGGCCGCGGTCGGCCGCCGTTCCGGCCGGTCCGCCAGGCAGCGCTGGCAGAGCGAGGCCACGGAGTACGGCACGCCGGCGACGCGCGGCGGGGGATACGTCCTGCGCGCCGCCTCGATCTCCTCCCACGTCGTCTCTGGGTACGGCGTTCGCCCGGTGAGCATGGCGTGCAGCAGCACGCCGAGGGCGTACACGTCGACCGCGGGATGGGTCGGCGCGCCGAGCAGCCGTTCGGGGGCGACGTAGGGAGGGGTGCCGCGGTCGTCGTCGGGGTCACCGGCCCAGGCCGCGATGCCGAAGTCGAGCAGCTTGGGCCCGTCGGCGGTGAGCAGCACGTTCTCGGCCGTGACGTCCCTGTGGACCAGGCCGCGGGCGTGCCCGGCCATCAGGACCCGGGCCAGCCGAAGCGCGATGGCCGCGGCCTCGGTCCACGGCAGCGGCCCCTGCTCGATGCGCTCGGCCAGCGGCGTGCCGTCGAGCAGCGGCATCACCACGTAGGCGGCGACACCGCCGTTCGTGGTGACGGTCTCGCCGTAGTCGTAGATGTCGATGGAGTCGGGATGGATGAACCGGGCGGCGGCGCGCGCCTCGCTGCGGGCGCTGATGCGCTCGCAGCCGCCGGCATGAAGTGAGGCGGTGAGCACCTTGACGGCGATCATCCGGTGCAGCGACTGGTCGAAGGCACGCCAGATGACCGACATGCCCCCGCGGGCCAGCGGATCCAGCAACAGATACCTGCGGGCCAGTATGTCCCCCGGCTCAAGCCGACTCACGGACGACCAGTTCCGTAGGGAGTACGGGGTCGATCCCCGCGGCCCCCGTCAGGAGCAGCCGGGTGGCGACGGTGGCGAGCTCCTCGACGGGCTGGCGGATGGTGGTCAGAGCCGGGACGGTGTGCCTGGCGACCGGGGCGTCGTCGAACCCGATCACCGCCACGTCCGCCGGCACCTTGCGCCCGGCCCTGCGCAGTGCCTGGATCGCGCCTGCCGCCATCAGGTCCGAGGCGACGAAGACGGCGTCCAGACCTGGGGCGTGGCGTAACAGCCACTGCATGGCGTGGGTGCCGGAGGCCGCGGTGAAGTCCCCGTAGGCCACGGGCACGTCGGGCGCGCCGGCCGCCTGCAGGGTGCGTACCAGGCCCTCTAATCGGTCGCGCGCGCCGGGTAAGGACGGTGGCCCGCCGATGGCGGCGACGTTTCGGCGGCCGGATAACAGGAAGTGCTCCGCCGCCTGGCGGCCGCCGTCGAGGTTGTCCACGTCGGCGTACGGGAGTTTGAGGTCGTGTGGCGGGCGGCCGATGTTGCGGACCGGGACGCCCGAGGTGGACAACTTGATCGCCAGCGGATGGCGCTCACGCGCGCCCACGATCAGCACCGCACCGGACAACACGGGCAGTACGGACGACGTGGGCGTGACAGTGGTCACCATGAGGTGGGTGCCGTGTTCGGCGATCACGGCTCCTGCGGCGGACAGGAGACGTGCGTAGTAGGGCTCGGAGAACAGGCGTGGGAGGTGGTCGCAGATCACCACCGTGACGCCGTCGGCCATGGTCTTGGCGGCCGTTCCCCGGGGGGCTCGTTGGCGGACGTATCCCATTCGGGACACGGCGTCGTAGACTTGCCGGCGGGTCGAGGTACTGACCCGCACCGAGCCCGTGAGGACTCGAGATGCGGTCGCGGGGGAAACCCCTGCAGCGGCCGCCACCTGTGCCAGTGTGGGCTGCTCGGTCATGGAGCACCTCGCGGAAAAGATCCTGGGAGCGCTCCCACGTTACCAATGTTTCGTCGCTGTTAATAGGGCCTTTGCTGGGAGTGCGTCCCACTGTACGGACGCACTCCGAATTTGCTCAGCTAGAGGCCCTGTTAACCGACAGTTGTTTTTGTGCCGAACGTTGATCACGCAATATTTGCGTGTCTGTTTTCGCCGTATCCGGTCATTGGGTCACCGTTGTGCCGATCTGCGCCTCGTCGAGTCCGCCGTCCGTGTCGTCCGGCTGGGGGCGCACCGGCTGCTGGGGCTGGCAGCTCGACCCGCAGCCGCCGAAGCGCGCGGTGTTCACCGGGGTGAAGTCCGTCGCCGGGATGCCCTTGAGCGCGGACAGCATGGTGTCCTTCCAGATCGGCCCGGGGATGGAGGCCCCGAAGACCGAGCTGTAGTATCGGCCGCCGATGGTGATGTTGTTCAGCTTGTGCGTCACCGCGCCGCGCGGGTCGCCGATGCTGACCGCTCCCGCGAGGTCGGGGGTGAACCCGGCGAACCAGGCGGTGGACTGCTCGTCCGTGGTGCCGGTCTTGCCGGCGGCCGGCCGGCCGATGCCGCCGACGCCCTTCATCGTGCCCTTGGTGAACACGCCGGAAAGGATGCTGGAGGCGGCGTCGGCGACCTCCGGGTCGAGCGCCTGCTTGCACTTGGGCTTGTAGTTCGTGACCTTGCCGTCACGGTCCTTGATCGAGGAGATGGCCATCGGCTCGCAGTATTTGCCGCGCGCGCCGATCGCGGCGTACGCGTTGGCCACGGTCACCGGGTCCATCTCGTTGATGCCGAGCGTGAACGTCTCGTACTCCTGCAGGGGCAGCCCGTCGGAGCGCTCGATGCCCAGTGACTTGGCCGTCTTGACCACGTTGCACAGGCCCACCTTCTGCTCCAGCGCCATGAAGAAGGTGTTGACCGAGCCCCAGGTGCCGGTGGCCAGCGACTTGAAGCCACCGCCGCCGCCCTCGGCGTTGGTGACGGTGAAGCTGGGCTCGCCCATGTTCTGGCCCTTGCAGTTCTTGAACGACCAGTAGGCGGGGGCGCGGTAGCCGCTGCCCACCGAGATCCCGTCATTGATCTTCATGCCCTGCTTGAGGGCGGTGAGCAGGGTGAACGTCTTGAACGTCGAGCCCGCCTGGAAGCCGGTGCCGCCGCCGTGCACCGCGTTGGCGACGAGGTTGTAGGACATCTCGTTCTTGCGCTTGTTGGTGCCGTACTTGCGGCTGGCGGCCATGGCCTTGATCGCGCCCGTGCCCGGCTGGACGAGCGCCTCGGAGGCGACCGGGTTGTCGGAGGCGTGCACGTGCTTCTTGATGGCCTGCTCGGCGGCCTTCTGCATCTTCGGGTCGATCGTGGTCTGGATGGTCAGGCCGCCCCGGTTGAGGAACTGGGTCCTGGCCTTCTTCGTCTTGCCGAAGTCCGAGTTGCTGAGGATCTCGTTGCGGACGTACATGCAGAAGTACGGGTAGTCGCTGGCCTCGCAGCCGCCCGGCAGCGGGGTGCCCTTGTAGCCGAGCTTGGTGGCCTTGGCCTCGGTGGCCTGCTCCGGCGTGATCTTCTTCAGCTCGGCCATCCGGTCGAGCACGACGTTGCGCCGGGACAGCAGCCGCTCCTTGAACTCCTTGCCGCGGCTGGGGTCGGTCTGGAGCGGGTCCTGCACGGCGCCGGCCAAGGTGGCGGCCTGGGGCAGGGTCAGGTCGGCGGCCTTCACTCCGAAGAAGCGCTTGGCGGCCGCCTCGATGCCGTAGGCCCGGGCGCCGAAGTACGCGATGTTCAGGTATTTCTCGAGGATCTCGTTCTTGGTGTACTTCTCCTCGATCGCCATCGCGTACCGCAGCTCGTTGAGCTTGCGGGCGTAGCTGGCCTCGAGGGCCGCGTTCTTCTCCTTGGTGGTGCTGGCCGAGTTGAGCAGCACCTGCTTGACGTACTGCTGGGTGATGGACGAGCCTCCCTGGGCGATGCCGCCCGAGGTGAGGTTCTTGGCCAGGGCGCGGATGGTGCCCTCGATGTCGATCGGGCCGTGCTCGTAGAAGCGGTAGTCCTCGATCGAGATGATGGCCGTCTTCATGATCTCGGCGATGTCGTCGAGCTTGACGTTCTCGCGGTACTCCTCGTAGAACGTCGCGATCGGCTTGCCCTTGACGTCGAGCACCGTCGTCTTCTCCGCGAGGGGCGGCTCCTTGAGGTCCCGCGCTTTGAGGCCCAGGTCCTCAGATGCCGAGACGAACATCGCTCCGGTGCCTCCGACCGCGGGCAGCGCGATGGCCGCGGCCACTACACCAGCCGCTGCCGCCGCCCCGGTCAGGCGCGCGATACTCGACATACGGGAACCCATGGTGGTAAAACCTCCCCCTCGTGGCATTAGGGTGCATCCTAAACCCCGCCATGACGTGCTCTCGGTAAAAGCTTGGACGCCGCTTGAGGCGGTTTTGTTCGCGCGGGAAGCGGGATTTTTCCGGCTCTGGCCTCGTAACGCCGGATCGTGCTGGGTGGGGCGCCTGTGGCACGTGTGACGATCTTCAGTTTCTGCCAGGTGCGGGCAAAGAAGCGTGTTGACGCGGGGGTGGGCGTCCGCCCGTCTGGCAATGTCTGTTTCCTGCCGGTCGTGGTGGGGGGACTTATGCGTCGTGTCGGAGATGGCGAGCATTTCGATCGGTTGCTCGCCGCTGCGAGGACATATTGGGGCGAGAGCCCCAGCGGTGAGAGCTGCGTCGTGGCCGAGGCGTTCGACCAGGACATCAGAGTCGTGGTACGGACGCTCATGGTCGCGAAGGCGGTTTGCGAGCTGCTCTCTGCGCGGCTGTTCGCGCTGGTCGAGCCGGAATGGCGGAGGCTGGCGGAGATGTTCGGGGCCGAGGGGGACGGGCGGCCGCGGGTGCCGCCGGCCGCCCTGGTCACCAGCCGGGCGGATCCGTACGTCACCAGGGACATCCCGGTCGTGCACGTCCACGGGACGGGGTCGCTGAAGGCGTACGCGATCTTCCCCGACCAGGGGCCCTGCTCCTTCCGCGAGGAGCTGCCCGCCAGGGTGGGCGCGTTCTTCGAGCGGCACGTCTGGCCGTACCGGGACACGATCAGGCCGGGCGCGGAGCGGACGGCCTGGCGGGCCAAGAGCGGCTACCAGATCCGCACGGAGACCGAGCGCCGCCAGCTGCGCGACTACGGCTGCGCCCGCCTGGGCCTGGACCCGAAGCGGCCGACCATCGCGGTCTTCGGCCACACGCCGGGGGAGGACACCGAGCTGTTCCAGTCGACGGTGGACTTCGCCTCGTCGGACCCGTCGGCGAACTGGCTGTTCCTCGACCCCGTCGGCTACCCGCACTCCCGCGTGCGCTGCGTGACGGGCGCCCTGTCCACGAACCTCCTGTGGAGCATGGCGGACGTGTGCGTCACGTTCGGCGACAGCGACCTGCCCGCGTTCGGCATCCCGGTCGTCCAGGCGGGCTGGTCGGTGGGGAGCGCCTGCGGCGGCACGTACGTGGCACGCGACCCGTCGGACATCCGCCTGTGGCTGGACGAGGCCATCGCCAAGCACGAGAAGGGCGAGTCCATCCTCGAGCCCGAGCAGCGCGACCGCGCCCGCCTGTGGCTCTGGCTGCGTCGCTGCGGCGCGGACGTGCCCACCCAGCTCCTGCCGCACTGGGAGTACGGCGTCGACTACGCGCGGGCGCTGGCCGTCAACCTGTGGCACGTGGAGCGCGACGGCGACCCTCTCTACAGCGCGGTCGCCCGCATGTGGACCAGGCGCGAACCCATGCTCACGCGGTTCGACTTCCACGACCCGGCGGGGCCGTTCATCAGGAACACCTTTGATCGGTTCCCGCGGTTCGGCGATGTCGTCCGTCACGACGAAGACCCCATGAGCAGCTTCCACGAGCCGGAAGAGTCGTCATTCACGAGGAGTACCCCATGAGCACCCCAGGATCCGCCACCGAGCTGGACCAGCTGATCCTCCCCGCGATCCCGCCCGTCCACGTGCGCAGCGGCCAGATCGCCGCGCTGCAGGTGACCGACAGGCTGCAGCGGGGCAGCTCGATCGTGGGCAGGTTCGAGACCTCGGGGCTGGCCGGGTTCAAGGTCTCGGCGCAGGGGCGCCCGCTGCGGGTGCTGGTGTCGCTGTCGACCGACGAGCGGTCCGCGAGCGGCTGGTGCGCCGGCAAGACCGACGTGGTCGTCCCGCAGCCGCGCCTGGTTCAGGTGCGCTCCCAGGGGCGGCTGCGCCAGTGCGTGCTGCTCAAGGGGCGGCGGGCGCACGCCCAGGTGGCCTTCGACCTGACGGCGGAGGAGATCCCCGACGACGGGCTGATCTGCGTCGAGGTGCTCGACATCATGGAGGGCGACGGGGTCTCCGAGGAGGTGCGCCAGGCCGTGTCGGGGCACGTCGTGGCCGACGGTGTGGCCGGGCTGCGGCTGGACAAGGTGGTGTTCGAGGAGCCGCCGGCGGTGGACTTCGACCCCGACACGCTCGACGGGTTGCGCTGCGAGGTGTCCTCGCTGATCAGCGCGGGCGGCCTGGCCAACCGCGGCCGGCAGGGCACGCGCGTGCTGCGCGCGGGCATGTTCGTGGTCAACCCGGTGCTGAAGGACACGTTCGGGTCGAGCGGCCGCGTCACGCTCAGGCTGGGCACGAAGGCGGAGCCGGCCAGCCTCATTCCCGCGACGTGGCGGCGGGTCAACAGCGAGCTGCGCTGGATGCGCCACGCGACCAGGAAGCTGCTGGGCATCGCGGCGCCGCCGGTGGAGCGCGTCTTCAGCATCAGGGACGGGGACGTGGGGCTGCCCGAGCAGCGCACGGACGGCAACATCACCGAGCTCACGCTGCCCAGCCCCACGAACTCTCCGTACCTGGTGGTCATGGGGCAGTGCCTGGGCGCGGTGCCGACGCTGGAGTCGGGCGTCGCGCACTAGTACGGGTGTGAACTATCCCTGCTCGAATAAACTGCGGGGTCATGGGCGACGCGGTCGAGAGGATCATCGAGGAGTGGCGACGCGAGCGGCCTGACCTCGACCTGACGGCCATGGGCGTTTTCGGGCGGCTTGCCCAGGTGATGCGCGTCCTGGAGCCGCGGGTCGACCGGGTTCTCACCGAGCGCGGGCTGCGGCAGGGGGAGTTCGACGTGCTGGCGGCGCTGCGCCGGGCCGGGCCGCCGTACACGCTGATCCCGTCGGAGCTGTCGGCGGTGCTGATGATGTCCCGGGCCGGCATGACCAACCGGCTCGACCGGCTGGAGGCGGCGGGGCTGGTCGAGCGCAGCCTCGACCCCGCCGATCGGCGCAGCTTCCACGTCCGGCTGACCGACGAGGGCCTGCGGACCATCGACGAGACGCTCACCGAGCACGCCGCCAACCTGGCCCACCTGGCCTCTCCGCTCACCCCCGAGGACACCGAGACGCTCGCCGCGATCCTGCGCAAGCTGCTGGACGGGCCGCTCGGTCAGCCGGAGCTCCTAAAAAATAGCGATAATCCGTGATATCGCCGCTCAGAGGGCAGTCGTCCTTAGGTGAGGAACGGCTTGTACATCGAGACGATCCGGCACCTCCATTGCACGGTCTTGCGCGCCGGGGGCGAGCTCGACCACGCGGGCCGGGTTCGCTTCAGCGCCTGCATCAAAGCGGTGTGGGACTGGAGCGTGGGTCCTGTGCTCGTATTCGATCTTGCTGATCTGGATTTTTACGACTCGTCCGTCATTGGGGTGCTGGCGATGGCGATGCAGCGGATGGAGGAGCAGGGGAGTGGCCGGATCATCCTGGTCCGGCCTTCGGACCACCTGCTGTCGGTGCTGCGGCTGACCGACCTGCTGTCGCGGGTGGAGCTGCGGGAGAGCGTCGAGGAGACGGTGGCGGAGCTGATGCTGCACGACGCAGCCCGCGGCTCCCCGCACCCGCGCTTCTCGACCCCCGGTCCCCGCCCCTGACCCCACCCGCTCCCGGTGGCGCGGGGATCAGAGGCCGTACGCCTCGAGCAGGCGCAGCCACACCTCGCTGACCGTCGGGAAGGACGGGACCGCGTGCCAGAGGCGCTCCAGCGGCACCTCGGCCGTCACCGCGATCGTGGCGCCGTGCAGCAGCTCGGCCGTGCCCGGCCCGACGAACGTGACGCCGAGCAGCACCTTCCTGTCCTCGTCCACCACGGCCCTGGCCCGGCCCCGGTAGCCGTCGCCCAGCAGGTAAGCCCCGGTGACCGACCCCAGCTCGTAGTCCACCACGCGCACCCGGAACCCGTCCTCCCGGGCCGCCGCCTCGGTCCTGCCGACCGCGCAGACCTGCGGGTCGGTGAAGACGACCTGCGGCGCGCCGAACCCGCCCGCCAGGTCCCGCATCGCGGGCAGCTCGTCGCCACGCGCCCGCGCGGCGATCACGTCACCGCAGACCCTGGCCTGGTACTTGCCCATGTGGGTGAGCAGCACGCGCCCGTTGACGTCGCCGACCGCGTACAGCCAGCCGTCGGCCACGCCGGTCGCCCGCATGCTGTCGTCCACCTCGACGTACTTCCCGTCGGCCAGGCCGACCGTGCCCAGCCCGAGGTCGCCGGTCGCGGGCCGGCGGCCGGTCGCGACCAGCAGCTCGTCGGCCTCCACCGGGGGTCCCTCGGACAGGTGGACCGTCACCTTCCCGCCGCGTTCGGGGCGCTCGATCCTGGCGGCGTCGGTGCGGGTGCGCACCTCGATGCCCGCCTCCGCGAACGACTCGGCCAGCAGCTCTCCCGCGAACGGCTCCATCCTGGCCAGCAGCCCGCCGCCGCGTACCAGCACGGTCGTCTGCCGCGCGCCGAGCCCGTGCATGGCCTGGGCCATCTCACAGGCGACCACGCCCCCGCCGAGCACCGCCAGCCGCTCGGGGACGGAGCGCGCGGCGGTCACCTCATGACTGGTCCAGGGCTCCGCCTCGACCAGTCCGGGGACCGGGGGGAGCGCCGCCGTGCTGCCGGTGGCCAGGACGACGGCCTGCCGGGCCGTCAGCACCCGTTCGCCGCCGTCCTCGGTGGTGACGCGGACGCGCTTGGGGCCGTCGAGCCGCCCGTGCCCGCGTACGAACTCGGCCGGCACGCCCTCGACCCACCCCACCTGCCCGGAGTCGTTGTAGTTGGAGACGGCCTCGTCGCGCCGGGCCAGCACGGCCTCCACGTCGACGGGCCCCAGCGTCAGCCCGGGGACCCGCGCCACCTCGCCCATCAGGTCGACCGGCCGCAGCAGCGCCTTGCTCGGGACGCACGCCCAGTAGGAGCACTCGCCGCCGGCCAGCCGCTCCTCGACGATCGCCGCGGTCAGACCGCCGCGGACGGCCCGGTCCACGACGTTCTCACCGGCGGGACCGGCACCGATCACGATGACATCGAACTCGTCAGCCACCACGCCTCCAGAAGCACTCGCCTATGAGGTGAACTCTTTCATGCCGCCCGCCCGGCCATGCCGGGACCAGGCCGGTCGGGCGGCCCCTCTGTCGCTTACATCCCTCCTCCACCGCCCGTCACACTCGTCTTCACGTCTCGTTCACCCGGCGGCCGTAGCGTGCCCGCATGGCGGATCGTTACCCGACGTCGGTGCCGTACCGGCAGCGGACGGACGGCTACCACACGTACCGGATCCCGGCGGCGGTGGTGACGAAGGCGGGCACCGTGCTGGCGTTCGCGGAGGGGCGGCACGCCTCTGCCGGGGACTCCGGCCACATCGACGTCGTGCTCAGGCGTTCCACGGACGGCGGCAGGACCTGGGGCGCGCTGCAGGTGATCGCCACGGAGCCGCGCCGGGGCACCGCGGGCAACCCCGCGCCCGTGGCGCTGGCCGACGGGCGGGTCGTGCTGGTCTTCGTCAGGCAGGGACCGCAGGCCACCGAGGACAAGATCCGGCGCGGCCAGGTGGCGGCGGCCGACGGGCGGCGGGTGTTCGTGCAGGTCAGCTCGGACGACGGGGTCACGTGGCAGGCGCCGCGCGAGATCACCGGCAGCGTGAAGCGCGCCGAGTGGCGCTGGTACGCGACCGCTCCCGGGCACGCCGTCGCGCTGCGCAGCGGGCGGATCGTGGTGCCCGCCAACCACTCGCTGCCGCCCGGCGGGTCCGACAACGGGACTGAAGGCAAGTACAACGGAGGCCACGGGCTGCTGAGCGACGACGGCGGCCAGACCTGGCGCATCGGCTACGTCGACGACAATCCGGACGGCTACGTCAACGTCAACGAGACCACGGCCACCGAGCTGCCGGACGGGCGCCTCTACCTCAACACGCGCACCGAGTCCACGGCCCCCGGCACCAGGGCCGACGCCTACTCGGCCGACGGCGGCCAGACCCTCCTGCTGCCCTTCAGGCCCCAGGCGGGGCTGACGGGGCCGGTGGTGGAGGGCAGCACGCTGTGGTGCTCGTCGCCGGACGTGCTGCTGTTCTCGGGGCCGGCCGCTCCGGACGCGCGGGCGCTGATGACGGTACGCGCCAGCGACGACCTGGGCGTGACCTGGCGGGTCGCGCACACGGTGTCGGGGCTGCCGGCGGCCTACTCCGACCTGGTCCGGGTGGACGGGGACACGGTGGGCCTGCTGTTCGAGACCGGCGACTTCGGCCCGTACGAGAGCATCGCCTTCCGCCGCCTCCCCGTCGCCGAACTCGCCCCCTGATCCGACAAGCGCTGAGCCGTCACGCGCCGAGCGGGTTGGGCAGCCTGGTCCAGCTGTCGCCGGGCGGCGCGCCCTCCAAGCGGCTGAGCAGGTGCGCCTTGACCGTGAGGTGCGGGCCGAACAGGACCCCGCGGTCCTCGGCGCACACGAGCTCGCCGGACGCGTCGCGCGCGGCGGCGGCCACGAGGTCCCAGAGGCGGGACTCGGCGGCCCGGTCGCCCTGGCAGAACAGCGCGATCAGGCTGCCGAACGTGGTGCCGACGAGCCCGCCGAAGAGCTTGGCGTGCAGCGTCCCGGGGTCGTCGGTGAGCAGCCGGGCGCTGACCGGCGGGACCTCGATCCCGTGGCGGGCGAGCCTGGCGGGGCTGATCCGGACGTCGGCCAGGTCCCGGTAGACCAGCCGGCACGGGAGGCCGTCCCGGTCGAGCTCGACCAGCAGGTTCTGGCCGTGCGCCTCGAGCGCCACGCCGAGCGCCAGCAGGCCCAGGGTGTCCCTCCAGACCAGGCGGGCGAACGCGGCCAGCCAGGCCGCCGGGTCCCGCACCGTCGCGCGGGTGACGGCGCCGACGGGGATCGCGCCCCCGGCCGGCTCGCGGAGCATGGCCGACACGTCGGGGCTGTGCTCGCCGTCGACCTTCCCGGCGGCGCCGGCCAGGTAGCGGGCGATGCCGAGCCGCCCGCCCAGCCGGGCGGACAGGGTGGAGAGCAGGTCCGACAGGTGGACGCAGTCGCGGACCGAGCCGGGGGAGATGTCCCTGACGCCGGAGGTCATCCGGGTGCTGAACGCCGTCTTGACGTGCGGGCCGCCGTCGAGGGGGGCGAGGGTGCGTACGGACATCAGCGGGCGGGCCGGGACGGCGGCCGTGACGTGCGGTCGCAGGCCCAGCGCGGGCAGGACGTGGGCGCTCTGCCAGGGGTGCACGGGCAGCAGCAGCCGGTCGCCGTCCGTGAGTGCGGCCGGCCACGGGCCCGAGACCAGGCAGTTCGCGGCGGGCAGCGCGAGCAGGTCCAGGTGGACGACGGCGCGGTGCTCCGGCATGTAGGCGAGCTGCTCAGCCACGGAGACGCCGGGGCGGCTGCGGCAGCCAGGGTGGTACGGATGGCCGTCCACCACGCTCTGCTCGTACTCCTCCGGGGTGGCCGGGACGCGGGCGGGCTCCGCGCGGGACAGCGCCAGCGAGGCCACGCTGTTGTCCAGGTCCTCGACCAGCCCGGCGGTGCCGGGCAGGCCGAGGGCGGCCAGCAGCTCGGCGGGGTGGGTGTGGGGATGGCCGTCCAGCCAGAGCGCCGGCTCGCCGCCGAGGTCGTACGGCTCCCGCGCCCGCCCGGTGAGCACGCGGCCGTCCGCCAGCGCGACGCGGGCCTGTCCCCGCCTGCCCGCGAGCCCGGGGAGCGGTTCGTGCAGGAGGCTGCGCCAGAGGCGGCCGAGGACGGCGGCCCGCGCGTCCGGGAGGGCCGCGAGGTACGCCGCCGACAGATCCGGGCGCACCAGGGAAAGGTCGGCCGCGAATTCCGCCTCCCAACGCCTCATAATTCCCACCATTTCCAGAAAACACGCCCAGTGGCTACCCTGTTGGCACCAATAGGGACAAAGGGTAGGGATAAGGTCGCCATGGCACCTACCGACGGCCTTCTTCCTCTCCCGCGAGAGGCATGGACAGACGCCGCGGACCTCGCGATGACGGCACTGCTCAACTGCCTGATCCGCGAAGTGGCCCGGCCCGCGTGCGCCGGCGCCTTCCTGCTGCCCGCGACCGCCCAGCTCCTCCGCGTCGCCGGCGGGCGGTTCCCGGACCGGGCCGAGCAGCGGACTCCCGGCGGCTGGCGCCCGCTCTCCCTGGACGACCTGGTCGCGCTGACCGCCGCCGAACTGCGCGCGGGGACAGGGGTCGACAATGACACGCTGCCCGCCGAGATCATGCACAGCCGGGACGTCATGGCCGCCCTGCTGGCCGCCAGGCGGGCCGCGACGCCGCCCGCGGACCTCTTCCTGCGTTCCGAACAGGCTCTGGTCGCGGGCCATCGCTACCACCCCGCACCCAAGGCCCGCGGCGGGTCCGGTCCCGGGGCCTGGCTCCCGTACTCTCCGGAGGCGTACGCGAGGTTCGCGCTGCCGCTGTTCGGCGTGCCGGCCGAGCAGCTGGTGGAGGTGGGGGAGGCCGGCGCCCTCGACCGGCTGGGACCGCCTCCCGGCGGCGGCCTGGCCCTGCTGCCCGCTCATCCCTGGCAGGTGGAGCTGCTGGGCGGCCCGCCGCTGCGCCACGTGGGCGTCGCCCGGGTCCTCGCGGCGCCGACCTCGTCGATCCGTACGGTGTACCTGCCCGAGCTGGACCTGTTCTGCAAGTTCAGCCTGGACGTGCGGATCACGAACGACATCCGGCGGCTGTGGCTGCGCGACCTCAACAGGCTGGCCGTGGTCGCCGAGGTCGTCGGACAGGCGTTCGACGACCTGCCTGACCACGTGGCGCGGCCCGCCGTGCTGCGCGACCGCGGCTACCGCAGCGCCGAGCTGGACGGGGACGGCGGGGAGGCGCTGGCGGTGATCGTCCGCGACGGGTTGCGCGAACACGTGCGCCCGGGGCTGACGGTGCTGCTCGCGGCGGGAATCAGCGAGGGTTTCCCCGGCAACCCGCTCGACGGGCTGGGCGAGGAACTGGCGCTGGTGTGGTGGGAACGGTACCTCGACCACGTGGTGCCCCCGCTCCTGCACGCCTATTTCCGCCATGGGGTCGTGCTGGAGTGCCACCTGCAGAACGTGCTGATCGCGGTGGACGAGCGCGGGCTTCCCGCGCAGGCCGTCTTCCGCGACCACGAGGGGGTCAAGCTCGTCGCGGAGCGGCACCCGTCGCTGAAGGGCGTCGGGAGCGCGCGGGCGTGGGAGCGGCTGGTGTACTGCCTGGTGACCAACAACCTCTGCGAGATCGCGGGAGCCCTGGCCGAGCGCCATCCGGGACTGCGGGGCGAGCTGTGGGCACGGGCCAGGACGGTGTTCACGGGGTGCGGCAAGGATCACGGGGATCCGGACGAGCTACGCGATCTGCTGGCCGCCACCCACATCCCGGCCAAGGCCAACCTGCTCCTGCGCTGGCTGAACGCCGGGGGCGGCGACATGCGAGGCGTGGCCGTCCCCAACCCCCTGGCCCAGTGACCCGACGCCGGGCGCCCGCCCCCTACAGCGGCGCTGCGGGATCTTTTCCACGGAAGGCGGGCGGGGGCGCATAGCGGGGTGGCGGGGAGGCGTCTGAGAGGGTGACGACTATCCCCTGGAGGTGATCGTGGACGCCGCGGACGAGCAACGTTTCCGCGAGTTCGTCTCTGCGCGCTCCCCCGCACTCATGCGACTCGGGTTCCTGCTCACCGGTGGTGACCAGCACGCGGCCGAGGACCTGGTGCAGACCGCGCTGGCGAAGCTGGCGAGCCGGTGGCGGCGGGTGGAGGCGCCTGAGGCGTACGCCAAACAGATCATGTACCGCCAGCAGATCAGCTGGTGGCGGGCGAGCACGCGGCGCGGCGAGGTCGTGCAGGCGGCGCCGCCCGAGCTGGCGGACCGGGACCGCCACCACCAGAGCGAGCTGCGCATGGTGTTGCGGTCGGCGCTGGCGCGGCTCACGGCGCGGCAGCGCACCGTGCTGGTGCTGCGGTATTTCGAGGACCTGCCCGAGCAGGAGGTCGCGCGGGCGCTGGGCTGCTCCGTCGGAACCGTCAGGAGCACGGCGCACAGGTCGCTGGCCCGCCTCCGCGAGATCGCCCCCGAACTGGCCAGGGAACTGGAGGTGGCCAAATGACCCGTTTGCTTCGGGACACGCTGCAGGAGTGGGCCGACGAGACGAGGGTGCCGCACGATCTGGCGGACCGGGCGCTACGGAGGCGCGCCTGGAAGCCCGTCGGCATGGTGGTGCTGGCCGCGGGGCTGGTGGCGGCGATCACCGTGTTCGCCGTGGGCCTGCGCGGCGCGGCACCCGCCCTTCGCGACCCTCAGGCCACCATGCACGCGGCCACCGGCGTCACGCTGCCCCCTCGCCCGTCGCCCGCGCCGAGCGACGTGCGGACCGACACGGAGCACAGCCCGCCGGTCAAGCTGATCGCCGCGGGACGCATGGCCGTGTCCGCGTACTACACCACCCGCCGGGAGCCGGTCTCGGACGACGAACAGCGGGTCGTGCGTACGTGGTCGCTGTACGACCCGCGCACCGACGGCTACGAGGAGACCTCGTGGGCCTGGGTGGACGTGGCTCCGGGGCTGCAGGTCGCCGCCGTGCTGGAAGGGGAGCTGATCAGCAAGCGGCTGGGCATCCTCGACCTGAACACCCGGCAGATCCTGAAGTGGATCGACCTGGAGCACCCGGTGGGGTCGGTCACGTGGTCCCCGGACGGAACCAGGGTCCTGGCCACGGCGTACTCCAGCTATCCGGACATCCTGCGGGGGGAGGGCGACCAGGCGAGCCCCGTTGCCGGGAGCAGCCCACGTACGGGCTACTACATCGTCGACGTCGAAGCGGGCACGGCCGACTATCACGAGCTGTCGCCGATGGGCGACGGGACGCTCAACGACGACAAGCCCTTCAACATGAACGGCCGCCAGGACCTCGGCTGGAGCCTGGACGGCACGATGCTGTGGGCGCCCACCTCCACCACTCCGGACCGGGTCTTCTACACCCTCGACGGCGAACAGGGAGAGTGGCCCAAGGGGGACCGGTACGTGGACTTCTCGCGCGTCTCGGCGACCTCTCCGAACGGCCGCCTGGTCCTGGGCCCCGACGGCATGCCCACCCAGATCACCGATGCGGGGACGGGCCAGATCGTCGGGCGGCAGAAGGTGCTGCAGCTGCACGCCTGGGCCGACGACGACAACGTCATCGCCCTGGGGTGCGCCGGGTCGTGCGAGAGCGAGTTCAACAACGGGCTGGTCCTGGTGAGCGTGGACGGCAAGCGGACGACGCAGCTCGGCGCGAACCGTGACTCCAACAAGGACGGCTCGTGGCGATGGGTGCTCACCCCTAGGTAATTAGATCGATCGTTCTTGAATGTGCTAGCTTGGTCCCGTGGCGAGGAGCAAGGAGTTCGATCCCGAGGTCGCGTTGCAGAAGGCCCTCGAGCTGTTCTGGGAGCGCGGATACGAGGCGACGTCGATGGCGGACCTCGTGGAGCACCTCGGGATCGCGCGGGCGAGCATCTACGGCACCTTCGGCGGCAAGCGCGAGCTCTACCTGAAGGCGCTGGAGCGCTACCTGGAGCAGCACAACGTGGTCGAGCGGCTGTCGGGGCCGGGGCCCGCGCTGCCCGCCGTCCGGGCCTTCCTCGACTCGTACGTCGCGGAGTGCCTGGCCGACGAGCTGCGGCGGGGCTGCATGGTGGTGAACACGGCGGTGGAGTTCGCCTCGCGCGACGCCGTCGTGTCCCGCAAGGTGGCGGAGAGCTGGGCCGGACTGGAGACCATGCTCGCCGCCACCCTCGTCAGGGCCCGGGCGCAGGGGGAGATCCCGGCGGAGAAGGACCCGTACGCGCTGGCCAGGTTCCTGCTCGTGCTGCTGCAGGGCATCAGGGTGCTCGGCAGGGCCGACCCCGACCCGCGCCGCCTGCGCGACGCGGTCGACCAGGCCATGATCGCCGTCCAAATTTGAGAACGATTGGTATGAAATAGATGAATCGTTTTGAGGGCAAGGTCGCCCTGGTCACCGGCGCGAGCGGCGTCCTGGGGCGGGCCGCGGCGCTGGCGTACGCCGGTGAGGGCGCCTCCGTGCTGGTCGCGGGGCGCGACACGGCCAGGCTGGCCGAGGTCGTGAAGCTGATCGAGGAGCGGGGCGGGCGGGCGAGCGCGTTCGCCGTGGACGTCACGCGGTCGGCCGAGGTCGCCGCCATGGTCGAGGCCGCGGTCTCCCGGTACGGCGGGCTCGACGTCGCGCTCAACGCGGCCGGCGTCTTCGGCATGCTCGCGCCGCTGGCCGACTACGACGAGGACGTCTGGGACACCGCCCTCGCGGTGAACCTCAAGGGCGTGTTCCTGTCGATGAAGCACGAGATCGCCCACATGCGCGCCCACGGCGGCGGGGTCATCGTCAACGTGGCCTCCAACCTCGGCGCGCACTGGCGGCTGCCCGGGGCCGCCGCGTACGCCGCCTCCAAGGCCGGCGTGAGCTTCCTGACCCGCACCGCCGCCCGCGACCACATCGCCGACGGGGTGCGGATCAACGCCGTCAGCCCCGGCCCGATCGACTCGCCCATGGCCACGCGGCCCGGCGAGACCCGGGAGGAGCGGGACGAGCGCATGAGGGGCGCGCTGCCGATCGGCCGGGTCGCCACGCCCGAGGAGGTCGCCGCGGCGGCGCTGTGGCTGTCGTCCCCGGAGTCGAGCTTCGTCGTGGGCCAGGACCACGTGATCGACGGCGGCGCCACCGCCTAGACCGGGGTCACTCGCCGTCGCCTGGGGCCGGGGTCACTCCTCGCCGTCGGAGTCTTCGTCGTGCGCCGCCCTGGCCAGGGTCTCGGGCCGCAGGACGTGGGACGCGCCGAGGATCTCCAGCCCCAGCAGCACGCCGTGCTCGTCCAGGTCGAGGATCACCTCGCCCGGCACCCCGTCGGCCTCGACCACGACCTGCCTGGCCGCCTCGCCCGGCCCGATGCGGTCCACGAGGTAGATGTAGGCGACGTCGTTCTCGTCGTCGTGTTTGATGCGCACGTCAACCTCGCTTCCTGTCTCGCCTGAAGGTGGTGATGATCCTAAAGGTAGTGTTGCTCCTGATCACGACCACGCCGTCCTTGCCCTCGTACTCGGACGTCCCCGGCGTCTTGCCGGGCTTCTTGGTGCCTTCGGACAGCGTCCGGTTGACGTCGGCGTCGCTGATGTTGCGCTGTTCCTTGCGCTCCGCGGCGTGACGGGTGTCGTACCCGCGACCGCCTCCGGTGTTGCGGCCCTTCTTGTTGCTGCTCAGCGGGAGCGAGTTTCATGGCGTTGCCGGCCTGGGTCAGGTGGCCGCCGTCGCCTCGTCGAGGTTCGGCCACGGCCCCAGCATCGCCATCATCCCGGCTGCTTCTGGGGAGCACTACAGCCATGCGTGGCCCGAAGTCTCAAGTTCCGTCATGCCAGACGACCATAGCGGGACAAAAAGATCCATACGGCTCGTGCCCCCTCCTGGAGGGCGCGAGCCGTACGGACTTCTTCAGACCCGGCTGATGCGGACGGCGTCGGCGATGACGTAGCCCGTGCCCGAGGTCCAGCGGCTCACGCCGACGGCGTTGTACGTGCCGGCGTTGAGCGAGAAGGTGCCCAGGCTCTTCCAGGCCCCTCCGCCGGAGCGTTGGTCGACGTAGACGGTCTGGTTGCCGCCCGAAGCCGCCACGATGTACGGCGCCGAGCTGTTGTATCCGGGATCGTCCGGATACCAGACCTCGACCCGGTACGTGCCCGCGCTCGGGATGGTGGCCGAGTACCACGCCGGGTCGCTGGCGGCGACGGGGTCGGCGTAACGGTAGTCGGTGCCGTAGCGCTGGCTGGAGTAGGTGGAGGTGCTCCAGTTCGCGCTGGCGGTGAACTGGCCGGAGGTGGTGTTGTCGATGGTCGTGGACCACGACGGGGTGCCGCCACCGGTCACGTAGTTCATGTACGTGGTCCAGTTCCAGTACGAGCCCGGGTCGGTGTGGGTCGCGCCCGGGACCTCGTTGTGCCCGATGATGTGGCTGCGGTCCTTCGGAATGCCGTACTTGTCGCAGATGGCCTTGGTCAGGGCCGCGGAAGCGCGGTACATCGCGTCGGTGAACCACGAGGCGTCGTTGACATAGCCCTCGTGCTCGATGCCGATGGACCTGGTGTTGTAGGTCCAGTTGCCGGCGTGCCAGGCGATGTCCTTGTCACGCACCATCTGGGTGATGGCGCCGTTGGAGGACTTGACCACGTAGTGGGCGGAGACCTGCGCGGCGGAGTTCTGGAACCAGGAGATGGTGCCGGCGTACGAGCCCTGGGTGACGTGGATGATCACCCGGTCGATGGCGTAGGCCGACGGGCGGCTGGAGGCGGTGTAGTTGCTGGAGCTGGCGGCCACCCACGCGGCCGGCGGGTAGTCGGGGCTGGCCACTTCGGCCTGCGCGTTCAGCTGGCGGGCCTTGGCGAGCTCGCCCCGGTCGGCGGTGACCTCCTGCGGCTTGACCTGGACGCCGCGGATGTCGATGCCGAGGCCGAGCTGCTCGTACACGGCGTCGGCGTACAGGCGGGCCAGCTCGGGCGAGGAGGCGTTGCCGTACTTGGCCACGGCCTGGTACCAGCGCCCGGCGTCCTTCCTGGCCGTCTCGTCGAGGCCCAGCCCGTCGGCGAGGGCACGCAGCACGGCCGCGCCGCCGAGGATGTTCGCCTCGTCGTCGGCCTTGAGCTGGTCGACCGGGAGCTTGGTCAGCTCGGCGGCCTTCTCGAGCGAGTGGTTGGTCGGATTGCTGACCAGGTGCATCACGCCGTATCCGCCGCTGGCGCTGGGCTCGCCCTTGTGGCCGTCGAGGTGGGTCTCGGCGTAGGCGAGCGCGACGAGCAGGTCGCGGGGGACGTCCTGCGCGGCGGCCGCCTTGGCGAACGCCGCCTGGAGCGGACTGTCCTTGGCCACCGCCAGGGCGGGCTGGCCTGCGGCGATGAGGAGGACGGCGAGGATCGAGGTGGCGAGGGCCGCTAATCGCGTGCGGGCGAGAGTCATGGGGTGCTCCTCGTTGGTGATAAGCGGCGCACCAGAGGTGCGCGGAACCCGCTACCTCCGGTGGACCGCTAGACGCGCCCACCGTATGGCACGTCTTGACATATGTCGATAATTGACATTACTCACGTGTTAGGTGAAACTTTTCGCCCCTTTGACGGCGGTGGTCCGGTGCCGAGGTCGCTCAGGGGAAGGGGTCTGGGTGCCGCTGAAAAGAGAGCGGGCGCGCCTGACGTGGTGCGTGTTCTGCGCCCCGAGATTGGGCCCCACCGAAGTGGTGAAGACTATTGCACTTCTTTCTGAATGCGCTGAAACTTCTCTTCGTGATCGCGCTGCGCACCGCCCTCGCGGCCTTCGCCGCAATCGTCCACCTCGTGACCTCCACTTTCTCCGCCGCCGCAGCCGCCTGCACGCCTGACCCCGCCACCCCGAAACGCCAGCTCAGGGCCATGTGGATCTCCACGGTCGCGAACATCGACTGGCCCAGCGACACGGGGCTGAGCGCGGCGAAGCAGCAGGCCGAGTTCCGCGCGTGGCTGGACGTGGCCGTGCAGAAGCGGATGAACGCCGTGGTCGTGCAGATCAGGCCCACGGCCGACGCGTTCTGGCCGTCACCGTTCGAGCCGTGGTCGCAGTGGCTGAGCGGGACCCAGGGCGGGAATCCGGGGTACGACCCGCTGGCCTTCATGGTCAACGAGGCGCACGCCCGCAACCTGGAGTTCCACGCCTGGTTCAACCCGTACCGGATCGCCAACCACGCCGACCCGAACAAGCTCGTGTCCACGCACCCGGCGCGGCAGCACCCCGATTGGCGCTTCGCCTACGGCGGGAAGCTCTACTACAACCCGGGCATCCCGGCGGTACGCGCCTTCATCGAGGACGCGATCATGGACGCCGTCTCCAAGTACGACGTGGACGGCGTGCACCTCGACGACTACTTCTACCCCTATCCGGTGGACGGCCAGACCATCCCCGACGCGGGCACGTTCACCCAGCACGGCAGCGGGTTCAGCAAGATCGCGGACTGGCGGCGCAACAACGTCAACCTGCTCGTGCAGGAGCTGGGCCGGCGCATCCACACCGCGAAGCCGCACGTGTCGTTCGGGATCAGCCCGTTCGGCATCTGGCGCAACGTCGCGAGCGACCCGCTGGGCTCGCGCACGTCCGGGCTGGAGTCGTACGACGAGATCTACGCCGACAGCCGGAAGTGGGTCAAGCAGGGCTGGGTGGACTACATCGCACCCCAGATCTACTGGAACATCGGCTTCTCCGCCGCGGCCTATGAGGTGCTCACGGCCTGGTGGTCCGATCAGGTGCGGGGCACCGGCGTGCAGCTCGTGATCGGCCAGGCCGCCTACCGCGCCGGAGCCTCCGGGCAGGGCTCCGCCTGGCAGAACCCGGCGGAGCTGAGTGACCACCTGACCGACAACCGCCGGCATCCCGAGGTGGCCGGAGACATCTTCTTCAGCGCGAAGGACGTCAAGGCGGACCGGATCGGGTCGATCACCCGGGTGGTGAACACCCATTACACCCGGCCCGCGCTGCTGCCCGCCCGCGGCTCGGCGGCGGCGCCGTCCGCGCCCGCGATCACCTCGGCCACCCAGGGCTCGACCGGCGTCCAGCTCGCGTGGACGGGGTCGGGCACGTACTACGCGGTGTACCGGGTGAACGGGTTGCAGTCCACCGCCGACCCGTGCTCCTTCGCCGACGCCCGGAACCTGGTCACGACCACCCGGAAGACATCCTTCACGGATCCGTCCGCCGCCTCCGGGGCGTTCACGTACTACGTGACCGCCCTCAACCGCACGCACCAGGAGAGCGAGCCCAGCGCGGGCAAGCCCGTGGGGTCGTCCGGCGACGGGTTCAGCGTCGTGATCGACAACTCGGACACGGGCTTCACCGCCAGCTCGAACTGGGGCACGTCCGCCTTCTCCGGGCAGCTGCACGGCGCCGACTACCGCTTCGCCAACCCGGTCTCGGCCAGCGATCCCGCCTGGTACCAGACGACCATCCCCAGCGCCGGGACCTATCGGGTGGAGGTGTGGTACCCGGCCGACTCCGGCTACAACAGCGCGACTCCGTACATCGTCGCCGCCTCCGGCGGGAACCAGACGGTCACCGTGGACCAGCGCACCGGCGGCGGGCAGTGGCGGGTGCTGGGCACGTACACGCTGGCGGCGGGCACGTACAACGTGGTCGGGGTGAGCCGGTGGACCTCGGCGGCGGGCTACGTGATCGCCGACGCGGTCCGCATCACCAAGACCTGACCTTCGTCAGGTTGGAGGCTGGGCAGGGCCGGTGCGTGATCGTACGATGAGCCGGTGGACGGTGTCCGACCGCGGCCGATCGACGCGGTCGCGGTCCTGGCCGCGGGAGGCCTGACGCTGGCGACCGGCTACACCGGCCCGGTCCTCGTGGTCCTGCTCGCGGCGGCGGTGCCGGTGCTCTGGACGCGCAGAGCGCCGCTCACCGTCGCCTGGGTCAGCGCGGGGACGGCGATCGCCCTTCCCGTGCTGTCGGTGGTCTGGCACGTGCCGTTGCCGGACGCGGCGCCGCTCTGGCCGCCGACGTGCGCCTTCGCCGCCTACGGCGCGATGGCGTTCGCGGCGGAGCGGTATCACGGCATCCAGCGCTGGCTGCCGGTGATCATCCTGGGTCTGGCCGTCCTGTCGCTCCCCGACCGCCTCCCGCTGATCCTGCGCACCGAGACGGCGCTCGCCCTGGCCACCCTGTACGGCATGTACGTGGCCGCCAGGGAGCGCCTGCGCCGCGAGCTGGCGGAGCGGGCCCAGCGGGTCGAGCGCGAACGGCTGGCCGGCGAGATGCACGACGTCGTGACCCACCGGGTCAGCCGGATGGTGCTGCAGGCCGGGGTGCTGGCCATGGCGGCGGGCGACGAGCGCGCGCGGGCGGCGGCGGAGGAGATCCGGGCGACCGGGTTCGAGGCGCTGGACGAGCTGCGTCACATGGTGGCACTGCTGCGGCGCGGCACCGGGGAGGGGTTCGACCTGGGGCTGCCGCTGCCCGACCTGCGGCCGCTGGTCACGGAGTCGGCCTGCGCGGGCGTCCCCGCGGAGCTGCTGGTGGACGGCACGCCCGTGCCCGTCTCGGGCGTGGTGGGGCGCACCGCGTACCTGATGGTCGAGGAGGCCCTCACCAACGTCCGCAAGCACGCGCCCGGGGCGGAGGCACGGGTGCGCGTGCGCTATCTCCCGGGATCGGTACGGATCGCCGTGATCAACACCCCCGGCCAGCCGGACGCCTGGGTCGGCGGCGCCGGGCCCGGGATGGGGCTGCTGGACCTGCGGCGGCAGGTGGAGCTGGTGGGCGGCACCCTGGAGACCGGGGAGGTCCGGGAGGGCGGCTTCCGGATCGAGGCGACGTTCCCCATGCCGTCTCCGTGAGCGGGAGGTTCAGCACGCCGCCCCAATGAACGGGACGTCAGTGCCAGTCGTTCAGCAGGCGCTCGAAATGGGCGTTCGCCTCCGCGGGGTCGTAGCCGGGCAGGGCCTCGCGCATGAAGTCCTGGGTCTGGCGCTGGGCGTCCGCGCACGCCTCGCCCACCGCGGCGAGCGTCTGCTCGGCCAGCTCGTGGCTGGTCAGACGGGTCGCGCGCGGGCCGTACCGGACGTCCAGGACGCGCCCGTTGACGTCGACGGTCGCCTTGACCTGGCCGGAGGCCGCCTCGCCGGTGCCGACGATCTTTTCGAGGTCCTCCTGGGCCGTCTCGAGCCAGGCCAGCATCTGCTCACTCTGGCGGCCGGCCTCGTTCAGGTCCTGTTCCCTGATGTTGGCCGGGTCGTAGGGATGGCCGAACACACTTGCCTCCGAGCCTAGAGAAGATCGCGGGCCGCCTGCTCGACCCGCTGGCGTACGAACGTCTCGTCGAGCGGGTCGGGCAGATGCGCGGCGCCCATGGCCTCGTCCGCGATCTCCTCCGCCTTGCGGGCCGCGTCCGCCTGCGCCGCCTGGAGCACGGCGGTCACCTCGCGTCCGAGCGCCGCCTCGCCGACCCGCAGGGCGCGCGGGTCGATGCGCAGGCGGGTCAGCCCGCCCTGGCCGTCGGCGGCCGCCTCGATCAGCCCGTCCTTGCTCTTGGCCACGCCCTCCAACTGCCGGATCGCGGCCTGCGCCGCGCGCAGGTCACGGATGATCCGCCGGCCCTGGGCGAAGTAATCCTCCAGGTATGCGGCGTCGTGCTCGGGTGAGGGGAAGGACATGGCGACCTCCGGTCGTCAGGAGAGCGGACCAGGTGGCCAAGTCTAGACATACACGCACAAGATCCTTACTTGGCGATGTAGATCTCATTAACGCGAAATGTTGCGCAGAACGTGATACGTCCCTATATGGTCATTCGCCATGACGGGACTCGAGATCGCTCTGGGGGCGGTGGGGCAGGAGGCCTCGCGGATCAGGGGCCATGGAGAGGACTACGACGCCGCTCTCCAGCCGCTCAAGGCACGCGGGGACGGGGTGTCCTCCTGGGGGGATGACGGCCTGTTCGCCGTGTTCACCAGCGCGTACGCCGAATGCCGCGCGACGGCGATGGCCGCGCTCACCGGACTGTCCACGGAGATGAGCGGGACCGGCGAGGGCCTGCAGACCGTGGTCAAGAACACGGCCGAGACCGAGGCCGCGAACGTGCAGAACACCGAGCAGCTCGGCCGCACATGGGTGTGACGCTGCCCCCGGCGGCGGCCGGGATGATGGCGATGCTGGGGCCGTGGCCGAACCTCGACGAGGACGACGTCCGGGCAGAAGGGAACGCGTCGCGGGTCGCGCAGGCCGCGAGCGTGCCGGCCGCCAGCGGGGCCGACGCCTCCATGCGCGGCGTGCAACAGGTCTACCGCGGCGACAGCGGCACCAGCGCCCAAGCACACTGGGCCAGAACCGGCGCCGACGGCGGCCACCTGACCCAGGCCGGCAACGCCATGAAACTCGCCCCCGCCGTACTCGACGCCGGCGCCTCCGTGGTCTCGGCGGTCAAGGTCGCCGCCGGCACCCAGGCCATCTCCACCACCGTCGCCGTCTACAAAGCCCTCGCCTTCGGCGGCGCCGCCGGCGTCACCTACGCCACCGCCCGCACCCTCATGGCCCGCAAAACCGTCGGCAAGATCCTGCACGAAGGCGGCGAAGGCACCGGCAAGGTCATCGCCCCCATCATCCGCCGCCGCATCACCGAACCCATGCGCCGCGTCCTGGACGGCCTCCGCCGCCCCGGCGGCCCCGGAGGCACCCCCGCCCTCGCCGGCGCAGGCGGCCGGAGCCTCCCGCTGCGGCCCGCCGGCTTGCGGACGTCATCAGGCCCTCGCTCGGTCACCGATGGCATGGCCAAGATGGGCCGCAGGAACAACAGGAACAACAGCGGTGGCGGCCGGGGCGGCGGACGCAGGATGGGTGGGAGGGACCAGACCGGGAAGTTCCACGGTGACCTCCCCCAAAGCACGAGGGGCATGTCGGAGCAGGAGAAGCAGAAGCTCGAGAGGGATCTGAAAGCCAGTATCAAAAAGCGCGAACAGGAGCAGGAGCGCCTGGGCTACGAGGCTGGCCACGAGGAGAGAATCAATCGGGAAAAAAGCACCCTTAGGCGACTTTTCGGGAGATAGCGGCAGTTGATGCAGACACAAACAGGCGACGAGTTGATGGAGCGCATCCTCGCGCATCCGTCCGACGACATCGTCGGTACGGCGGCCAACGATCTGCTTGCCGAGCTGTACGCCGGATACCCTGTCGAGAACCTCGGCAGGCTCCTGCACAGCGACGATGAGGTGGTCGTGCGGACGGGCACCTGGTTGCTGTCCGAGCTGGGAGAACTCGCCGCCCCGATGATGGGCGAGGTCCCGGCCCTCCTGTCCAGCCCGATCCGCAACGTACGGTACTTCGCGATCGAGGTCGTGCTGTCGAACGCCGACGACCAGCACGGGTCCGCCATCGCGCGCGTCATGAGCATGAGCACGGAGTACGACACCGCCGTCCGCTGGAAGGTCCTCGAGTTCCTGTCCGAGGCCTCGACCGACCAGTTGCAGGCGGGGGCGTCGAGCCTGGAAGCCGGTCCGGTCAAGGAGTCGGCCGAATGGCTGGTCCGTCAGGACGACGAGGAGCCCGACCCGCGTGACGTCCTCGCCCGGCTCGAAGGGTCCGACCCGACGGCCCGGCTGTTCGCCGCGGCGGCCGCCGCGCGCCTGTCCTAGGAGGACACGGGGCTCTTGGAGCACGCGGTCAACGCGGAGGATGAGGAGATCCGTTCCTTCGCCCAGAGTTGGCTGGACGGGGCGGACTGACAGAACGGCCGGCGCGGGCACTCGGGGGGCGACCTGGGTCTAATGCCGGAGTCCTACCAGGGGACGAGCGGAAGCGTCTGCCCCGGCCGGCTGACCTCAGGCGGCGACGGGCCCCTGGCTCTCCCACCGGGTGAGCACCGTCCGGTGCCCGGTCTGCAGGCCGGTGCCCGGGTCGATCGCGAAGTCGCCGAACAGGGTGGCCGCCTCCAGCCCGGCGGCGGCCGTCCACAGCTCCGCCCGCCCCGTGCCACCCGCCCGGGCGGCGCAGTACGTCGCGATGATCGCGGCGGCGACCCCCTGGACGGCGATGTAGTTCGGCGGCACCCCGGTCCTCTTCTCGTAGGCGGCGACGAACTCCCGCTCGGAGACCCCGAAGGCCACCTCGCCCGCGCCGCCGGGGAACCACTGGCCGACCCCGTAGATCCCGCGCGGGTCGCCGACGGCCGCGCCGAACTCCCGCACCCCGGCGGCCACGGCGCAGATGGTGCGTGCGCGCCCCGCCTGTCTGACCACCTCGACGTCCTCGTCGAAGGACCCGGCGCAGAAGAGGTTCCAGGAGTCGTCCACCGGGCCGCCGAAGACCACCGGGATGTCCACCGCGTGCGCGGCCCGCGCCGCGCCCTCCGCGACCTGCAGGGCGAAGCGCCCCTTGCCGCTCACGATCCGGAGCGGGCTGTGGTCGCCGCTCTCCGCGAGCCGGCGGACGAACGGCTCGGCGTACCGGCCGGCCGGCGTCTGGACGGAGACGACATGCCCGGGATTGGCCGCCTGCACGTCGTCGCCCGAACCGCCGTGGTTCCAGATCAGCCGGTCGAGCGCCGCGGCGATGCGCCCCGCCCGCCGCATGAGCTGCGTGGAGTACGGCCCCAGCAGGAGGTCGCAGTGCCCCGCCAGCCGGGGGAGCACGACGTCCAGGGAGCCGGGCTCGCTGTGGTCGTCCTCGACGACCAGCTCCACGGACGGGTCGAAGGACTGCCACACGTCAAGGCCGAGCCGGACCTGCCCGCCGAAACGGGCGTGCTTGCCGGACAGGGAGACGGGCACTCCGATGCGCAGCCGCGAGGACGTCATCCCATTTTCACTCCCCACTCAGCAAGGCAATAACCCTGACCTGGGCTTTCAGTGGTTCGCCGGCCTCGTGAGCGGATAGGGACCACCACGTGAGCGAGGAGATTCTCAAGGCCGAGGGGCTGCGCAAGACCTTCCCCGGGGTGGTCGCCCTCGACGGTGTGGACCTGGGCCTGCGCACCGGCGAGGTGCACGTCCTGCTGGGCGAGAACGGCGCGGGCAAGAGCACGCTGATCAAGATCCTCTCCGGCGCCTACCACCCCGACGAGGGCCGCATCCTGATGGCCGGCCGGCCGGTGCACCTCCGCACCGCCGGCGACGCGCAGCGGCTGGGGATCTCCACCATCTACCAGGAGTTCAACCTCGTCCCGCAGCTCACGGTCGCGGAGAACCTCGCGCTCGGCCGCCCGCCGCGCAGGTTCGGGTTCGTGGCCACCGGGCGCATGGAACAGCAGGCCATGAGCCTGCTGGACCGGGTCGGCGTGGACGTGCACCCGCGCACGCCGGTCGCCAGGCTGGGCATCGCGCGCATGCAGATGATCGAGATCGCCAAGGCGCTGGCCCTGGACGCCCGGGTGCTGATCATGGACGAGCCCACGGCCGTGCTCACCACCGGCGAGGTCGCCCGGCTGTTCGCGATCGTGCGGCAGCTGCGGGACGAGGGCGTGGCGGTCGTCTTCATCACCCATCACCTGGAGGAGATCGCCGAGATCGGCGACCGGGTGACCGTGCTGCGCGACGGCAGGTCCGTGGCCCGGGTCCCGGCGGACACCCGCAGGGACGAGCTGGTCGCCCTCATGGTCGGGCGGCCCGTCGACCAGCAGTATCCCCGGCGACCGGCCAGGCGGGGCGATCCGCTGCTCAAGGTGTCCGGGCTGACCCGCAGGGGCGCGTTCGGCGAGGTGTCGTTCCAGGTGCGGGCGGGCGAGGTGGTCGGGATGGCCGGGCTCGTGGGCGCGGGCCGCACGGAGGTGGTGCGGGCGGTGTTCGGGGCCGACCGCTACGACGCGGGCGAGGTCACCGTGCGGGGGACGCGGCTGCCGCCCGGCGACGTGCACGCCGCCATGGAGGCCGGGCTCGGCCTCGTGCCCGAGGACCGCAAGGGCCAGGGCCTGGTGCCGCGGGCGGGCGTCGCCGAGAACCTCGGCCTGGTCACCATGCGCGAGGCCACCAGGGCCGGTTTCGTGGATCGTTCCAGGCTGCGCTCGGCCGCCGCGAAGGCCGCCGAGCGGCTCGGCATCCGGATGGCCGGGCTGGACCAGGAGGTGCGCACGCTCTCCGGCGGCAACCAGCAGAAGGTCGTCATCGGCAAGTGGCTGGTGGCGGACGCCCGCGTGCTCATCCTCGACGAGCCGACGCGCGGCATCGACGTCGGCGCCAAGGTCGAGATCTACGAGCTCGTCAACGAGCTCACGGCCGAAGGCGACGCCGTGCTGATGGTCTCCAGCGACCTGCCGGAGGTCCTCGGGATGAGCGATCGGATCCTGGTCATGGCGCGGGGGCGGCTCGTCGGCGAGCTGCGCGCGGCCGGGGCCACGCAGGACGACGTGATGGCCCTGGCCGTCGCGGAGGTGGAGGGTTCCCGTGCCGAGTGACGCGCTCCTGGGCCGCCGGTCACCGGCGGCCGCCTGGTTCGCCGAGAACGGCGCGCTGGCGGCGCTCGTGGTGCTGGTCGTGGCGCTGTCGCTGCTGTCGTCCGACTTCCTGAGCGTGACGAACCTGCTCAACGTCGGCGTCCAGGCCGCCGTCACCGCGATCCTGGCGTTCGGGCAGACGTTCGTGATCGTGACGGGCGGCATCGACCTGTCCGTGGGCTCGGTCGCGGCGCTGTCCGCGATCGTCCTGGCCTGGACCGCCACCGTCGCCGGCCTCCCGTGGCCGCCGGCCACCCTGGTGTCCCTGCTGGTCGGGGTGGCGTGCGGGCTGGTCAACGCGGTCCTGATCGCGTACGGCAAGCTGCCGCCGTTCATCGCCACGCTGGCCATGCTCGGCGTCGCCCGCGGCCTGGCCCTGGTCATCTCGCAGGGCAGCCCGATCCCGATGCCGGACGCCGTCTCGCACCTGGGTGACACGGCCGGCGGATTCCTGCCGATCCCCGTGATCGTGATGGTGGTCATGGGCGTGATCGCCGCCGTGATCCTCAACCGCACGTACGCGGGCCGCGCCATGTACGCCATCGGCGGCAACGAGGAGGCCGCCCGCCTGTCGGGCATCAAGGTCGGCCGCCAGAAGCTGATCACGTACGCGCTGGCCGGCGGCTTCGCGGCGGTGGCCGGGATCGTGCTGGCCAGCCGCCTGGCCTCGGCGCAGCCGCAGGCCGCGGCCGGGTACGAGCTCGACGCCATCGCGGCCGTCGTGATCGGCGGCGCCAGCCTGTCCGGGGGGAAGGGCAGGGCGCTCGGCACGTTCGTCGGCGCGCTCATCCTGGCCGTCCTGCGCAACGGCCTGAACCTGCTGTCGGTCTCGGCGTTCTGGCAGCAGGTCGTCATCGGTGTGGTCATCGCCCTGGCGGTGCTCGTCGACACCCTGCGGCGCAGGGGAACCACTTGGGGGGAATGATCAATGCGGATGCTCATAGCGGGTGCCGCGCTGGTCGTCCTGACCGCGTGCGGCGGCGGGGCGGCCACGGACGACGTCAAGATCGGCCTGTCGGTGTCGACGCTGAACAACCCGTACTTCGTGCAGTTCCGGGACGGCGCGCAGGCCGAGGCGAAGAGGCTGGGCGCCACTCTGACCGTCACCGACGCCCAGAACGACCCGTCGCAGCAGGTCAACCAGGTCCAGAACTTCACCAGCCAGAACATGAAGGCGATCATCGTCAACCCGGTCGACTCCGACGCGGCCGCCCCCGCGGTCAAGGCGGCCGACCGGGCCGGCATCCCGGTGATCGCCGCCGACCGCGGCGTCAACGGCGTCGAGGTGGTCCAGACCGTGGCCTCCGACAACGTGGCCGGCGGGCGGGTCGCCGCCCAGGAGCTGGCCAGGCTGCTCGGCGAGAAGGGGAACGTGGCCGTGCTCCAGGGCGTGCCGGGCACCTCCGCCTCCCGCGACCGCGGCAGGGGGTTCGCCGAGGGCATCGCCGCGTACCCGGACATCGAGGTCGTGGCCCAGCAGCCGGCGGACTTCGACCGGACCAAGGGCCTGGACGTCATGACGAACCTGATCCAGTCGCACTCCGGCCTCGCCGGCGTGTTCGCCGAGAACGACGAGATGGCCCTGGGCGCGATCAAGGCCCTGGGCGGCCGGGCGGGGCGGCAGGTCAAGGTGGTCGGGTTCGACGGGACTCCCGACGCGATCAAGGCGGTCCGGGCCGGCACGCTGTCCGCCACCGTCGCCCAGCAGCCGAGGATGCTGGGGCAGCAGGCGGTGGACGCCGCGGTGAAGGCCGCCAAGGGGGAGAGCCTTCCGAAGGCGGTGGCCGTGCCCGTGAAACCGGCCACCAAGGAGAACGTCGACCAGTTCGGCTGAGGGTGAGCCGTTCGGCGCTCCCATCCGTCCAAGTAGATGTGAAGAAGATGTGGCGAATCGTGCTCGTGCCGGTGCTCCTGCCGGCCCTGACCCTGTCCGCGCTCCCGGCGCCGGCGCAGGCGGCCGTCGCGCCGAAGAAGGTGCTGGTCGACTACCGCAAGCAAGGCGGGTTCGCGGGACTGAGCGACCATGTGATCGTCTACACGAACGGCTGCGTGCGGCTCAGCCGCCGTACGGGGCCGACCGTCGACAAGTGCCTCACCGGCAAGGAGGAGCGCCGGCTGCGCACGTACCTCAAGGGACTGAAGCTCGGGCGGTCCGAGGACAGGCCGCCGGGGGCGGACTTCCTCAAGTACACACTTGTTTATAAGAAGCACCGCGTGAGCCGCTACACGCTGCCGCCGAGCTGGCAGCCGGTGGTGCAGCAGCTCGACAAGATCATGGTGAAGTACTGGGCGCCGGACTGAGCCGGCTCTCCATCAAGTGATTGACCGAAAGGTAAGGGTGGTACTACCTTCGGCCGCATGGATAGCGGACAGGTCAACCTGATCCTGAAGGTCGCGACACAGCTGTTCGCCGCGCTCGGCTTCGACGGCACCTCCACGCGCCAGATCGCCGAGGCCGCGGGGATGAACATCGCCACCGTCAACTACCACGTCGGCGGCAAGCGCGAGCTCTATCTCGCCGTCATGGAGCGGGCGCACCAGGCGGAGAAGGCGGCCCTGGACCTGGCCCTCGCCCGGCTGCCCGGTGAGGACCCCGTCGCGGCCATCCACCGGCTGCTGGACGACTACCTCGACTTCTGCGTGGACAACCCCGAGGTGCCCGCCCTGTGGATGCACCGCTGGCTCTCCGACGCCAGCGACATCACCGAGCTGGAGCGCGAGTACGTGCAGCCGCTGGTGGCCTCGGTGAGCGCCGCCGTCCGGCCCGCGGTCGAGAGCGGGCTGATCGACGAGAGGGTCGATCTCGAATACTCGATGTGGATGGTCATCTGGTCCGTGCACGGGTTCGCCAAGGGGGGCGTGCTGGACGCGGAGGGCCGCCGCAGGGCCGCCGGCGACCGGGCCGCCCTGCGCCGCTTCCGCACCCATTTGCACCTGAGCGTCCACCGCACGCTCGGCCTCCCGGGCGAGCCCCGGACGAGGGCCCGACCCACGAAGGAGTCCACGTGAACCCCGCAGCAAGGACGACCGAGGAGCTGCTGGCCGAGGTGGCCAGGCTGAGGTCGCACGACTTACCCGTGCGCGGCGGCCAGGTGACGGCGTACGTCTACGACACCGGCCGGGCCGAGGTCCACGAGGCAGCGGCGCGGGCGTACTTCGAGATGCTGGAGGTCAACTGCCTCGACCCGACCGCGTTCCCCAGCGTGGTCGAGATGGAGCGGCAGGTCGTCGGCGCGGTCGCGGACCTGCTCGGCGGCGGCCATGGCATCTTCACCAGCGGCGGCACCGAGTCGATCATGCTGGCGGTCAAGGCCGCCCGCGACGCCGCCCGCAAGGAGCGTCCGAACCTGGTGTGCGCCGTGAGCGCCCACCCCGCCTTCCACAAGGCGGCCCACTATCTCGGCGTCGAGGTCGTCGCCGTGCCGGTGGACCTGGAGACGTACAAGGTGCGGGCGCGGGACGTGGCAGACGCGATCGACGAGAACACGATCATGGTCGTCGCCTCCGCGCCCTCCTACCCCCAAGGGGTGATCGACCCCGTCGAGGAGGTCGCCGCCGTGGCCGCGGCGGCGGGCGTGCCGTGCCACGTGGACGCGTGCGTCGGTGGGTGGCTGCTGCCGTGGCTGCGCGCGGCGGGCGCGGCGGTCCCGCCGTTCGACCTGTCCGTGCCGGGCGTCACGTCGCTCTCGTGCGACCTGCACAAGTTCGGGTACGCCCCCAAGGGCGCCTCGGTCGTGCTCTTCGCCGATCCCGCGATGCGGCGCAAGGCGTACTTCGCCTCCGCCGCGTGGCCCGGCTACACGATCGTCAACGCGACCGTGCAGAGCTCCAGGTCGGCCGGGCCGCTCGGCGGCGCCTGGGCCACCCTGCAGGCGCTGGGCAGGGAGGGCTACCTGGAGCTGGGCCGGGCCACCCTGGAGGCGACGACCAGGCTGCGCGAGGGGCTCGCGCGGATCCCCGGCCTGCGGGTGCTCGGCGAGCCGGAGTCGTCGCTGGTGGCGTTCGCCGGGGACGGGATCGACGTGTTCGTGCTGGCGGACGAGGCTCGGGAGCGGGGCTGGTTCCTGCAGCCGCAGCTCTCGTATGCCGGGATCCCGGCCAACCTCCACATCACGGTCACCGGGGTGACGCTGGCAGGGGTCGAGGCCATGCTGAAGGTGATCGCCGAGTCGGCCGAGGCCGCCCGGGAGCGGGGGCCCGTCGTGCTGCCCGAGGGGCTGGTCGAGCTGGTGGCGGTCACGGACCTGGAGGCGCTCGACGAGGCGGCCTTCGCCGAGCTGGCCTCCTCCGTGGGGGTGGACCTGCGGCCGGAGGCGCAGCAGCCGGAGATGGCGGTGGTCAACACGATCCTCGACGCGCTGCCCGCGCCCGCCAGGGAGGCGGTGCTCGTACGGTTCCTGTCGGCCGTCTACGCTACCTGAGCGCGTCGGCCGGCTCCATCCTGGCCGCCCGCAGCGCCGGGTACAGCCCGGCCAGCAGCCCCACCACGGCCCCCGCCACCGGCGCCGCGACCGCGAGGCGCACGTCCAGCAGCGGCGTCCACTGCTTGGCGGCCGACACCGCGACCACCGTGACGACGCCCAGGCTGGCGCCGATCACGCCGCCCGCGAGACCGATCAGCGTCGACTCCAGCAGGAACTGGGCGGCGATGTGCCGCCGGGCCGCCCCGAGCGAGCGGCGCAGGCCGATCTCCGGCACGCGTTCCATCACGGTGACGAGCGTGACGTTCGCGATGCCGACCGCGCCGACCACGAGCGAGACCAGGCCGAGTATCAGGAAGAGCGCGTTGACGTCGTCCTGCGCCTGGTCGCGCGCCCTGGTGGGGCTGGGCGGGGCGATCACCTGCAGCAGGTCGCCGTTCCCCGGGCTGAGCGCGGTCGGCGCCTGCCGGGCCACCAGGTCCGCGGCGCCCAGGCTCGTGTTGACCAGCACCCTGGTGACGTCCCGCAGCCCGAACTGCCTGCCGACCGTGGGCGGCACGAACACGGCGGTGCTCAGGTTCCGCTCGCGGCGCAGGTCGCCCAGGATGCCGATGACCGTGTACGCGTGCTTGCCGATGAAGATGGCCGGCGCCCGGTCGAGGCGGCCGACGCCGAGCAGCTTGGCCGCCTGGTCGCCGATCACCGCCACCCGGTCGCGCCGCTCGATGTGCCCGAGGTCGTAGAACCTGCCCTGCACCATCCTGCCGCGCGCCGCCTCGGGCAGCCCGGTCGTCGCGGCCAGCACGGTCAACGACTGCGCGGTCACCCTGGTCGGGTCCACGATGTCGTTGGAGCGTACGGACAGGTTCGCGCTGTCGTCCGACTCGGCCACGGCGGCGGCGGACTCGACGCCGCGCAGCCTGGTCAGCCGGTCGATCGCGTCCCACTCCACGAGGGGCGTGTCCGGCGACTCCGGCACCTCCACCGTGATGGCCGTGGCCACCAGCGCGTCGAAGCGGCCGACGATCTGGTTGCCCGCGGTGGCTGCCACGCCGAGCGTGATGACCAGCGTGGTGATGCCGAGCACGGTCCCGAGCGTGGTGAGCGCCGAACGCACCGGCCGGGCGAGCATGCCGGCCACCGCCTCCCCGAGCAGATCGCGGATGTGCATCACTCCTCCACCAAGAGGCCGTCGGTGATGCGCACCCGGCGCCCGGCCCGCTCGCTGACCTCCTGCTCGTGCGTGATGACCACGAGCGTCATCCCCTGTCCCCGCAGCTCGTCGAACAGGCCGAGCACCGATTCGGTGTTGCGGCTGTCGAGGTTGCCCGTGGGCTCGTCGCACAGCAGCAGGGACGGCTCGCCCATGAGGGCCCTGGCGATGGCCGTGCGCTGGCGCTCGCCCCCGGACAGCCGGTCGGGCGCGAACCCGGTCCGGTGGCCGAGGCCGACCCGTTCCAACGCCGCCAGGGCCCGCTCCCGCCTGCCCTTGCGCGCCTGCCTACCGTAGATCTCGGCGAGCATGACGTTCTCGACCACGCTGCGGTGGGAGAGCAGGTGGAAGGACTGGAAGACGAAGCCGATCCGGTCGCCGCGCAACCTGGTCCTGGCCCCGTCACGCATGGTCGTGGTCTCCGTGCCGTCGAGCCGGTAGCTGCCCGAGCTGGGCCGGTCGAGCAGGCCGAGCACGTTGAGGAGGGTCGACTTGCCCGAGCCCGACGGGCCGACGACGGCCAGGTAGTCGCCCCTGTCCACCCGGAGCGTGACGCGGTCGAGCGCCCGGACCGGCGGTTGGGCGGGGAACTCCCTACTGACCTCCACCAGCGAGATCACCGGCTCAGGCACCGCTGACCACCACCCGGTCGCCCTCCTTGAGCGCGCCGGAGACCTGGACGTTCCCGTCGGCGGTCAGCCCCGTACGCACCTCGACGTCCCTGGTCTTGTCCGTGGCGTACTCGACCCGTACCCGGGCCCTCCCGTCGGCCCCCGTGATCACGGCCGCCACCGGCACGACCAGCACCGGCTCCTTGGTCGCCCCCACCGTCACCCGCGCCGTCACCGCGGTCCCCGGCTTGAGCCCCTTCATCGAGGCGGGCGTGAGCAGGACGGGCTCCGACCCGTCCTTGGCCTCCTCGACGCCGGGCACCTTGGCCTGATCGCCGAACGCGGTCAGGCGCGCCCTGTACGTCTTTCCCGTGTCGAGCTCGATGGCCGCCTCCATGCCCGTACGCAGCAGCTCGGCCTCCGTCGCCTCCACCGATCCCGTCACCATGAACGTCGAGCTGGTCACCGTGGCGACCTCCTTCTCCACCTGCTGTCCCTGCTTGACCGAGACCTTGCGCACCCGGGCGGGCAGCTTCGGCAGGAACACCACCTCGCCGGGCGGGACGGAGGTCCCGTACGTACGCGCGAACTCGGCCAGCATCCCCTTGGCCGCCGCCACGTCCTTGCCGGCGTTGGCCACCTTGAGCTTGGTCGGGGAGAGCTGCCTGGCCTGGCGCAGCGCCTGCTCGGCGGTGGCCTCGGCCTCCTTCGCGGTCCGTACGGCCTTGCGCAGCTCCACCAGGCTCTTCTCCCTGGCCTGCCGCGCCTCCTCCGCGACCCGCTCGCGCGCCTCCAGGGCCGCCGCCAGGTCGGCCCGGGCGTTCTGGACCCGCAGCTCCAGCAGGCTCGTGTCGGTGGAGGCCGTGGGCTGGGGAGTGGTGGTGGCCGCCGGCGTGGGCTGACTCCTGGCCGCGGCCAGCGCCTGCTCGGCCTCGGCGAGCTTCTCCTGCGCCGCGCGCACGGCCGCCTCGGCCGCCGCCGTCCTGGTCTCGTCCTCCGGCGTCACCCACCGGGCCTCGGCCTCCCGGAGGGCGCGCTCCGCCGCCTTCAGATCCGTCCTGGCGTTGGCCAGCCTCATCTTGAGCGGCAGCACGTCGCGCCCCTGGTCCAGCGCCTTCTTCTCGGCGGCGAGGGTCTCCTGGGCGGTCTGCACGGCCTTGCGCAGCGTGTCGTACGCCTGCCGGTCGGTCAGCGTCGGCTGCTGCGCCTCGTACCCCTTCTTCGTGTACATGCGGGTGACGGCGGCGATCGTGGCCTGGTCGAACACGCCGGAGACGGGGCCGCCGTACCCCAGCCTGCGCAGCGCCCGCTGCAGCTGCTTGACGTCGTCCCCCTTGCTGCCGGGGGCGATCGTGCGGTGCATCGGCACCGACCCGCGCAGCGCGAACACCGGGCGGCCGTTGACCTCCATGAAGACCGCGCCCTCCTTGAGCCGGCCCTGGCGCGGCGCGCGGGTGGCCCGCTGCTGCTCGGACGTGCCGCCGACCGCCCCGGCCAGGCTGACCGGCAGGGGCGAGCCGTACTCCAGCGTGCCGCTGACCACGACGGTGCTGACGAGCTTGCGGCGCTCGACGGCGGCGGTGACGAGCGAGGCCCGTGGCGCGGCGCGGCGGGCCGCCTCGTCGGCGGGGGAGCGCAGCCGGGAGCCCACGGCCCAGCCGGCGCCCGCGATGATCACTACTCCGGCGACGACGCCGGCGAGGAGCTTGCGCGGTGACCTCATGAGCGCGGTCACATGCCGAACTGGGCGCTGACCTGCCCTTGGACCGCCTGCTCCTTCGGCAGGTAGGCAGGGTAGAAGTCCTTGCCGCACTCCAGGTCGTCGAGCGCTGCCCTGATCTCCTTGGCCAGGTAGGGCTTGGCCTGCTCGGGGGCGAGCGTCGGCGCGTAGTACATCGGCACCTTGTCGTCCTCGGCGGGGGGAGCGACGTCGGGCACGTCGTCCATCTGCTCGCGGCCCAGCTTGTCCTCCTTGCCGAGCCACGTCTTCTGCCCCAGCTCGGACATGGTGACCGGCGTGGTGTCGGTGACGGCGTAGCCCTTGCCCTTCAGGCACGTGGCCATGGCGGTGGCCAGCTCGACCAGCTCGGTGTCGGTGTTCAGCTTGCCCTTGCGGGCCCGGGCGGAGGCCTTGAACTGCGCGTCGTAGAAGTCCTCCGTCGACTTCAGCTTCAGGCCGAGGACCTTGTTGGCCGCCGAGACCTGGCAGGCGTCCATCGCCTTCCGGTACGCCTGCATCTGCGTCTTGGAGAGCGCGTTCTGGATCTTCATGTTGGGGTTGGGTTCGTTGTCGGGGCTGGTCGGCGCGGCTCCCATCTCCTTGGGATAGACGTGCTGCGCGAAGACCCCGAAGCCATATTTTTCGCGATATTTCCGCATTGCTTGGTAATTGCCGCGCATGCGGCTCTTGTCGTCCTCGGTACCCGGCTTGTGCGGGGTCACGTACGCGACGTACTTGAAGCCCTTCTGCTTCATGCAGTCCGCCTTGGCCGCTTCCATCTGGACCTCCTTGCCCTCGGCGGTCGAGCCGGGCGAGGGTGCGGCGGTCTCTGCGGCGCCCCCGCAGCCGCAGAGTGCGGCCAGGGCCAGCAGGGCGGTGGCGGTCACGGTGAATTTCGTGAGCATGGCGAAGTCCGTCCTCCGATCAGGGGGTGTCAGTAGGCGAACTGAGCCCTGACCTGCGCGTCGATCGCCGACTTGCGCGGCGTGTAGACCGGGTAGAAGTCCTTGCCGCACTCCAGGTCGTCGAGCGCGGCCTTGATCTCCTTGGCCAGGTACGGCTTGGCCTGCTCGGCGGTGAGCGAGGGCATGTGGATCTCCTGGCCCTGGCCCTTCTTCGCCGGAGGCGCGACATCCGGCACGCTGTCGTCCTGCTCCCGGCCCACCTTGTCCTGTTCCTTGAGGAACACGTCCTCGCCGCGCTTCGCCAGCGCCGTCGGAGTGGTGTCGGTGACGGTGTAGCCCTTGCCCTTCAGGCAGGTGGCCATGGTGGTGGCCAGCTCCACCAGCTCGGGGTCGCTGTCGAGCGTGCCGGCGGTCGCGCGCTTCCTGGTCAGGGCTATCTGGTTGTAGTAGTCGAGGTTCGACTTCAGGTTCACGCCGAGGACCTGCTTGGCCGCCGTGACCATGCAGGCGTCCTTGGCCTTGTGGTAGGCGTTCAGCTGAGCCTCGGAGAGCACCTCCTGGATCTTCATGTTCGGGTCCACGACGCCGCGGTCGATCTGGGCCTGCGGGCTGTCCATCTCCTTGGGGTAGATGAACTCGGCGAAGATCCCGAAGCCGTATTTTTCGCGGTATTTCCTCATGGCCTGGTAGTCGCCCGCGTCCCGGCGGCGGTCCTCGTCGCTCTGCGGCGTCTCCGGCTTCACCCACGCGACGTACTTGAAGCCCTTCTGCTTCATGCAGTCGGCCTTGGCCGCTTCGAGCTGGTGCTTCTTGTCCTTGGCCACCGCCGGCGCGCTGGGGAAGGGCGGGGCGGCGGTCTCTGCGGCGCCCCCGCAGCCGCAGAGGACGGCCAGGGCGAGCAGCGCGGTGGGCAGCGTCTTCCTCGTCATGGCGGGCTACCATACTCCGTTTAACGAAGCATGGTCAATCCAGACAGTGTCGTCGCCTCCGGAACGGCACGGAGGCGGCCCCGAGGGCCAGCACCGCCAGCACGCCCCAGTAGGCCAGATGTTGCCTGGTCAGCTGGTCGGCGTTCATGGTCAGCTCGACCGATCTCACCAGCAGGTAGATGCCCGACGCGAGCGCCCACCGGAGGTCGCGCGCCAGGTAGCAGCCCGCTATGGCCAGCCCGAACGCCGCCGCCTCCGCCGCGATCCGGCTCAGGCTGATCTGGAACGCCGTGTCCTGCTCCATCCAGTGAGGGCCGGCCCACGCGACGACCAGCACGGCCGCCGGCCACCACCATGACCGGATCCGCGGCGCCTGCCGCCTTCTCGCCATGAGCACCAGCAGTCCGAGCAGCACCACCGCGTACGCGAAGGCCACGGCGAAGGGGCTGCTGTCCGCGAACAGGGCACGGTCGGTGAGGACCGACGGGTAGACCGGCAGCAGCGTCGGCTCGAACGCCTGCCAGCCGCCCGCGACCGCGACCGCCTTCACGCCCGCGACGAGCGTGAGCGGGAACGCCACCGCCGGCCGCCCGCGCAGGACGGCCAGCAGCGCGAGCGCCGACACCAGAGTCCACAGCGGCACCGCGCCCGCGTAGGGGAGCAGCGCCGCCAGGTTCGCGGCAGCCACGGCCGTGATGCCCAGGTGCAGGCCGTCCTCCCACGCGCTGCCCGTCGCCAGGTGCACGATGCGGCTGCGCACGCCGCCCACCAGCAGGCCCCACGCCTCCCTGGGCACCGGGACGTTCCTGCCGGGGTCGGCCGACTCCAGCAGGACGTCGACCAGCTCGTCGCCGTGCGCCACGCGATACTGCCTCGGGTACGCCAGCAGCAGCCGGCGGTAGCGCCGTTCGAGGGACGTCATGGGCTGGGGCGCGGTAGCGGTCATGTGATGGGGCGCAGCACGAGGGAGGCGGCCTCCTGCATGCGCCTGGCCTCGGCCTCGACCAGGGACTGTCCCTCGTCGGTGATCCGGAAATAGCGTCTGTTCCGGCCGTTGACCGTCTCCTCCCGGTCCACGGTGATCACGCCCCGCTCGTTCAGGCGCTCCAGGATGCCGTAGAGGGTGCCGACCGACGGCTGGACCCGGCCGCCCGACAGCTCTTTGATCGACTTGCTGATCGCGTGGCCGTGCAGCGGGCCGGCGCGTAGGGCGGCGAGCACGAAGAACATCGGCTCGCTGACTTCTGAGGTTCCCCTGGGCATGGCCCAGATTATTACGTTCAACGGAGCGTCCGCAACGCCCGGCGGCCTCTTGCGGAGAGGCCGCCGGGGGCGGGCGGGGTCACCCGCAGCGCTCGCCGTTCAGGTGGAAGACCTCAGGGGACGGGTTGGGGCCCGAGGGGTTCGTGGCCACGAAGCCGAAAGTCACGGACCTGCCCGGCTTGATCTTGCCGGAGCTCCTGGCCGTCACTGTCGAGCCGGACTGCGACAGCTCCGCGCCCCAGTCCTGCCGGACGCGCTGGGCGCCCGGGAAGGACCACCGCAGGGTCCAGCCGTCCACGGTCTGCCTGCCGGTGTTCTCGATCACGATCTGGCCGGTGAACGTGCCCGAGCCGTGCGCCGTGTAGCGCACCCGGCAGTCGGAGCGCCCGCTCTTGTCGGCCAGGAACGCGGAGACCCAGGCCAGCGGGGAGTTCCAGTTGATGGTCAGCTCGTTCGTCGCCCACGACTCGATGTCGTCGATGTAGCAGAACTGCGGCTTGCAGCCCTTCAGCAGCCGCTGGGCGAGCGGGTCCTGGATGCCGGAGTTCGGGCCGCCGGACAGCGTGCCGCGCGGCGGGTCGGGCAGCGCCGGGTCGAGCTGGTGGGCGTACCAGCGGCTGTGCTGGTTGTGCGAGGCCACCTCGCCGTAGCCGGTCACGTACGACTGGTTGAGCGCGTTGCGGCCGAGGATGTAGTCCATGCCCTCGCGCACGGCCGCCCGGTACTTCTCATGGCCGGTCAGGTCGTACGCCGTGGCCAGGACGACCAGGTTGTTCAGCACCAGGTTGTTCGAGCCCCAGTCGAAGTCCGGCGGGTTGTAGGGCAGCCCGTACGGGTGCGCCCGCTGGATCGCCAGATACTTCTCGGCCCCCTCGACCACGGACCGCCGCACCCGCGCCCGGTCGGGCAGGGCGTTGGGCACCGTCGCCAGGTCGAGGCGGCCGAGCTGGGCGGTGTTGCCCCAGTCGAAGCCCCGATCCCGCCAGATGTCGCCGGTGTGGTGCGGCGAGGCCAGGACGAAGTCCTTGAACTCCTTCTCGCCCGTCGTGATGAACAGCTCCGCCGCCGCCCAGTAGAACTCGTCGCTCACGTCGGCGTCGTTGTAGGCGCCGCCGCCGGTGCCGTCGTTGGGGTCGGCGTACCTGGCCGGGTTGGCCTTGGCCGCGGCCCACGCCCTGCGGGCGGCCTTGAGGTTCCTGGCCGCGAACGCCGGGTCGTACGGGGCGAACAGCCTGGCCGCCTGCGCCGCGGTGGCCGCGAGGTTGAGCGTGGCGGCCGTGGAGGTGGGGTGCAGCTCGCGCGGCTGCGGGTCCAGGTGCGGCAGCAGCGGCAGGCCCGTCCAGTTCCGGTCATGGATCTTGTGGTGGGCCATGCCCGCGAACGGCTTGCCCTCCGGCACCTGCATGCTCAGCAGGAACTCCTGCTCCCAGCGGGCCTCGTCCAGGATGTCCGGCCGGCCGTTGCCGCTCTCCGGGATGGCGAGCTGGCCGTCCTTGAAGGCCGCCCTGTCCCGCTCGTACGCGGCCATGAGCTGGTAGACCGAGATGCCGCCGTTGACGACGTACTTGCCGTGGTCGCCGGCGTCGTACCAGCCGCCCTTGACGTCGAGCGAGTAGTCGCAGACGCCGGGCTGGCAGGGGACGCTCACGTCACCCTGGTTCGGCGCGACGCCGATGTGGCCGGCGGGCCGGCCGTAGCCGGGCCGCAGGCTGTCGAGGATCTCGATGCCGCTGCGCTGGGTGTAGTAGAACTTCAGCGCGTCCGTGGGGAGCTGGTCGTAGATGTCCGCGGCGATGTCGAACGGCCGGCTCGTCTCGCCGTCGGCCGTCAGCGTGTAGTCCTTGCCGGGCTTGCGGTAGGAGCCGAAGTCGAGCGTGTGCACGTTCTGGCCGGAGCTGGCGTCCACGCCTCTGGGGGTGGTCCGGCCCCTGGCGACCGTCTGCTTGTCGGCGTTCTTGAGCTCCCAGTCCAGGGCCGAGGTCGCGGCGGTGACGACCGTGGCGTTCTTGGGGCCCTGGGGGAGGTAGCCGACCATGTTCACGCGGACGCGCGGGCCCGTGTCCGGCTCGTACACCTCGGGCTCGGCGCCGCCTTTGAGCGACACGTTGTCCATGCAGAACCTCCATGGCTCGGCGCTGCCGCCCAGTTGGAAGACGACCTGGGAGTTCGGCAGCGACACGGGGGCGGTGAACGTGTAGGAGTAGTCGTTGCCCGAGACGCTCAGCTCCGGGTTCGCCGACAGATACTGCGTCCACGGGTCCACCGGGAGCTGGATCAGCGCCTTGCCGACCTTGGCGGGGGTCGCCGAGGCGCTGAACCTGTACGCGTACGTGTCGCCCGCCACCAGCGGGATGTCGTTCTGGCCGATGATCACGTCCCACGGGTTGGCGGTGCCGCCGGGGATGTCGGCGCAGAGCCGGCCCGCGTCTATGGCGAGGGTGGTGTTGCCGGTGCTCCACCAGGGGGCGGTGCCGGCGTCGAAGGTGCCGTTGACGATCTGCTCGGGTCCCTCGTCCGCCAGTGCCGTCGTGGCGGGGGACAGGGCGACCATGGTGAGGAGGGCCAGTAAGGCGGCCCGGCTTCGGGTCATGGAGGTCCTCACGGGTTGGGAGCGCTCCCAATCGGAGCCCTCCGATCCTCCTGTCCCGTCGCCGTCCCGTCAACGGCCTGCGGAAACTGTGAAACTTTCAGGGGCGCCGCATCGGCCAGAACAGGGTCCCGTCCGGCAGCGCGAACGGCTCGCCCTGCAGGTAGCCGTGGCGCGCGTACAGGTCGCGGTTGCGCGGGTCGCTGGCCTCCAGGTACGCGGGCACGCCGCCCAGCCGGGCGTGGTGGTAGCGCAGCAGCGCCGACCCGAGCCCCTCGTTCTGGCGGTCCGGGTGCACCGCCAGGAAGGCCAGATGGTGGTAGGGCTCCGCCGGATGGTTCGCCTCGTACAGCGCGTCGAGCGCGCGGAAGCGCTCGGCCCACTCGCCCGCGGTCTCGGCCAGGCGGCGGTCGTAGTCGGCCGGCTGGGGCAGCGGCGCGGTGCGCGGGAACCAGACCGCGACCGCGGGCCCGTCGTCGATGAAGTGGATCTCTCCGTGCTCGACGGCGTGGTCGACGAGGATCCGGTAGCTGGCGGACATGACCCGGTGCCGCTCCCTGCGCTCCGGCACGAGGTAGTGCACCACCTTCAGCCCGGAGAAGGCGGTCGCGATGAGCTCCGCCACCCGCCCCGCGTCGTCCGCCGTCGCGTGGCGGATGACCGGCCGCATCGCCCACGTCTGCTGTTTCATCGCCCAGGCTCCTCTCGTCTCGTCATACGCCGTCCTGGGCGGTCGCCGCCTTGGCGCCCATCCCGACCAGGGAGTACACGGCGGGTTGCCCGGCACGCAGGATGAACGCCCATATCACCCCAATTACCGCAGTTACCCCGTAAAGACCGGGCAGAATCCAGGTCAACGGATCACCCTGGGGTACGTTGAGCAGCGCCGCGAAGTTCGTCACCGCCAGCCACACCATCACGGCCAGCGCGATCGCGGCGGGCACCGGAGCGGCCACCCGCCGCGAGAACGCCTCCCCGCCCGGCTCCCTACGGGACGCATCAAGTTCCTGCTTTCGGTCGGCAGCGTGTGGCCGTCAGCGGAAATATCCACCGAGAACGTCATCGCCCGGTAGGCCCAACCCGCGCTGCGACACGAAAACGCAGGTCAGGCGGGTCTTGGGCTTGCCGCGCGGCAGCCGGTACGGTCGGGATCATGTGCGCGTACCGGACCGGATTCGTGGCGGTCGTCACGCTGGCCGCGCTGACCACGGCGTGCGGCACCGCCGTGCCCGTTTCGCAGGAGGCGGCGCTGCCCGCGGCGCCGTCGCCCAGCCGGACGCCGAAGGGCGGCGCGCTGGCGGGCAAGATCGTGGTGATCGACCCCGGCCACAACGGCGGCAACGCCGCGCACCCCGAGCAGATCAACCGGCAGGTCGACATCATCACCGGTAAGAAGCCCTGCAACACGACCGGCACGCAGACCAACACCGGATTCCCGGAGCACGCCTTCACCTGGGACCTCGCCAACCGGCTCAAGCCGATGCTGGAGAAGATGGGCGCCAAGGTCGTGCTCACCAGGCCCGACGACAAGGGCGTCGGCCCGTGCGTCACCGAGCGGGCCGCCATCGGCAACGAGGCCAGGGCGGACGCAGTCCTGTCGCTCCACGGCGACGGCGCCGCGCCGGGCGGGCACGGCTTCCACGTGATCATGCCGGGGCTGGTCTCCGGGCACAACGACCAGATCATCAAGCCGTCCCGGCGCCTCGGGGTGGACATCAGGAACGCCTACCGGGACGGCACGGGCCTGCCGTACGCCACCTACACCGGCGTGGACGGGCTGCAGACCCGCACCGACCTGGGCGGGCTCAACCTCTCCGTGCGCCCCGCGGTGTTCATCGAGTGCGGCAACATGCGCAACCGCGGCGACGCGGCCAAGATGTCCGACCCCGCCTTCCGCGAGCGCATGGCCGTCGCCCTGGCCGCCGGGCTCAGGAAATACCTGGCCTAGCCCTGTCGGTCGGGGAGGCCCCGTACGCGCGCAGGAACGCGGCGACGGCGGCCTCTGAGAGCCGTTCGAGGTCGGCCTCGGTGTAGTGGTCGCCGCCGCCCCAGAACATCACCTTGTTCACCGGGATCCACAGCAGCAGGCCCACGAAGTGCTGGGCGGTCAGCTCGGGGTCGTCCAGGCGGAGCAGGCCGCGGCCGGCGAGGCGTTCGAAGGCGGCGGCCAGCGTCTCCAGCGAGCGCTCGAAGCCCTGCTGGTACCAGGTGCGGCCGAGGTCGGGGAACCGGTCGGCCTCGGCGATCACCAGCCGGCGCAGGCGGAGCACGTCGGGCCGCATGAGCGCGCCGAGAAACTGGCGGGCCAGCTCGCCCAGGTCCTTCGCCAGGTCCTCGCTGTCGTCGAGCGCCGCGGTGATGAGCTTGGCCAGCCCCTCGACCTGGGTCGTGGTGTCGAGGATGATGCTCGTGAACAGCTGCTCCTTGTCGGTGAAGTGCTTGTAGACGGTCTGCTTCGAGACCGCCGCCAGCGCCGCCACCTCGTCCATGCTCGCGCCCACGTAGCCGTTGCGCAGGAACACCGGCCGGGCCGCCTCCATGATCTGCCTGCGCTTGCGTGCCGTGCGGCCGTCCTCTTCCGGTGCCATGCCCATCCCTTCGCCCTTCGACGAAAACACAGTACTGGACAGTTCCGTACTGATGTGAGTACGGTACCGTCTAGTACTCACGATGAAAAGGACAAAGCACGTCATGAGTGATCTTCAGCAGCAGGTGCAGGAAGCCGCCGACGGCCTCGTCGAGTCCGGCGCGGAGCGCGGGCTCCAGGTGGCCGTCTACCGGGACGGCGTCCAGGTCGTGGATGTGGTGGCGGGCGTGGCCGACCCCGGGAGCGGGCGGCCCGTCACGGCTGACACGCCCTTCTACAACTTCTCGATCGGCAAGGGCGCCACCGCGACCGTCGCCCACGTGCTGGCCGAGCGGGGCCTGTTCGGTTACGACACCCCGGTGGTGGAGCTGTGGCCGGAGTTCGGGCGGCACGGCAAGCAGGGTGTGACCGTGCGCCACGTGCTGTCGCACACGGCGGGCGTGCCGGGCGTGCCGCTCGACACCACGCCGGAGGACGTCTGCGACTGGGACAAGATGGTGGCCGCGCTGGAGGACGCCGAGCTGTGGTGGGAGCCGGGCACGAAGGTGGGCTACCACGCGTACACCTTCGGGTTCCTGGTCGGCGAGATCGTCCGGCGGGTCACCGGCAAGCCCATCTCGCAGGTGCTGCTGGAGGACGTGGCGGGCCCGCTGGGCGTGGCCGGCGAGCTCTACTTCGGGATGCCGCAGGCGGAGCACCACCGGCTGGCCAGGCTGGAGGACGCGCCGGTGGACCCGGCGGCGTGGGGCGAGATGCCGGCGGACCTGCCGATGTTCAAGGCGGGGCCGATGTCGCTGATGCCGACCGCCGAGCTGGGCAACCGCGCCGACTACCTGTCCTCCGACATCCCGGCGGGCGGCAAGACCTCGGCCCGGGCCATCGCGCGGATGTACGCCGCGCTGCTCGGCGAGGTGGACGGGACGCGGCTGATCTCGACCGAGCGGCTGCGCGAGGTGACGGCGGTGGCCTCCAGCGGGATCGACGAGGTGTTCGGCATGCCGTCGTCCTGGGGGCTCGGCTACGGCATCGGCGGCCCCGGCTCGACCGCCGAGGCGAGCCCGACCGTGTTCGGGGTGCCGGGTGCGGGCGGCAGCGCGGCCTGGGCCGACACGGCGACCGGCACCGCGTTCGCGCTCACCAAGAACCGCCTCACCAACGACTTCGCGGCCGCGAGCCTGATCGGCGGCATCGTGACCGGTGCCTAGAGTGTCCGGCCCGCCGGTCAGCCGTCGCGGCAGAGGGGCTTGCCCCCGACCACGCAGGCGATGTCGTCGAGCTGGCAGCTGAGCAGGGTGCCGTCCATGCCCAGCACGAGCACGAGGTCACGCCTGGACGGATGAGCCAGCATGATCCTGCCGACCACGCCATTATCCAAGATCACGGTCGGGCGGCCTGCCGCGTTGTCCATGCCCTCGTGACTCCTCTCCGCTGCGGAACGAAAGCCGTTCCCCACCAGGATGCACAGGTGTGTGCCGCGAGCGCATCGGTCATCCGGCTGTATTTCCGATACAGGGGTCGGGAAAGCCGTGGAAGACTGGCCCCAACAGGGGTTTTTCCAGGGGAGATGACCTTGCGCACATGGCTTACTGAACGGTTCGGCCTGGCGGTGCCCGTGGTGGGGGCTCCGATGGCGGGGGTGGGCGCGGGTCGGCTGGCCGCCGCCGTCTCCGAGGCGGGCGCGCTCGGCATGATCGGGGTCGCCGCCGCGGCCGCGGGGGAGTGGATCACCAAGGAGGCCGCCGTCGCGGGCGGCGGTCCGTACGGGATCGGGCTCATGGCCTGGGCGCTGACCGGCAACCCCGCCCAGTTCGACGCCGTGCTCGAGCTCCGGCCCACGATCGTCTCCGTGAGCTTCGGGCCATATGCGCGCTATGTGGAGGAGCTCCGGCAGGCGGGCATCACGGTCGTCACCCAGGCGGGCACGACCGACGAGGCTCGCGCCGCCGAGCAGGCCGGGGTGGACGCGGTCGTGGCGCGCGGGGCCGAGGCGGGCGGCCACGGGCGCGACGCGGTGGCCACGCTGCCGCTGCTGCAGAGCGTGCTCGACGCGGTGAGCGTCCCGGTGCTCGCGGCAGGCGGCATCTCGACCGCGCGCGGGCTCGCCGCCGTGCTGGCCGCCGGCGCCGCCGGGGCCTGGGTGGGGACGGCGTTCATGGGGTGCGCGGAGACGGCCCTCTCGGAGACCGCCACGGAGCGCCTGCTGGCGGCCGGGGAAACGGGCACCGCCTACGGGCGGGTCTTCGACATCGCCCAGCGCCTGGACTGGCCGCCCGAGTACGGCGGGCGGGCCCTGCGCAACGCGTTCTTCGACGAGTGGGCCGGGCGGGAGGACGAGCTGGCCGCGGACGACGACGCCCCGGCCCGGCAGGCGGCGGCGCGGGCCGGAGGCGACTTCGACACGGCCTGCATCTACGCGGGGCAGGCCGTGGGGATGGTCCGCGAGCGGCGCACGGCGGCCGACGTGGTCGCCGGTTTCGCCGCCGCCGAGGAGCTCCTGGCCCGCTTCGCCTGATCAGCGGGCAGGCGAGAACCTGTTCTGTTCGGTCTGCCGGTACGGCCGAAGGGGGCCTGCTCAATCTGCCCTATAACGTGCGGTACTGCCGAGTAGTATGGCGTTCGGAGTCGCACGCGTGGAAGGAGACGGCCCCCAGTGACCGAGCTAGAACGCGTTCCGCCCGGAGTGGACCCGACGGTTCCCAGCTCCGCCCGGGTGTACGACTATCTGCTCGGCGGCAAGGACCACGTCGCGGTCGATCGGGCGGTGGCGGAGAAGCTCCTCGCGGTCGCCCCGGACACCCGTCTGGTGGCCCGGGCCAACCGTAGGTTCCAGGTCGAGGCCGTCCGCCATCTGGCGAAGCAGGGCCTGCGGCAGTTCATCGACCTGGGCACCGGCATCCCGACCTCGCCCAGCATCCACGAGACCGTCCGCTCGGTCAGCCCGGCCTGCCGGGTGGTCTACGTGGACTACGACCCCGTGGTGCGGCTGCACGCGCAGGTGCTGCTCGCCGACTCGCCGGGCATCGCCAGCATCCAGGCCGACCTGCGCCGCCCCGACGACGTGCTCTCCGACCCCAGCGTCACCGGCCTGATCGACTTCGAGCAGCCGGTGTGCGTGCTGATGGTCGGGGTGCTGCACTACGTGATGGACGAGGAGGACCCCGGCGGCATCGTGGCCGCCTTCAGGAAGCGCATGGTGCCGGGCAGCTGCCTGGTGGCCACCCACGCGATGGCGGAGAGCGCCCCCGAGGCGATCGCCCAGCTCACGATGGCGACGGCCGGCACCCCCGCGCAGGCGCGCTTCCGGACGCGGGAGGAGGTGCTGGGGCTGTTCGACGGGTTCGAGCTGATCGAGCCGGGCCTGGTGCCCGTCCAGGACTGGCACATCGGCGAGGAGGAGCCGCACATCCCCCTTCTGGACGGCACCCCGCAGCTGCGCATCGAGGGCGGGGTCGGCCTGCTCAGAGCTTGATCCCCTTGATGATCTCCGGCAACTCGGGGACGAGGGGCGTGCCGGCCTTACGGTGACGACGACTCCCGTGCGCTCGACCCAGCCCGCGTACCGGCCGTGGCCGGGCGTCGCTGTCCTTCAGTACTCCTTCAGCGCGATGTTGTTCGCGAACTTGTCGGTCATCTTCATCATCCAACCGAGCAGGAAGCTGTACTTGAAAACCCAGTTCCGCATCCGGATCCCCCTCGGGGTGCGGGGGGCGAGGAACGGACCGGTGTTGCCGTTCTTGGCGATCTTGGCGTATTCGCGCATCTGCTCCTCGTACTGCGCGAAAGCCACCCGGTGATCGCCGCCGGCCCGCTTGAGCTCGCCCGCGAGCACGTACGCGCCGACCACGGCCAGGCCCGAGCCGAAGCCGGCCAGGGTGTTGCCGTACGCGGCGTCGCCGAGCAGCACCACGCGGCCCTGGCAGTAGCGGTCGAGGAGCACCTGGCTGATCGAGTCGAGGTAGACGTCCTGGGAGCGGCGCACCGCCTCCATGAGCGCCGGGCCCTGCCAGCCCATGCCCGCGTAGGCGCGGGTCAGCAGGTCCTTCTGCTGCCGCATGTCGTACCGGTCGTAGTCGAGGCGCTCGGAGGCGAAGACGAAGAGCGCGGGCGCCTTCGGCCCGCCGACGGCGGCCATCCTGCCGGGCTCGTTGTACATCTCCGAGACCGTGCCGAAGTCCCCCTCGACGTCGACCAGGGCGTAGTAGTAGCCGAGGTGCTTCACGTAGTCGGACTCGGGGCCGAAGGCGAGGCGGCGGACGTTGGAGTGGATGCCGTCCGCCCCCACCACCAGGTCGAACGTGCGGGGGGCGGAGCGTTCGAAGGTGATGTGCACGCCACTGGGGGTCTCGGTGAGCGAGGTGATCGAGTCGCCGAAGACGTACTCGCAGCTCGCGGCGGTCTTCTCGTAGAAGACCCTGGACAGGTCGCCGCGCTTGATCTCGATCTCGCCGCCGGTGAACTCGCCGGGGATGACCGCCAGCTTGTGGCCGTCCGCGTCGACGATCACCTGGTCGGTGCCGCCGGTCTGGAGCGCCTCGATGTCTTTGAGCACCCCCATGCGGGTCAGGACGGTGCGGTGGGTATGGCTCTTGAAGTCGACGGCCTGGCCCCCGGGGCGCAGCGACGGCGCCTTCTCGACGACGGTGACGTTGAAGCCGTAGCGGGAGAGCTGGAGGGCGAGGGCGGGGCCGCCGATGCTGGCGCCGGAGATGAGGACGGTGGTGTTCTTCATGCCCGTCAGCTTCGCGAGCGCCGCTGACAGCGGGGCGACCGTCGGCTGACAGCCGGGGCGGGCTCCGTCAGCGGCCGGGGCCGGCGGTCGCGATCAGGGTGGCGAGCGCGTCGTCCCTGCTCATCGACGCCCCCTTGGAGTACGCCGCCGCGAATCCCGCGGGCCCGAGTACCTCCGTGGCGGCGGCGGCGATCCTGGCGACGTCCCGATCCCCGGCGACGGCCATGCCGCGCAGCGCCACCCCCACCCCCAGCAGCACCGCCGCCCGCTCCGCCGGCTCTCCGCCCACCGCCGTCGCGCCGTCCGGCTGCTGGTGGGCCAGGTCTTCTGCGCCGTCCGGGTGCTGGTGGGCCAGGTTTTCCGCGGCGTCCAGCAGGCACTGGCCCGCCAGGCCTTCAGCGGCGTCGGCGAGGTCGATGGTCAGCGGCGACTTCAGCGTCATGGCCAGCGCCTCCGCGTGCCGGCGCGCGGCCTCGGCGGCGTCGCCGGTCGCCTCGGCCAGGCGGCCGAGCGCCGTCAGCACGTGCGACCTGGCCGCGTGGGCCTGGAACAGGCCGGTCTCGGAGGCGGCCAACGCGGCCTCCAGGTGGCGGGACGCCCCCGCCAGGTCACCCTCCAGGCGGGCCATCTCGCCGAGCCGCAGATCCACCCAAGCCGTCAGCTCCGGCCGCCCGAGCCGGCGCGCCAGGTCCCCGGCCCGCTCGCAGTCGGCCCGGGCGGCCCGAGCGTCCCCGGCCCGCCAGTGCGCCTCGGCGCGCCGGTGCAGGACGTCCGCCAGCTCCTCCATCGCCCCGAGCTCCTCGAGCAGGCCGACCGCTTCCTGCCACAGCTCCATGGCGCGCCCCCACTCGCCACGCCAGCTCGCGATCAGCCCGAGCCAGTCGAGCCCCTGCACCTTCCCCCAGCGCTCGCCCAAGGCGCCGAACTCCGCGAGCATCGACTCCAGGTCCCGTTCCGCGTCGGCGACGCCGCCGCGCAGCAGCGCCAGCAGCGCGCCGCTGAACCGTCCGAGCGCCTGGCTCCACGGATCGGATCCGATCGCGTGCACGGCCACCGTCTCCCCGGGCGCGGGCGGTCCCGCGAGCATCCCCCACAGGGCCGGGCCGAACCGGTAGCGCATCGGCCGGTCGAACGAGCCCACGACCTTCCAGGCCCGCTTCCAGTGGGGGGACTCGGCGTCGGGTACGGCGTGCAGCACCACCAGCACGTACTCGTCCCCCAGCTCGGGCCCGATCGCGTCGAGGAGCCGCACGGCATGCCGGGTCGCCTCGCCCCGCCGCCCGCTCAGCCACCAGTACATGGCCAGCGCCGCCACCAGCCGCGCCGCCGTCGGCGGGTCGTGCTCGACGCCCCACCGCAGCGCCGCCTGCAGGTTCGCGTTGTCGGCCGAGAGCAGGGCCAGCCACTGGAGCTGTTCGGCGCTGTAGAGGTGGCCGTCGGCCCGGCGCGCGAACTCCAGGAACCAGGCGGCGTGGGCCGCCCTCAGCCGGTCCTCCTCGCCCGTCTCCGCCAGCCGCTCCGCGCAGAACAGGCGGATGGTGTCGAGCATGTGGTAGCGCTCGCCGTCGGTCTCGACCAGCGACTTGTCCACCAGGTCGGCCAGCAGGTCGGCGCTGTCCGCGCCGCAGACCCGTTCCACCGCCTCCAGGCTCGCGCCCCCGGCGAACACGGAGAACTGCCTGGCCAGCGCCTGCTCCTCGGTGCCGAGCAGGCTCCAGCTCCACTCCACGACCGCGTGCAGCGTCTGGTGGCGCGTGGGGGCGGTACGGTCCCCGCGCGACAGCAGCCGGAACCTGTCGTGCTCGGCCAGCCGGGTGGCGATCTCCTCCACGCCGAACGTGCGCATCCGGGCCGCCGCCAGCTCGATGGCCAGCGGCAGGCAGTCCAGCGCCGCGCAGATCCGCAGGACGGCGTCCAGGTTGCCGGGCCCGACCGCGAACTCCTGCCGCACGGCCGCCGCCCGTTCGGCGAACAGCTTGACGGCCGGGTCGGCGGGCAGGGGCGCCAGCGGGACCAGGTGCTCGCCGGTGAGGCCCAGCGGCTCCCGGCTCGTGGCCATGATCGTCAGGCCGGGGGCGGCGGCGAGGAGGCGGCGGGCCAGCGTGGCGACCTCGGAGAGCACGTGCTCGCAGTTGTCCAGGACGAGGAGGAGGTCCTGCTCGGCCAGCGCCGCCACCAGGCGTTCGGCGGGGTCGGGGAGCCCGCGCAGCGCCGACTCGCGCAACCCGAGCGCCGCCAGCACCGCCCCCGCCACCTGCCCGGCCCCCTCCACCAGTGACAGGTCCACGAAGCACGCCTCCCGGGCGCGCTGCGCCGCCGCCTCGCCAGCGGCGGCCGTCCCCGGGACTTCGTCGCTGGTGGCTCTCCCCGGAGATTCGTCGCTGGTGGCGGTCTCCGGGTGGAGGAGGCGGGTGGCGGTGTCCGGGCGGAGGAGGCGGGTGGCGGCTTCGATGGCCAGGCGGGTCTTGCCGATGCCGCCGGGGCCGACGAGCGTCACCAGGCGGACGTCGCGCAGGGCGGCCAGCCGCGCGAGCTCCTCCTCCCGTCCGACGAGCCGGTTCAGCTGGGCCGGCGGCGCGGCCCGCCGGACCTGGTGCCGCTCGGCCCGCAGGATCGCCAGGTGCAGGGCCGCCAGCTCGGGCGAGGGGTCGGTGCCGAGCTCGTCGGCGAGCAGGCGGCGCGTCTCGTCGAAGACCGTCAGCGCCTCGGACGGCCGCCCCGCCGCCTCCAGCGCGCGCATCAGCAGCCCGCGCGGCCGCTCGCGCAGCGGGTGCGCGGCCACCAGGTCCTGCAGCGCGGCCACCGGGCTGCCCTCGGGCAGGCCCAGCTCGGCCTCCATCAGGTCCTCCATGGCCGACAGGCGGAGCTCCTCCAGCCGGAGCGCCTGCGGCCCCGCGAACGGCGCGTCGGCCACGTCCGCGAGCGCCGGTCCCCGCCACAGCTCCAGGGCCTCCCTGAGCGAGGAGGCGGCCCCCTGGGAACGACCGCCCGCCAGCAGCCTGCGCCCCTCGCGGGACAGCCGCTCGAACCGGTGCGCGTCCACGTCGTCCGGCGAGACCGCCAGCCGGTATCCCGCCCCGTGGAACTCGATCAGGCCGGCCGGCAGGCTCCGCCTGAGCCGGGAGATCTGCGCCTGGATGGCATTGGCGGCCTCCGCGGGCGGCCGGTCGCCGTACTGGCCGTCGATGAGCCGGTCGACGCTGACCATCCGCCCGGCGTCGAGCAGCAGCAGCGCGAGCAGGGCACGCGGGCGCGGACCCCCGATCGCCAGGGTGTCACCACTGGCAGAGCGCACCAGGAGCGGGCCCAGGATGCCGAATTGCACGCCCCGATTGTCCCCTAACTGAGCAGTTAAAAAGGAATTATCGGTATACCTACCGATGCGTATACGTATTTCCCAGTCGGGAGTGACCGTTTAGCGTCGCGGCATCAAGGCGCAACAGCACTGCTAGCTTCCACCCCCCAATCTCCCTGCAATCCCGCCGCCGAGGCGATCCCCGTGCGGCGAGCGGACCGTCGTGCGCTCACGAAGCGCGCCGATCCCGAGGGAGATCCTCGAAAGGAGCAGCACAGCCGTGAAACGCAAAGCCTTACTCGCGGCGGTCGTCGGCGTGGCCACGGCCACCACACTGGCGTTACAGACGCCGCCCGCGAACGCCGCCCCTCCGGGAGCCGCACCGCAGCAGCAGACGGCGCGCATGGGCGACCCCGCCTCGCTCGCCGCACAGGTGGCCGACAAGGCCGTCTCCAGCCAGCTCGACGAGCTCACCCGGGGCCCCGACGAGGCCTACAGCCGTGTGGCGGTCACCCCGGGCGCGGCCGACATGTTCTACGTGTCGTACGAGCGCACGTACAAGGGCCTGCCGATGGTCGGCGGCGACGCCGTCGTGGTCACCGACGCGGCGGGGAACGTCAGGGACACGGTCGCGGCGACGGGCCCGACCCCGGGCGACGTGCCGACCCGGGCCACGATCAGCGCCGGCAAGGCCACCGAGGTCGCCAGGACGAAGCTCTCGCGCGTGGACGACACCGCGGCGCCCCGCCTGGTCGTGCTGGCCTGGGGCGAGAAGCCGAGGCTGGCCTGGGACGCCATGGTCAGCGGCATCGCCGACGGCAAGCCGAGCATCCAGCACGTGTTCGTGGACGCGCGTACCGGTGAGATCGCCGACTCGTACGACCTCGTACGCGCCGGCACCGGCAACGGCTACTACTACGGCCAGGTCACCATCGGGACGAGCGGCTCCGGCAGCTCGTACTCGATGACCGACACGTCCAGGCCCGGCATCCAGTGCGGCGGCCAGAACGGCAGCGCCTACACCGGCACCGACGACGCGTGGGGCAACGGCTCCGGCACCAACCTGGAGACCGCCTGCGTGGACGCGCTCTACAGCGTGCAGCGCGAGTGGGACATGCTGCGCGACTGGCTGGGCCGCAACGGCATCAACGGCAGCGGCCGCGGCTTCCCCGCGCGGGTCGGGCTCGCCGACGTGAACGCCTACTGGAACGGCAGCTACACCAACTTCGGCCACAACCAGGCCAACACCCGGCAGGCGACCCCGATCGACGTCGTGGCGCACGAGTTCGGGCACGCGATCTTCCAGACCACGCCGGGCGGCGCCGGATCCGGCAACGAGAACGGCGGGCTCAACGAGGCCACCGGCGACATCTTCGGCGCCCTGACCGAGGCGTACGCCGCCAACCCCAACGACCCGGCCGACTACCTGGTCGGCGAGGAGGTCGACCTGGTCGGCGACGGGCCGATCAGGAACATGTACAACCCGAGCGCGCTCGGCGACCCGAACTGCTACTCGTCCTCGATCCCGGGCACCGAGGTGCACGCGGCGGCCGGCCCGCTGAACCACTGGTTCTACCTGCTCGCCGAGGGCAACAACCCCGGTGGCGGCAAGCCGTCCAGCCCGATCTGCTCCGGCGGCCCTTCGTCGGTCACCGGCGTCGGCATCCAGAACGCCGGCAAGATCTACATGGGCGCCCTGGCCCGCAAGACCTCGTCCTGGCGCTACACCAACGTTCGCGCCGCCTCCGTCGCGGCCGCGATCGAGCTGTTCGGTGCCAACAGCGCCCAGTGCAACACGACCAAGGCGGCGTGGAGCGCGATCAGCGTGGCGGCGGCCTCGGGCGAGCCCGCGTGCGGCACCTCGACCAGCGACTTCTCGATCTCGCTCAGCCCGACCTCCGGCAGCGCGGCGCCCGGCGGCCAGGCGACGGCCACGGTCGGCACGCAGACCACCTCCGGCAGCGCCCAGACCGTGAGCCTGAGCGCGTCGGGGCTGCCCAGCGGCACCACGGCGAGCTTCAGCCCGTCCTCGGTGACCTCGGGCAACTCCTCGACGCTGACGCTCTCGGTCGGCTCGTCGACGGCGGCGGGCACCTACAACATCACCGTCACGGGAACCGGCTCGACGACGCACACGGCGACGTACGCGCTCACCGTCAGCTCGAACCCGCCGACGCGTGACTTCTCGATGTCGCTCAGCCCGACGTCCGGCACGGTGCAGGCGGGCTCGGCGGCCACGACCACGGTCAGCACGGCCACCACGGCGGGCACCGCGCAGACGGTGAACCTGTCGTCGGCCAGCGGCCTGCCGACCGGCGCCACGGCCGTGTTCAACCCGTCCTCGGTGACCTCGGGCGGCTCGTCCACGCTGACGATCTCGACCGCGCCCACCACCCCGGCCGGCAGCTACACCATCACGGTGACGGGCACCGGTGTGACGGCCACGCACACGGCGACGTACGCGCTGACCGTCCAGAGCACCTCGGGCGGCCGGACGTTCACCAACGACACCAACTATCCGATCACCGACTTCAACAACACCCAGAGCTCGATCACCTCCACCGCGACGGGCACCGCGACCTCACCGGTCCGGATCTCCATCACGATCAGCCACACCTGCGCGGAGGACCTCGACATCTGGGTACGCGGGCCGAGCGGCACCTGGTACGCGGTCGACAGGTACGGCGGCACGACCTGCACGCAGTACGGCACCAGGACGTTCTCCGTCCCGGTGAGCCAGCAGGCGGCGGGCACCTGGGTGCTCGACATCGAGGACGTCTACGCCGGTGACACCGGCTTCATCGACTCCTGGAGCATCACCGTCTAGCTCTCCACGAGCCCCGGCCGGTCGTCCGGCCGGGGCTCCCGCACGTCCGCCCTCGTCCGCACGCCGAGCTTCTGCAGCACCTTGGCCACGTGGGTGTCCACCGTGCGGCGCGACAGGAACAGCACCTCCGCGATCTCCCGGTTCGTCCGGCCGAGCGCGACCAGCCTGGCCACCTCGCTCTCCCGAGGCGACAGCACCCCGCTGCGGCCCCGCCGGCCCCTGCGCCGCGCCCCGGTCGGATCGATCTCGCGCAGCAGGTGGCGGCAGCGGGCCGCGTCGTGGGTGGCGCCGAGCGCCGCGTACCGCTCGCCCGCGTCGGCGACGAGGTCGGCGGCCCGCGCCCGGTCGCCGAGCGCGAACCGCGCGACCGACTCGGACTCGGCCGCCCGCGCCGCGCCGTACGGCCGCGGCATCGCCTCGTAGGCGCCGCGGGCCAGGGCGTGGTAGCGGGCCGCCTCCTCCGCGTCCTGGGCCAGCGCCCCTCTGGCGGTGTCGAGCCCGGCCTGCGCCGACGGCGCGTTCCTGCCGTCGATCCCCGCCGCGAACTCGGCCACCAGATCCGCCGCCACCCCGCGCCTGCCCGCCTTGAGCAGCGCGAGGACGGCGGCCGGCACGAGCTGGTCGCCCCACACCCACACGCCCTTGCGCCGGAGCCTGCCCACCGCCAGATCGGCCTCGCGCACCGCCGAGTCCGGCGAGTCGCGGGTCAGGTGCAGCTCCACCAGCCCGCTGGAGGCCGCCGCGGCGACGGGCAGGAAGCCCGAGTCCAGGTCGCGTACGCCGGCCGCCTCCAGATGCTCGCCGGCCTCGTCCCACTCGCCCCTGGCCAGGGCCAGCATGCCGAGCGTCAGCCGGGCGTCCACCGCCAGCAGCGGCGCCTCGAAGGACATCTCGACGGCGGCGACGGCCCGCTCGCGCAGCCCCTTCCAGCGGCCGGTCAGCAGGTCGAGCCGGATCGACGACATCTCCACCAGGAACTCCGGGTAGAGCGCGCCGGTCTCCTCGGCGATGCGCCTGCTCTGGTCCGCGAACCGTCCGGCCGCCGCGTAGTGTCCGAGCGCCACCGCGGCGTCGTACAGGTTGGAGTAGCCGCGCGCCACCTGGCGGCGCACGGCCGGGGCCGGGTCGTTGACCGGCAGCTCCCCGACCAGCTCGAACGCGTCGGGCGCGCCGACCAGCATGGCGAGGGTGACCTTGTTGGCCAGCACGGCGGCGGTCAGCTCGGGGTCGCGGTCGTCGAGGAGCTTCTCCGCCTGGACCATCCACTCCTGGTGCATGGAGAGCGGCTCGCCGCCCCACGCGGGCATCGCCAGCAGGGCCAGCCCGCGGGCGGCCAGGCTGGGGCTGTCGTGCAGGTCGGGGAGCGCGGCCAGGATCTCCTGCCGCCCGGCGGCGACCGCGCCCGCCTGGTTGGACAGGAGCACGCCCAGGTTGAGCCGGGCCTGGCCGCGTACCTGCGGGGACAGGAAGTCGTCCGACAGCAGGTGGCGGAGGATGCGTACGACGCGGCGGTGGGACAGGCCGATGGCGGCGACCCTGCTGAGCCTGAGCGCCAGCGGGCCGCGGGCGTCGTGGGGGAGCTTGGGGTCGGCGAGCAGCCCTTCGAGCACCTCGACGGCGAGCGGGATGTCGCCGAGCGCGGCGGCGTGGTCGGCGGCGGCGGCGCCGTGGCGCTGCCAGGCCGCGTAGTCGCCGGCGCGGCGGGCATGGTGGGCGAGCTGGACGAGGGGCGGCAGGTCGAGCCCGGACAGCGCGGTCATGGCCCGGTGGTGGATCTGGCGGCGCTCGGGGCCGGGGATCGTGTCGTAGACGGCCTGCTGGGCGAGGGTGTGGCGGAAGCCGTACTGGCCGTCCTTGTGCTCGAGCAGCACGCCGGCCTCCAGCGCCTGGCCCAGCCCGGGCTCGGACGGGGTCGGCGCGGAGACGGCGGCGATCAAGGGCTCGTCGGCGGGTAACCCCAGGACAGCGGCGGCGCGTACGACGCGCAGCGCGGCCGGCGACAGCCCGGCGAGCCGTTCGGCCATCGCCTCGCGCAGCAGCAGCGGCACGGCCATGCGGTCGAGCGCGTCCGGCTCGGGTAAGCGGCCCTCGTCGTCGAGCAACGAGCGCACCACCTCCTCGATCACGAACGGCACGCCCGCGGTGCGTTCGTGCAGCCGGGCGGCGAACTCGGCGGTCGGCGCCGACCGGCCGAGCAGCGCGCCGGTGAGGCGGCGCACGCCCTCGACGTCGAGCGGGGTCAGCGAGATCACCTCGCCGCGCACCCCCGGAGTCCGCCGGTACGCGTGCCCGAACGGCAGCCCGGGCACCGGCAGTTCCTCCCGCCGGAACGTCACCACCAGCGCCAGCCCGTCGGGCGGCTGGTCGGTGAGGAAGCGCAGCAGGTCACGGGTGCCGTCGTCGGCCCAGTGCAGGTCCTCCACGACCAGGACGACGGGACCGGCCGCGGCCAGCAGCGCGTGGACGGCCCGGAACAGCCGGTGCCGCTCGGCCCGGGGGTCGTCGAACGCGGGCGGCGACGGGGCGGGCGGGAGGTGGCCGGCCAGCTCGGGCAGGTGGCCGTGCAGGACGCCGGTGAGCGGGCTGAGCCGGTCGTGGGGCGGGAGTGCGGGGGCGACGTCCCGGAGCGCGTCGAGCACGGGGCCGTACGGGAGCGGCTCGCGGATCTGGTGGCAGTGGCCGAGCAGGACGGTTCGGCCGCCTTCGCTTTCGCGCAGGGGGTCGATCGCCGCCCTGACGAGCCTGGTCTTGCCGATGCCCGCCTCGCCCTGCACCTGGATGACGGAGGGCGGCTCCGTGATGGCGCCGGTGAGCAGCCGCAACTGGGTGTCGCGCCCGACCAATGCGGGAGAAGCCGCGCTTGCCATCGGGGTCTCCGTAACAGTGCAGGTTTACTCCCTTTGTCGGAATCCGTTATCCACTACGTGCGACCCGTGGTCAACCCTCCTTCCCGCCGTAGAGGGTTGCCGTCCCTTTGGGGGAGGAGGCGCGTTGGGGGTTGCTGTCCCTTGGAAGCGGGAGGCGCGTTGGGGGTTGCCTTGGGAGGGGGGAGGCGCGTTGGGGTTGCCGTCCCTTGGGGAGCGGGAGGGCCGTAGTGGGTTGCCGCCCCTTGGGAGGAGCACGGGGTTCGCCGTCCTCGGGGGGAGGGTGGTAGGGGGTGGTGTCCCTTGGGGGGAGAGCCGTGGGGGTGCTGTCCCTTGGAGGCGGGAAAGCGAGCGCCCGCCCCGCGGTGCTTGGTCGTGGATCGCGGGGCGGGCGCTCGTTCGGGAGCCGCGGGCGGGAGCGCGTCCGCCCGCGACGGCTGGAAGGTCGTGAGCTCGCGACGAGGGCCGGGAGCCCGTGACCGGTGGGAGGGTCAGGAGCAGGTGGCGTTGGTGGGTTGGCCGGCCGGGCCGTTGGCGGTGAAGCCGACGGCGACGGACGCACCCGGGGCGAGGTTCTTGGCGTGGTCGGGGCCCTTGGCGGTCCACGTGGTGCCCGACTGGGTCACGACCGCGTTCCAGCCGTTGACCAGCGTCACCCCCGACGGGAACGTCCAGGTGGCACTCCAGTTGCTGATCGTGCCGGTGCCGGTGTTCTTCACCGTCAGCTCGCCCTGGAAGCCGCCCTGCCAGGAGTTCGTCTGCTTGTACGTCACCGTGCACTGCCCGGGAGGGTTGGGCGTGGGCGTCTCGGAGGGCTGCCCGGTGCCGCCGGTCGGCGGGATCAGGTACGGCTGGAGGATGGCCTGCTTGGCCTGGTTGACGGTGGTCCAGTCGTCGTTGAGGATGCCCCCCGTGTCACCGGAGTTCGGGTTCCACGACCAGTAGGTGAACGACATCCCGTTCACCCCGGTCCCCGTGTACTTCAGGAGCTCCTGCAGCCAGATCTTGTCCACGTTCGCGGCCAGGGTGGTGCCGAACTCGCCGATCATGATCGGCGCGATGTTCTGCTTGTACAGGTATCCCCAGTACTTGTCCCAGATGGCCGGCAGGTTCGCCGGGTAGTCGGGGGCGTCGAACCAGGTCTGGTGGTAGACCGAGGTCGCGTAGTCGTGGGGCGAGTAGACCAGGCGGTTGGCCACGTTGAGCCGTACCGGATACTGGCCCGCCTTCGACAGGTTGCCGCCCCACCAGCCGCAGTCCTCGTCGTTGCTGGGATCGCCGTCCCACACGTTGGACAGGCCGCCGCTCGGGCAGCTCACGCCCTCCACGAAGATCAGCCAGTTGGGGTTGACCGACAGGACCGCGTTGCCGGCCCGCTCGGCGGCCAGTCGCCAGTCGCGGGCCTGGTCGCCGCAGCCCCAGCAGGAGCCGGTCGCGTTGGGGTTGGTGCCCTCGGCGTGCGGCTCGTTGTGCAGGTCGGCGCCGATGACGGTGGGGTTGTTCGCGTAGTGCTGGGCCAGCGCCTTCCAGTCGTTGATCCAGGTGCTCTCCGGGGTGGCGGAGACGTACCAGAGCGCGGACTGGCCCGCGGCGGTCGGGCGGTGGCGGTCGAGGATGATCCGCATGCCCTTGCCGCCCGCGTAGGCGATGATCTTGTCCAGGATCTGCAGCGGCGACAGGCCGATCAGGTCGGGGTTGACGTAGTCGTTGATGCCGGTGGCCGTGGCACCGGACTTGAGCGCGTCGTTGGAGTACGGCACGCGGATCGTGTTGTAGCCCAGCGAGGCCATCTTGTCGATGTGGCCCTTCCATGGAGTGCTCGACCACAGGCCGTGGAAGGTCCGGTTGTCGGTCTCCATGCCGAACCAGTTGATGCCGGTCAGGCGCACGGTCGCGCCCGTGCTGTCAACGATCTTGTTGCCGCTGGTGTGCAGGTAACCGGTGCCCGTGCCGGCGGCTGCGCCTGCCGGGGCGGCGGTGGTCACCGCGACCGCGACCGCCGCTCCGGCCACCAGCGTGGCCAGGGCGGCCGTCATCGCCTTGGACAAGTGCATGGGGGTGCCTTTCGGAGAGGGAGAACGCGGCGTCATGCTCGGCTGCCGTCTTCGCGCCCGTCAACGCACGGTGCGTTCTGTGGCTGTGACCAGGCGGAATGCTTGAAAGTTTCACGAACGCCGCCTCTGCGGCCGGATGGACTTGACACCATTGACACATGATCGACGCATCCGTAGCGTGGCGTGGGAGCGCTCCCAAAGAACGCGTTGCGGGAGGGAACGATGGATCTTCGGTTCGGCATCCTCGGACCGGTACGGCTGTGGCGAGACGGCGCGATCGTGCAGCTCGGAACGACGAAACAGCGGCTCCTCCTCGCCCGCCTCCTCCTGGAGCCGAACCGCGCGGTCTCTCACGACCGCCTGTTCAGCGCGCTGTGGGAGGACAATCCACCCAAGTCTGCTCTTGCGAACGTCCGCAGCTACGCCAACCTGCTGCGCAAGGACCTCTGCGACCGCCTGCGGGCCCGTCAGCCCGGCTACCTCCTCACCGTCGAGCCCGGCGAGCTGGACGTCGCCGAGTTCAACGAGCGCGTACGGCAGGGCCGCGCCGCGATGTCGGGCGACCGCTACGAGGAGGCCCTCGGACACCTGACCGCCGCGCTCGCGCTGTGGCGGGGCGCCGCGGCCGAGGACCTGCCCAGGACCGTCGGGGTGGCCGCCCACCTCGACGCGCTGGAGGAGCAGCGCTACCTGGCGATCGAGGAGTGCGCGCGGGCCCGGCTGGCGCTCGGCCGGCACAGCGAGATCATCGGCGGCCTGCGGGAGACGCTGGCACTGCGGCCCACCAGGGAGCGGCTGTGGGAGTACCTCATGGTGGCGCTGTACCGCACCGGGGACGTGGCGGGGGCGCTGAGGGTGTACGCCGAGGCCAGGCAGGCGCTCGACCGGGAGCTCGGCATCGCGCCCGGGCCCGAGCTGGCCGAGCTGCATCACCTCATGCTGAACCGGGACCCGCGCCTCAGCGGCCCCGCGGCGGGCTGGCAGCACCGCCGCCTGCGCTGCCGGCGTCGCCCCGTCCGCCTTTGCTCCACAGGCTGTGCATGACCTCCTCCGCGTCACCCCTGGTAGCCCTGGGCCTGCAGGGTGAACAGCCGCCGGTAGAGCCCGTCCAGCATGATCAGCTCTTCGTGCGACCCCTGCTCGGCGATCTGGCCGTCGTCGAGCACCACGAGCACGTCCGCCTCCCGCACGGCACCCAGCCGGTGCGAGATCAGCAGGCTCGTACGCCCCGCCCGATGCTCGCGTAGCCGATTGTGGATCTCGGCCTCGGCCTCGGCGTCCAGCCCCGAGCTCGGCTCGTCCAGGATGAGCAGATCGCGTCCGTCGCCCAGCACCGCCCTGGCCAGCGCGAGCCGCTGCCACTGCCCGCCCGACAGCACCACCCCGGCCTCGGCGGCCTCGGGGCCAGGCCCGAAGAACATTCTCGTCAGCAGCGTGTCGTAGCCGCGCGGCAGCGCGCTGACCGCGTCGTGCACCCCGGCCTTCCTGGCCGCGGCCTCGATCCGGTCAGGGGAGGCGGTCAGGCTGTCGCGGCCCGCCACGTCGCCGATCGCGATGTTCTCGGCGGCGGTCACGTCGTACTCCATGTAGTCCTGGAACACCGCGCCGATGCGGCCGCGCAGCTCCGCCGGGTCGAGTTCGCGCAGGTCGACGCCGTCCCACAGGATCGTGCCCCGGTCCGGGTCGTAGAAGCGGCACAGCAGCTTGACGATCGTGCTCTTGCCCGCGCCGTTCCTGCCCACGAGCGCGACCGCCGAGCCGTACGGGATCGTGAAGCTGACGCCGCGCAGGGACCAGGGATGTCCGGGCGAGTAGCGGAACCACACGTCGCGGAACTCGATGCCGCGCCGCAGCGCGGGCGGGGGCACCGGCCGGGCAGGCTGCCGCAGGTCGGGCTCGGCGCCGGTCACGGTCAGGTAGTGGTCGAAGTTCAGGAGCTGCTGGTGGGCCATGGTCACCTCGCTCACCAGCGCGGCGAGCGCCGACTGCACGCCCACGATCGAGGTGGCGAGCAGGGCGATGTCGCCCGCGGTGAGCCGGCCGTCCCGGGCGGCGAGCAGCGCCCAGACCAGCCCGGCCCCGGCGATCACGCCGGACAGCAGGCCCAGCCCGCCCTCGACGCCCAGCTCGTGGCGGTCGAGGTGACGCCGTTCTGAGTCGGCCGCGGCCCGCTCGGCGTTCATCCTGGACCGGAAGTACCGGCCCGCGCCGAACAGGCGCAGCTCCTTGGCGGCCCGGACGCTGGTCAGGAGCTGCCGGTAGAACAGCTCGCGACGTTCCATCGGCCCGATCCGCCACATCATGGACGCCCGCTGGCGCGACAGGCGCAGCTCGGCGGCCAGCGCGGGCAGGGCCGCCACCAGGACCGCGCCCGCCAGCAGCGGATTGACGACCAGCAGCGCCCCGAGGAATCCGGTCACCGTGACGAGCCCCCGGCAGATGGCCAGCGTCCCGGCGACCACCGCGCTGGGAGTGGCGCCGCCCGAGCTGTGCGCCAGGCTCATCCGGTCCAGGAACGCCGGGTCCTCGAACCTGGCCAGGCCGGTGAAGCGTTCGACGCTTACGAAGAGCCGGTCCTGGGCCAGGCGGCCGGTGCGGCGCTCCAGCTCTCCGCGTACGTACCGGGACAAATGCGGGAGCGCGGTGGCCGCCAGGCCGGCCGCCGCCAGGGCCAGGCCCACCGCGACCAGCGTGGACGCGCCGCCCGGGTGGGCGATCGCGTCGAGCGCCGACTTGGTCAGCCAGGCGGCGGCCACGGGCACGGCCGCTTCGAGCAGGGCCAGGACCGCGTACGCGAGGACGTGCCCTCGGCCTGCCCGCCAGGCCAGGCCGAGCGCGCGGACCAGGGCCGCGGGGCTAGCCTTCATGCCCCCATCGCCCGCCGCCGTCGGCGCGGAGGGATCTGGTGAGGTGGGGCTCGGCGGGATGGGCCTCGACGCGGTGGGACGCAGCGACGCGGGATCCGGCGGCGCCGGGTCGGACGGCGCGGGGGTCGGTGGGGTGAGGTTCAGCGACGCGGGATCCGGTGGCGTGGGGTTCGGTGGGTTGGGGTTTGGCGGGGTGGTCGGGGGGAGGGCGGGTTTGGGGGTCACGGGTCGTCAGGCCCGGGAGAGGGTGATGACCTGGTCGAGCCGGAGCCCGCTGGCCAGGATCCGGCCGCCGCCGCCCACGAGCGCGAACGCCGGGAACGCCCGCACCTGCAGCGCCGACGCGACCGGCCCGCCGAGGTCCTCGACCACCACGCGGGCGACCGGCTCCAGTCGCTCCCGTTGCGGGCCCGCCTCGCCCGTACGGTCGACGATCACGGCGAGCACCTGCTCGCGGGGGAAGGCCGCGGCCAGGGTGAGGAAGTCCGGCAGGGCCTCGTGGCAGGCGTCGCAGCCGGTGGAGAAGAAGCCCACCACGACCGGCTCGGTGATGAGGTCGCGGGAGACGGCGGATCCGTCGGTGGCCGAAGCGACATACGGCGGCGCGAGGGCGCCCTCGGCGAGGATCGCCCCCTGCCCCTGGCCGGACTGGGTGGCGAGCTGATCCGAATACCGGCGCAGCCGCCGGATCACGCCGAGGGTGAGCGCCAGGTTCACCAGGCACAGGACACCCAGGAGGATGACGAGGGTGACAAGGTAGGGCATGGCCGGCCTCCAGGTCGGGGAGATGGGTGAGGGGTCAGGCCAGGCGGCGGAGCACCACTCCCAGCAGGGTGCCCCCGTCGATGAGGCCGCACTGGCGGGAGTCGAAGCTGGCCGACGGATTGTCGCCGAGCACCACCAGCCGGTCAGGCGCCACCCGGAGGTCCGGCACGGCCGCGCGGACCGAGTCCGGCACGGGGTCGCCGGGCAGCGCCACCGCCCGCTTGACCATCCAGCGCCGTTCGGGCGGCAGGGGTTCGCCGGTGCCCAGCCAGTCGGGCGTCTCGAACACGACGACGTCCCCGGCCGAGATGCGGGCCAGTCCGGCCCGCCTGACCAGGAGCCGGTCGCCCGCGTGGAAGGTCGGCTCCATGCTGAGGCCGGACACCACGACGACGGCGAGCCGGCGGCGCAGGACCAGGAGGGAAGGCAGGAGCCCGGCGACCGCGAGGAGACCGGCCGTCCACGCGAGCATGGTCATGTCAGCAGTTGTAGATCCAGGGGCCGCACGACTCGCCGGTGCCGCAGGAGGCACCCCAGGTGCAGCACTTGCGGTACAGGCAGGTGGTGCCCTCGTACCAGCACGGACACGCCGCCTGCGCCGAGTGCTCCGGGACCACCTTGGCCAGCACCCAGTCCGTCAGTTTTCCGATCTTCATGTGAACCGCCTCTCGTCGGGCGTTTTTGGGATCACCGAAGACGTTAGAAACGGTCGTGACAATTCACATACCAGGCAGGTACGTCACAGATACATTCGGACTACCGCTCGGGAGCGGGGAACAACCGGCGTACGCCCGCGGCCACCCAGATCGTGCCGATCCCGGCGTACACGGCCAGCAGCGCGGCACTCGGCGAGCCGAGGATCACGGACGTGACGATCGCGACCACGAGCAGCCCCGTCCACCCGTACAGCACGCGGCGCCCGCGGGCCGAGCCCGTGTGCGTGGCCTCCTGCACCGGGGTGACCAGCGCCATGAGGGCCGCCCCCGCCGTGCCGAGCGCGTCCTGTCCGAGCGCGATGCCCAGCGCGAGCACGCCCACCCCGGCGGCCAGCAGCGCGCAGCTCGCGACGGCCACGCGGGCCTCGACGCCCTCGAACAGCAGCTTGGTCGCCTTCGCGCGGGCCAGCCGCAGCACGGTCACCGCCTCGGCCACCCATGCCGCCCAGTGCAGCACCGCGATGAGGACGAACACGGCGACGAGCGGCGGCGCCGCGGGCAGCAGGAGGACCATCCGCCAGCCGCCCAGGAACCGGCTGCGCAGGTTCGACAGGATCCGGTAGAGCGGGTTGCGCTCCTTGAGCGCCATGACGAGGAGGTCCCTGGCCGGGTCGAAGCCGGGGTCGAGGCGGAGCACCTCGCGGAAGGCCGCGGCGGCCGTCTTCGCGTCGCCGGCGGCCAGCGCCGCGTGCCCGTACGCCAGGTGCGCGGTTTCGCTCTCCGGATCGAGCCGTACGGCGTTCGCGGCGGCGGCCCTGGCCTGCTCCGCCTCCCCGAGCTTGACGTGCGCCATGGCGAGCAGGCTCACCAGGTCCGACTCCTGCGGATCGATGGCCAGCCCCCGGCGGGCCGCCTCCACGACCTGGCGGTACCGGCCCAGCCGCAGGTGGGCGCGGGCCAGCAGCTCCCAGGTCGACGCCGACTCGGGGTTGTGCGCCAGCGACGTCTCGGCGGCGGTGACGGCCAGGTCCGGCCGCTGGATGCGGAGGTAGACCTGCCCGGCCATGTAGTGCGGGTACGACTGGTCCGGCGCCAGCCGTACCGCCTCCTGGGCCGCGGACACGGCCTCGGCGGTCCTGCCCTGCTGGACGAGGGCCAGGCCGAGCAGCGAGAACGCGGTGAAGTGCTCGGGCTGGACGGCGAGCACGCCGCGCAGCTCCCGCTCCGCGTCGGCCGGGCGGCGCATCTGCAGCAGCGTGCCCGCCCGCAGGATCGACTCGCGTGGGTTCACCGCTTGCCCTTGATCCACGGCATCAGCTCGTCCCACGCGCCGGACTCGTTGGCGTGCAGCACGTAGTTGCGCGCGGTGGCCAGCCACTCGCGCACAGCCGTGGGTCTGGCGTTCTGGGCGACGGCCAGCAGGTCGTTGGTGGTCATCGGGATGGGCCGGCCGGCGCTGAGCGACTGCTGGAGCTTGACCTCCACCGCGCGGTCCACCACGCCCTTCAGGTCCGCGCCGACGAAGTGGTCGGTCACCCGCGCCACCGCGTCGAAGTCCATCTCGGCCAGCGGCTTGTCGCGGCAGAGGAGGCGCAGGATGGCCGCGCGCGCCGAGGCGTCGGGCGGCGGCACGAACACGAGCTGGTCGAAGCGGCCCGGACGGCGGAAGGCCACGTCGATGTACCAGGGCGCGTTGGTGGCGGCCAGCACCAGGACGCCCTCGTTGGCGTCCTGGTCCACGCCGTCGAGCTCGGCCAGGAACTGGTTGACCAGCTGCCGGGTGTGGGCCTGGCGCATGTCGGAGCGGCGCGCGGCCAGCGCGTCCACCTCGTCGAAGAACAGCACGCACGGGCGGCTGCGGCGGGCCAGGTCGAACGTGGCGCGCAGGTTGCGCTCGCTGGACCCGACGTACATGTCGAGGATGTCGGACAGGCCGACGTTGACGAACGACGCGCCGAGCTCGCCGGCCGCGGCCCTGGCCAGGTGGGTCTTGCCCGCTCCGGGCGGGCCGTACATCAGGACGCCGCCGCCGGCGCGCTTGCCGTACGCGGCGAACAGCTCGGGCTGCTGGAGCGGCAGCAGCAGCTTCACCCGCAGCGCCTCCTTGACCGCGTCCATCCCGGCCACGTCGGCGAAGGTGACCTTCGACTTCTCCACCTCCGCGCCGGAGGGCGCGTCCGCCGGGGTCGTCGCGTACTGGGGCGGCGCCGCGGGCACGGACGGGGCGACCGGGGTGGTCAGGCGGGCGGCCAGCTCCGGGTCGGCGACGGACGCGTCGCGGGCGATCGCCTCGTGGTAGCGGTAGGCCGCCCGGCCGAAGTCGCCCTCGCCGAGCAGCGCCCTGGCCGCGAGCACGCCCATCCGCGGCGGGTAGCCGGGCGAGGCCAGGAACGGCTCCAGCGCCGAGAGCGCCGCGCCGTGGGCGCTCTGCCGGACGAACGCCTCCGCCAGCCCCGCCGAGATGCCGGGGTCCTTCGGCGCGAGCAGGAGCGCGGCGCGGAACTCGGCCTCCGCGTCGGCCAGGTACCCCTTGGTCAGCAGTTGCTCGGCGAGATGCCGACGGAGCGGGAGGTTGTCCGGAGACAGGCGCGCCGCCTCGCGTAGTGCCTGGAGGCCGGCATCGTCGAGCACGTGCCTGGTCCCTTCTGTCGCAGGATTCGGTCGTACTAAAACTACGCAGATTACCCTCTCGGGAGCCGGGCGAGCGGTAGTCCTGGCTCTACCACGGGTTCTCGTGACAGCGCCCGTGTGCGCGGGCACGCCCGCCGCTTGGATCGGTGGCATGACGATCACACACACGCTTCCCGGGCGCTGGGTCGAGGGCGCCGGGCTGGTGCTCGGCCCGTCGCTGCTGCTCGCCGGGGTGCTCATCCGGGCGGGCGAGGGCGACTTCTTCCCCGACCAGCTCGCCGCCTACGCCGCCCAGCCGGAGCGGATGGTCCTGTCCTACAGCCTGTACGCGGCCGGGATCGTGCTCCTGTGGCCCGCCGTGACCTCGCTGGCCCGCCTGATCAGCAGGTCGCAGCCCGGCTGGGCGCAATGGGGCGTGACGCTGGTGATCCTCGGCCTTTTCGGACGGGTCTTCCACGCCGGGGTGAGCCACCTGGCCTTCCACCTGGTGGACGTCCTCGGGCTGGACGCGGCGCGGCGGGCGGTCGAGGCCACCTACGGCGCCTTCCACGTGTTCAAGGCGGTCAACATCTGCATCATGGCCGGCTGGGTCGTGCTCGCAGTCGGCGCCTACCGCGCCAGGGCGCTCGGCGTCGTCCGGTGCGTCTGCCTGGCGCTGGCGGCCGGGCTGCCGCTGGGCGTGCTCAAGGGCAGCAGCGACCCGATCTCGCTGGTCGCGCTGGCCGGGCTCGCCGTCGCCCTCGTGCCGCTCGGCGTCTCCGTCCTGAAGGACGGGCCGGCTCCCCGGTGGTGGGCCGCCACCCTGGTCGTGGCGCTGATCCCGGTCGCCTTCTTCCTCGGCCTGTCCGGTTGATCAGGTGCCCAGCAGCTTGACGATGGCGACGACGCCGATGCAGACGATCAGGCCGCGCAGGATCGGCGCGGGCAGCCTGCGGCCCAGACGCGCACCGAGGAAGCCGCCGATCATCGAGCCCAGCGCCACCAGCAGCACGGCCTGCCAGTCGACGTCCGCGACCAGGGTGTACAGGACGGCGGCGGTGAGGTTGACCAGCAGGGCGAGCACGTTCTTGGCCGCGTTGATGCGCTGCAGCTCCTCGTCCAGCATGATGCCCATCAGGCCGATGAGCAGGATGCCCTGGCCCGCGCCGAAGTAGCCGCCGTAGGCACCGGCGGCGAGCGTGCCGAGCCACAGCCACGGCCCGCCGTGCGCGCGCCCGGGCCGGCTGGACAGCAGGCGGCTGAGCTTGGGCTGGATGAGGACCAGCGCGCAGGACAGGGCGATCAGCACGCTCACGATCGCGTTGAAGCTGCTCTCGGGCAGGGTGAGCAGTAGCAGTCCGCCGGCCAGCGAGCCGATGACGGAGGCCGGGGCCAGCCTGAGCAGCCGCTCCCGCTGGCCCTTCAGCTCGGGCCGGTAGCCCATGACGCCGGTGAGGCCGCCGGGGACCAGGCCGATGTTGTTGGAGACGTTCGCCGTGATCGGCGGCAGGCCGACGGCCAGCAGCGTGGGGAACGTGATCAGCGACCCGGAGCCGACGACGGTGTTGATGGCCCCGCCCGCCACCCCGGCCGCCAGCACCGCGACCATCTCCAGTGGTGTCATGCTCGGAGACTCTAGGACATATCTCTCTTGCTAAGACAAATCATTCCAGGATGTGAGAAGTCGGCCAGTGCCAGGGAGATGGAGACGGCGCTGCGGGCCGTAAGGCGCACGCGTCCATGCGGGCATGATTTCAGAGAGAGACCACGACCTTGCCCGACGCGTGGCCCTGCTCCTGGTAGCTGACGGCCGCCGGGATCTCCGCGAACGGGTACGTCCGGTCGATCACCGGGTGGATCTCGCCCGCCTCGATCAGCTCGGCCAGCGTCATGAGGTTCTGCCTGATCTCCGTGCAGGGCACCACCTCCGTGACGACCACCCGCTGGGACACGAAGAGCCCCGCCGCGAGCGTCGCGAACACGTGGCTCGCGGGCTGGAACCAGCGGCCGGCCGGACCGCCGATGAGGACGTGGGTCGCCTTGCGGGTCATCACCCGCCGGCAGGCGGAGCCGGAGCGGCTGCCCGCGATGTCCAGCAGCAGGTCGTAGCGCCGCCCGCTGCGGGTGAAGTCCTCCTTGGTGTAGTCGACGACCTCGTCGGCGCCGAGCGACCTGACCAGGCCCACGTTCCTGGAGCCGCACACGCCGGTGACGTGCGCGCCGAACGCCTTGGCGAGCTGGACGGCGAACGTGCCAACGCCTCCGGAGGCCCCGTTGATCAGGACGCGGTCGCCTGGCTCGACGTGGCCGTCGTCGCGCAGGGCCAGCAGGGCGGTGCAGGCCGCCATCGGCACCGCCGCCGCCTCCTCGAACGACACGTTCCTCGGCTTGAGCGCCAGCTCGCTCTCCGGCACGCACACGTACTCGGCGAAGCCGCCCTGCTTGGGCATCGCGTACACCTCGTCGCCGGGGCGGAACCCGGTCACGTCCTTGCCGACCGCCTCCACCTCCCCGGCCACGTCGGCGCCGAGGACGCTGAACCGCGGGGCGCGCAGCCCCGGGCCGCCGCCCATCACGCGGGCGACGTACGGCTCGCCGCGCAGGAAGTGCCAGTCGTAGGGCTGGACGGAGGTGGCGCGCACCCGCACCAGCACCTCGTCGTCGCCGGGCACGGGCTGGTCGAGGTCGGTCAGGACGAGGGGTGAGCCGTACGAGGGAAGGACGAACGCTTTCATCAAATCTCCTTGAGCGTGGAGACCCCGTCCTTCAGGACGGGGAGTAAACGCAGAACGGTGCGGCGGGATCGAACATGTGCACGAAGCGTGACTGATCGCGTACTAGAATGTGAACTGTGGCGCAGATCGTGAAGCGGGCCTACAAGTACCGCTTCTACCCGACCCCCGAGCAGGCCGAAGAGCTTGCCCGGACGTTCGGCTGTGTCCGTCTCGTCTACAACAAGGCGCTGCATGAGCGCACCCGCGCCTATGTCATCGAAGGGCGTCGCGTCTCCTACGTGGAGTCGTCGGCGGCCCTGACGGCGTGGAAACGCAGCGGCGATTACGACTTCCTGCCACAGGTCTCCTCCGTCCCGTTGCAGCAGGCGCTTCGCCACCTGCAGGCCGCATTCGCGAACTTCTTCGCCAAGCGGGCCAACTACCCGACGTTCAAGTCCCGTAAGAAGTCGCGGGCCTCGGCCGAGTACACCCGCTCGGCCTTCCGCTGGCGCGATGGCCAGCTATGGCTGGCCAAGATGGACACGCCGCTTGACATTCGCTGGTCGCGTCCGCTGCCGGAGGGATCGGAGCCGTCCACGGTGACGGTCTCGCGCGATGCGGCCGGGCGATGGTACGTGTCGATCCTGGTGGAGGAGAAGATCTCCCTGCTCCCGCCGGTCGAGGTGTCGGTGGGGGTGGACGCGGGCATCACGGCGCTGGTCACCTTGTCCACCGGGGAGAAGGTCGTCAACCCCAGGCACGAGCGAGCCGACCGGCGCAAGCTCGCGAAGGCTCAGCGTGAGCTCGCCCGCAAGGCACAGGGCTCCAACAACCGCGCCAAGGCCCGGCTCAAGGCGGCCCGCGTCTACGCAAGGATTACTGACCGTCGCCGGGATTTCCTGCACAAGCTCACTACTCGACTCGTCCGCGAGAACCAAACGGTCGTGATCGAGGACCTCACCGTCCGCAACATGGTGAAGAACGGCAAGCTCGCCCGCGCCATCTCCGATGCCTCGTGGCGGGAGCTGCGGGGCATGTTGGAGTACAAGGCCGCCTGGTACGGGCGGGCAGTGGTCGCGGTGGATCGCTGGTTTCCCTCTTCCAGACTGTGCTCGGCGTGCGGGAGCGCGCAAGACAGGTTGCCGTTGAACGTCCGGACATGGGGCTGCGCTTGTGGCGCGATCCATGACCGGGACGTGAACGCGGCTCGCAACATCTTGGCCGCCGGGCTGGCGGACAAGTAAAACGCCTGCGGAGCTGGTGTAAGACCTCAACGAGAGTCCTCTCAGGCGGGCGACCGGCAGTGAAACAGGAACTTCCACGGGTGACCGTGGAATCCCCCGTCGTTTACGAGGGGGAGGAAGTCAAGGCTTTCTCCTTGTGGGGACCAGTGTCGCCAGACCCGCCACGCCCGCTCTACGGCCGAAAGTACGACGTCTTCCCTGGCCGATCGGCCCGATCAGAGCCTGACGCGCTTGGTCTCGTACGCCCACATGGCGATCTCGACGCGGTTGCGGACGCCGAGCTTGAGCATGAGGCTCGCGATGTGGCTCTTGACCGTGCTGAGGGAGATGTGCAGCTCGTCGGCGATCTCGTTGTTGGTCCGCCCGCGCGCCACGGTGGCCAGGATCTCCTCCTCCCGGCCGGTCAGCGCCTCGCGGGGCTGCGCCGGAGGCGTGGCGCGCCCGGAGTAGGCGAAGGTCTGCAGCAGCCGGGCCGTGATGTTGGGGGCGATGAGCGCGTCGCCGTCGGCCGCGGCGCGGACGGCCTGGGCGAGCAGGTCCGGGCCGGCGTCCTTGAGCAGGAAGCCGCGGGCGCCCGCCCTGAGGGCGGCGTAGACGTACTCGTCGAGGTCGAAGGTGGTGATGACGACGACGGCGAGCGGATCGGCGACGCCCGGCCCGGCCAGGCGGCGGGTGGCCTCGATGCCGTCGAGGCGGGGCATGCGGATGTCGAACAGGCACACGTCGGGGCGCAGCCGCTGCGCGAGCTCGACGGCCCGCCGCCCGTCGCCGGCCTCGCCGACGACCTCGATGCCGGGCTGCGCGTCGAGGATCATCCTGAGCCCGGTGCGGGCGATCTCCTGGTCGTCGGCGACGATCACCTGGATGTCGCGGTCCTGGGCGGTCACGTCGCCGCCCCGGTGCGGGGGAGCACGGCGGTCACGGTCCAGCCGCGGTCGGGGTCGGGGCCGGCCTCGCAGGTGCCGCCGAGCAGGCCGGCGCGCTCGATCATCCCCAGGAGCCCGTAGCCGGGCATCGGGTGCGCGGAGCCCGTCTCGCCGTCGTCGCTGACGCGCAGGCGCACCGACGTGTCGTCGGCGGCGACGCGGATCAGGATGCGGGTGGCGTGCCGGGCGTGCCGCCGGGCGTTGGTGACCGACTCCTGCGCGATGCGGTAGATCGCGGCTCCGACCGCCGGAGGCAGGTCGTCGAGGTCGCCCAGCATCTCCACCTCCACGGACGGGCCGACGCGGGCGCGCCCGGCGAGCTCCTCGAGATCGGTGATCCGCCGTCCGGGCGCGAGCTCCGCCGGCTCGTTGCGGCGCAGGACGCGGACCATGGCGCGCATCTCGGCAAGGGTACGCGACGCCTCCGCCTCGATCACTCGGAGCGCGTCGATGGCGGCCTCCGGCTTCGAGGGCGCCGTCGCCAGGCCCGCCTGCGCCCGGATCGCCATGGCGGAGACGTGGTGGGCGACGATGTCGTGCAGCTCGCGGGCCAGCTGCTCGCGTTCGAGCAGCTTGACCTGGTCGAGCTCGCGCATCCGCGCCCTGGCCCGGAACCGGAACGCCGCCCCCAGCGCGACGGCCGAGAAGATGACGGCGAACGCGCCGATCGCGTCGGTCGGGGCGAGGTCGTAGAAGGACGCCGAGACGCCGACGGACAGGAGCATGATCGCGAAGCCGAGCACGATCTCGCGCCCCGACCCCCACCTGTAGAGCGCGTACACGATGATCAGCAGGAACGCCATCGTGTACGTCTCGGCACGGTGACCGCCCGTCACCAGCGGGGCCAGCATCGTGGTGACGAAGGGGATCGCGAGCATCAGCAGCGGCCTGGTGCGCCGCCAGAGCAGCGTGAACACCAGCCCGACCGTGACGGTCACGGAGACGGCCCGCCACGGGAGGTCGGGGCGGACGACCCCTTCCAGCACCGCGAGCGGCACGAGCACCCCTACGAGCGCCCAGTCCCGCCAGACTCGCGACGGAGGGTCGGGAGGACGGGGCTCGTTCCACAAGGAGCGAAGCACGCCTTCATGGTAATCACCCGAGGACCGCGCCGATCGCCGTCATGATCGGGATGGACAGGCCCGTGGTCAGCAGCACCGCGCTGCGGGCCAGGCGCCGGGCGGTGTCGTAGTTCACCGCGTACACGTAGATGTTCTGCGCCGTCGGCAGGGCGGCGAAGAGGGTGGCGGCCAGGAGCGCGCTGCCGTCCAGGCCGAGGACCAGGCGCGCGGTCAGGTAGGCGACGGCCGGTTGGACGACGGCCTTGAGCGTGACCGCGAGGAAGATGTCCTTGCCGAAGCTGTTCGCCTCGGGGGCCGCGGGGGTGCGCTGGGAGCCGTACAGGCTGAGGCCGTAGGCGACGAGGGCGACGGGCACGGCCGCGCCGCCGAGCAACTCGACCGGGCGCATGACCAGGACGGGCAGGGAGATCCCGGTGACCGCCAGCACGAGCCCGAGGAGGGAGGCGACCGTGAGGGGGTTGCGGAAGGGGAGGAGCAGGGCCGCGCGCACCGAGCGGGCCCCCTTGTCGAGGATGAGGAAGGAGACCGGGGTGAGGACGATCAGCTGGAAGAGCAGGATCGGGGCGACCAGCGCGCCGTCGCCCAGCACGTAGATGGAGATGGGCACGCCCAGGTTGCCGGCGTTCACGTACGACGAGGCCAGCGCGCCGATCGTGGCCTCGCGGCGGTCGCGCCCCCAGGCCAGCCGCGCCACCAGCACGTAGACGAGCTGGACGCACGCCACCGCCACCACCTCGGTCAGCAGCACCGGTGAGAAGAGGATGTGGAGATCCGCCCGGGACACGGTGGCGAACATCAGCGCCGGGGTGGCCACGAAGAAGGCCAGCCGCGACAGCACCAGCTCGTCGCTGGCCCGCAGCAGGCCCCCCATCCCGATCAGGTAGCCGATCACGGCAACGGACACCAGGGCGGCGAACGCCGCGACAACCCCCGACACTGACCAACCTCCGAAATGGGACGTTCAGCAGCGTATCGGGATGGTTGACCGACGAAGCAGCGGGTCTACGCTGGGGCGCATGCGAGTAGCGGTGATTGGCGCGAGCGGTCATATCGGCACGTATCTCATTCCCCGGCTGGTCGAAGGCGGACACGATGTCGTGGCCGTGAGCCGGGGCAAGCGGGAGCCCTACAGCCCGCACGGGGCCTGGCAGCGGGTCACCCAGATCACCGCCGACCGCGAGGCGGAGGACGCCGACGGCACGTTCGGGCGGCGGATCGTGGAGCTGGAGGCCGACGTCGTCATCGACCTCATCTGCTTCACGGAGACCAGCGCCCGCGACCTGGCGGCGGCGCTGACTGGGAAGGTCCGGCAGTTCCTGCACTGCGGGACGATCTGGACGCACGGGCCGAGCAGCCGGGTGCCGACGACCGAGGACATGCCCAAGCGCCCGCTCGGCGAGTACGGCAAGCAGAAGGCCGCCATCGAGGCCCACCTCCTCGACCGCGCCCACCGCGACGGCTTCCCCGCCACGATCATCCACCCCGGGCACATCACCGGCCCCGGCTGGGTGCCGGTCAACCCGGCGGGCAACGTCGATCCCGCCGTGTTCCAGACGCTGGCCGACGGCGACGAGCTGGCGCTGCCGAACTTCGGCATGGAGACCGTCCAGCACGTGCACGCCGACGACGTGGCGCGGCTGTTCGTGGACGCCATGGTCAACCCGTCGGCCTCCGTGGGCGAGAGCTTCCACTCCGTGGCCACCACCGCCCTGACGCTGCGCGGCTACGCCGAGGCGGTGGCGGGCTGGTTCGGGCAGGAGGCGCGGCTGACGTTCCTGCCGTGGGAGCGGTGGCGGGAGACGGTGCCGGAGCGGGACGCGCAGATCACGCTCGACCACATCTCCTACAGCCCGCACTGCAGCATGGAGAAGGCCGAGCGGCTGCTGGGGCACCGGCCCCGTTACGCGCCGCTCGAGGCCATCTCCGAGGCGGTCGACTGGCTGGTCCGGGCGGGCACCATCACGCGCTGAGGCCGGTGCCGGGTCTCACCTCGCGCTGATCTCGTACGTACGGGTGACCGCCACAAGGTCGCCGTCCTCCCGGGTCGCCGCCACCACGCCCTTCGGCCTCGGGACGAATCCGGGCACCCGCTGGAGTCCGTCGGTCTCCGCGATGGCGGTCAGCCGGAAGCGGTCCGCCCCCGGGACCCGCAGCGAGATCTCCGCTCCGGTGCCGGGCAGGCCGCGGAAGCGGATCTCGCCCGGCCACGTGTTGGACCGGACGCCGGTGACGTCGACGCTCACCGGGTTGAGGCCGTCGGCGGTGGCCGTCGCCGCGGTGATCGGGCGCTCGACCCGCAGCGTGACCGAGCGCGCCGCCCTGCCGGTGGTCACGCGGAGCCTGACCGTGTCCCCGTCGCGGCCGAGCACGGTCACGCGGGGCTCGGCGACGCCCGTCGCCGCCGGTGCCCGTCCCGTCCAGAGCGAGGTGCCGCGGGCGTAGCCGGGAGGCAGCGGCGTGGTGTCGTGGCCGGACACGTACCGCCTGGCCCAGGCGGGTGGCTCCGCGTCGGCGCTGACCCAGCTCGCGGTCCTGGTGTCGGCGTCCATCACGTACGCGAGGTGCGTACGCAAGGGGTTGGCCGGGTCGAAGCCGTCGCGGGCCAGGCCGATCGGCACCAGCAGCACCGCGAGCGCGGCGGCGGCGAGCGGGACCAGGGGCTGCCTGCGCTCCGGCAGGCACAGCTCGACGACCGGCAGCACCGTCAGCCCGAAGACCGCCAGCACCAGCGCGGGCACCCCGCCGAGGGCGAGGCCCATCCCGTCGAACGCGGTCCTGGCCAGGGCGGGCAGCAGCGCCGCCGCCATGACCGCGCCCAGCGTCACCGCCGCCACCTGGAAGGCCGCCATATGGCGGGCCGCGTCGCGCAGCAGGAGCGCGGCCGTCCCGCCGAGCGCGCAGAACAGCGCGGGCAGCGTCACCACGTACGACATGCCCGGCGCGACCTGGGCGCACAGCAGGCCGAGCGCGGCCGGCCAGCCCAGCGCGCCGATGGCCAGGGCCGCGGGGCCGAGGCGGCGGCGCAGCGGCAGGTACCAGCAGAGCAGCGCCAGCGCGGCCAGGACCACGACGGCCGCCTGGAACGCCTGCGGCCGGTGCAGCAGCCCGCCCATCCCGTCGTACGCGGGCCGCCAGGCCACCAGCACCTCCCACAGCCCCTGCGCCAGGACCGCCGCGAGCAGCAGCGGCACGACCCCCGACGCGGCGGCGACGGCGAGCCGGGGCAGGCTGACCAGCCGCCTCCTGCGGGCCAGCGCCGCCAGCCCCACGACTGCCGCCGCCGCGAGCCCGGCCAGGGGCCAGACGAGCGCGTTCGGGTACGTGACCATGGTCCCGAAGATCCGGAAATAAGTGACATCGTGGTCCGTGGCCAGTGCTTCGAGGTCGGCGCCGCCGAGCGCGCGGGTCAGCGCCAGCATGTTCGAGCCGTGGTGCTGCAGGCTGCCCCGGTCGAGATGGGCGAGGGAGTCGTCGGCGGTGTGGTAGCGGGAGGAGCCCTCGATGTAGGCGAAGTTCATGCCGGTGAAGCCGCTCCTGGCCATCGGCGTGAAGTCGGTGTTGTTCGGGAGCAGCCGGTACAGCTCGCCCAGCGTGGAGTCGCCGCGCGGGTGCGGCACGGCGTCCGAGAACGTCTCGACCAGCCCCGCGTTGTTCCTGGACGTCTGGAACATCAGCGACGGGCCGCTCACGCCCCGGGCCTCCCAGTTGAGCAGCACCCCGCCCTTGCGGGCCAGCGGGTGCTCCCTGACGAACGCCTCGGCGCCCAGCACGCCGTCCTCCTCGCCGTCCGACATCAGCAGCACGAGGTCGTTGCGGAGCGCGCCGCCCTTGAGCGCCCGCACCGTCTCCAGCATGGCCGCGACCGCGGCGGCGTCGTCGGAGGCGCCCGGGCCCATGGCCGCGGAGTCGTAGTGCGCGGCGATCACCACCGTCCCGGTCGGGTCGCTGCCCTTCGCCGTGGCCACGATGTTGTCCACCTGCCCGAACGACGCCAGCCCGGAAGACGTGTTCGCGCCGACGGCCCGCTGCACCCGCACGTCGAGCCCCGCCGCGCGCAGCTGCCCGGCGAGGTAGTCCCTGGCCCGCTCACCGGCCCGGCTGCCGATCGGGCGCGGCTCGGTGGCGAACCTCTCAAGGTGACGCAGCGCCCGCTCCGCGCTGAACTCCCCGTCCGGCGCGGAGGCGGGCAGGGGCTGCATGGTGCTGTCCGCCATGGCGGTCAGCATGATCACACCGGCCAGCGCGAGCAGGGCGCACATCCCCGCCAGGGCCCGGCGGGGGACGTCGAACAACTTTCCCGTCATGGCCAGGAACGCTAGGTACGCGGGCCATGGCGGCGGAATGATGCGCGTGCCCGGATCCACCTGCGGTTTTCCGCAGGTCTTACCAGGCCACCTCCAGGGAGCTCATGCCGTACACGATGTGGGCGGAGCGGAAGTCCGCGGCGCCCGCCTCGCGCAGGCCCGGGAAGCGCTGGAGCAGCGCCGGGAGGGCGATCCGCAGCTCCATGCGCGCCAGCGGGGCGCCCAGGCAGTGGTGGACGCCGTGGCCGAAGGCGACGTGGCCGGGAGCGCCGCGGGAGATGTCGAACGTGCTCGCGTCGGGCATGAGGGCGGGGTCGCGGTTCGCGGCGGGCAGGGCGCAGAGGACCAGCTCGCCCGGCTGGATGGCCTGGCCGCTCAGCTCGACCTCCGTCGTCGCGACCTTGGTCGTGCCCGAGTTGACGATGCTCAGCCAGCGCAGCAGCTCCTCCACCGTGGCGCCGATGCGCTCGGGCTCCTTCCTGAGGAGTTCGAGCTGCTCGGGGTGGCGCAGGAGGGCCAGGGTGCCCAGGGCCAGCATGTTGGAGGTGGTCTCGTGGCCCGCGAACAGCAGCAGGCTGCCGATGCCGACGAGCTCGTCCGTGCTCAGGTCGTCGCCGTGCTCGCGCACCAGCATGCCGAGCAGCTCCTCGCCCGGGTCCTGCTGGATGCGGTGGACCAGGGCCTCCATGTACGCGCGCGCCTCGAACTGCAGCCCCAGCCGCTCCTCACCGGGCACCGACATGTCGAGCATCCTGCTGGTGCGGCGCTGGAAGCCGTCCCGGTCCTCGTACGGGACGCCGAGCAGCTCGCAGATGACGAGCGACGGGATCGGCAGCGAGAACGACGTGACCAGGTCGGCCGGCGAACCGGCGGCCTCCATCGCGTCCAGGTGGTCGTCCACGATGCGCTTGATCCGCGGCTCCAGCCGCTGCATCCGCCGGTTCGTGAACTCGGGAGTCAGCATCTTGCGCAGCCGCGTGTGCTCGGGCGGGTCCACGCCCAGGAGGTTGCCCGCCTGGATCTTGGCTAACTGCTCGGGGGTCATCTCGGGGGCTCCGGGCAGGCGCGCCACCGTCTGCTGGGCGATCTTGAACCGCTCGGCGTCGCCCAGGACCTCGCGGACCTCCGCGTACCTGGTGACGAGCCAGACGTCCAGGCCGAACGGGGTCGTGACGCGCCTGACCCCCTCCTCGTCCCTGAGCGCCGCCAGCTCGGGAGCCGGGTCGAACCCCACCCGCCGCATGTGCAGCGGCATCGTCGCGGACTCGGTCATGCGAACCCCTTGATGATCGTCGGTTGAAGGGTAAACCGTAACAACCCCCCGAGCCGGTCTCCAGTGCCCACCGCCCGGCGTTGCGGCCCCTGGGAGAGGCGCATGCGGCGGCACTCCCACCGCCCTGCGGCCTACCCGGGGGACCGGCCTGCGGACTCAGGCGCCGGGCGCAGCAAGCACGCCCGCACGGCGCGAGGCGGCACAGCGCACCCCGACCCACGCCCGATCCACGGTGCCCGGCCGACGGTGCACGCCCCGCGGCGGGTGGCGTGCGGTGGGTGGGCCACCGGGATCGGCTCCCGCGCCCAGCGTGCAAGCGCTCTGCGTCTGCGCCCGGCGAGGGGCGGCGAGGCGGTGGGGTTGCGGTGGGGTGGGGGAGGGGACAGCATGCCCTTGATCCTTACGACGAAGAGGGCGGTTCCGATGGATGTGCCCGTGTTGGTCGCCGGGGGCGGGCCCGTGGGGCTGGCGGTCGCCGTGGAGCTGGCGTACCAGGGCGTGAGGTGCCTGGTGGTCGAGCCGCGCGAGGAGGTGTCGTGGCTGCGGCCCCGCGCGAAGACGACGTCGGCGCGTTCGATGGAGTTGCTGCGGAGGTGGGGCCTGGCGGCGCGGGTGCGGGAGCGTTCCCCGCTGGCGGTCGGGTGGTCCGACGAGGCCGTGTTCGTCAGCAGCCTGCTCGGACGGGAGATCACCAGGATCGGCGGGTGCTTCGGGCTGGACCTGGTGGGCTCCGAGCTGGCGGCCGAGCCGGGCCAGCAGGTGCCGCAGCCGCTGGTGGAGGAGGTGCTGCGGGAGGCCGTCGGCGACGCGCTGCTCACCGGCCGGCAGGTGGCGGGGCTGCGGGAGGACGCCGACGGGGTGTCGGTACGCGTCGCGTCCGCCACGGGCGAGGAGCATGAGGTACGCGCCCGGTACGTGGTCGGCTGCGACGGCCCGCGCAGCGTGACCAGGGCGGCCATCGGCGCCCGCTACGAGGGCCGCCAGGACGCCAGGCCCAACTTCAACATCGTCTTCCGCGCCCCCGGCCTGGCCGAACGCATGCCGCACGGCCCGGCCGTGCACTACTGGGTGCTGAACCCGGCCCAGCCCGGCATCGTCGGCCGCCTCGACCTGGAGGACACCTGGTGGTGCATCGCCCAGGGCGTCCCCGCCGCGGGCGCGGATCCGATGCGGCTGGTCCGCAACCTGGTGGGGGCCGACATCGAGGCGGAGATCCTGGCCACCGACCCGTGGAACGCCCGGATGCTGCTGGCCGACCGGTACGCGAGCGAGCGCGTGTTCCTGGCGGGCGACGCGGCGCACCAGAACCCGCCGTACGGTGGGCACGGGTTCAACACGGGGATCGGGGACGCGGTCAACCTCGGCTGGAAGCTGGCCGCCGTACTGCATGGATGGGCGCCCGCCACGCTGCTGGCCACGTACGAGACCGAGCGCCGCCCGGTGGCGGCCGCCACCATCGAGGCCGCCGCCGCGAACATGGCCACCCTCGCCCCCGAGCTGGCCGATCCGGCGCTGATGGGGGAGGAGGCCGAGTTCGAGAAGGTACGGCCCGCCGTGGCGGAGGCGGTGCGCAGGACGAAGGACAGCGAGTTCCACAGCCTGGAGCTGGTGCTCGGCTACACGTACGAGGGTTCGCCCATCGTCGCCGAGGGCACGGGGGAGCGCCTGCCGCACCGGTGGCTGGCTCCCGGCGACTCCCTGTACGACCGGCTGGGCCGGGGCTTCAGCGTGGTCGGGGACCAGCGCATGCCGGGGGCCGCGGCGCTGGCCGAGGAGGCGCGCGAGCTGGGGGTGCCGCTGCGGGTGGTGGATCTGCCGGATGTGCCCCTGACGCTGGTCCGTCCCGACCAGCACGTGGCCTGGCGTGGCGAGCACCCCGACGGCGCCTTGAGACGGGCGCTCGGTCACCGCCCTGCTGTCAGCAGCCGCCCTTGAGGGCGGCCCTGCGTTCGACGATGCATTGGGGCCCGTTGGCGTTGTTGCCGCCGCTGATGGTGTTGTTGCTGTTCACGGCGCCGTTCGCGTTCTGGAAGTTGCCGTTGTTGATCTGCCGGCCGCCCTTGCTCCGGTAGTTGCCGCTCTTCCAGGAGTTGCCACTGTCCTTGGGAACCCCGTGCGCGAGAGCGGGAAAGGCGGGCGGCAGCGACAACATCAGCGCGAGCTGCGCCGCGACCGCCCCGGTTCGCCGCCTGAAGGTCCGCATCGCCGGTCACCGGGAAACGGACTGGGCGCCGTTGGCGTTGTTGCCGCCGTTGGTGACGTTGTTGGTGTTCACGGCGCCGTTCGCATTCTCGAAGTTGCCGCTGTTGATGGGATCTCCTTCGTTATGGTAGTTACCGCTGTTGGTGGAGTTCCCGCTGTTCTCGGCGCCATTCACGCACTTGGTCGGAGAATCGGGCGACGGCGAGTTGTAGGCGATCAGCCGGTTTCCGCAGAAAACGCCGGGAAGCGCCCTGAGCACCGTACCGAGATCCGCGCCGACCAGCTCGGTGAGCAGGGAGCTCCCGCTGGGCGGCGGCGCGGCCGACGCGGCGGTCGGGGGCAGCAGCACAGCGCACCCGAACGCGACGCCCGCAACAATCCGTACGAATGCCCTCAATGCGCTGCCCGCCATTTCTCGCGACATGATCCACTGAAAGGTAGCACCGGGGGACGGCCCATCACGGAAAGCCCTCGAAAGGGTCGCGATAACTCGGCGCAAAAACTACTTCCGCGGCAGGCTGAGTGTGAAGACCGTGTCCCCCGGCTCGCTGCGTACCTCGACCCGGCCGTCGTGGGCCGCCGTGACCGCCGACACGATGGCCAGGCCCAGCCCGCTGCCGCCGGCCAGCGTGACGGCGGCCTCCACCACGACGAGCCTGGTCAGCATGGAGTCCACGGCGGTCATGGGCAGCCCGGTGACCAGCACGTCGCCGTCGGGCGTGCGGGCGGAGGCCATCCGGTAGTCGCCCAGCGGACCCAGGTTGACCGTCACGGGCGTGCGCGTGACGGTGGCGAGCGACGGCGGCGCGGGCAGCTCCCGCACGGTGGCGATGCCGGTCAGCACGGCGGCCCGCCGCACCACGCCCTGGCGGATCCGCGCGCCGAACGTGCCCTCGGCCTGACCGGGCGACAGCAGGAACGACACCTCCCGGGCCTGCGGCGGCGGGTCGTCGCGCTGGGCCGCCGCGCTGGTCGAGCGCCGGGCGGCCGAGGTGACCTGGCTGTCGAGCCGGTCGGTGAGGAAGTCGTGGAACAGCAGCGTCGTCGCAGTGGCGATGACGGCGCTGACGGTGGCCAGCAGCGCGATCGAGGAGACCACCAGCTTGGTCTCCAGCGACATCGTCATCCGGCGGGTCGGAGCGTGTAGCCCACCCCGCGCACGGTGTGGATCATCGGCTCCCGCTGCGCGTCGATCTTGCGCCGGAGGTAGGAGATGTACAGCTCGACGACGTTGCTCTGGCCGCCGAAGTCGTAGGCCCACACCCGGTCGAGGATCTGCGACTTGCTGAGCACCCGGCCCGGATTGTGCATGAGGAAGCGCAGCAGCTCGAACTCCGTGGGCGTGAGCCTGATCTCCTTGCCGGCCCGCCGTACCTGGTGGGTCTCCTGGTCCAGCGTGAGGTCCCCGACCACGAGTCCGGCGTCGGCCCGCGCCCGCGCCGCGCCCGAGCGGCGCAGCAGGCCCCGCAGCCTGATGACGAACTCCTCCAGGCTGAACGGCTTCGTGACGTAGTCGTCGGCGCCGGCCCGCAGGCCCACGAGCCGGTCCTGGAGCGAGTCCAGGGCGGTCAGGAACAGGATCGGCACGCCCGGCAGCACCGCGCGCAGCCGGGGAAGGAGCTGGATCCCGTCCATGTCGGGCAGCATGACGTCCAGGACGATCGCGTCCGGGCGGAACCCGCGCGCCGCGCGGATGGCCTCGCTGCCGTTGTGCGCGCTGTGGACGTCCCAGGACTCCTGGCGCATCGCCATGGAAAGGAGCTCGGTCAGCGGCGGCTCGTCATCCACGACGAGGATGTTGATCGAGCTGCCGTCCGATCGGCGCACGGGCTCGGACCGGACGTTCGGGCTGGTCGTGTGCATATCCGTGACGATGACCCCCCTCTATGAAGGTTTGATGATGCCTGCTTGTGAATCGCCTGTGAGCTGCTCAGGGGCGGAGCGCGGAAGGGCCCGGCGGCGTGCCGGGCCCTGCCTGTCCCTTCAAGACGCGATCAGAGCCACGCGAAGCCGTCACCCCCGGTTCGGTCAGAAGAGCTTTCCGGACCAGACGTTGGCCGCGGAGGCGTAGACGCTGTAGGTCTCGGCGTCGAAGTACGGCGAGCTGATGTAGTCGACCCGGTCGTTCTCGTCCTGGTCGTAGAACGCGCTGGTCACGCCGTTGAGGTAGCCGAGCCGCTTGGCGCTGCTGTACTTCAGCAGCCACGGCCCGCCGTCGGCGCCGGCGGTCATGGAGCACTTGAGCCCGACGTGCTCCTCGATCTTCTTGGCGGCCGAGCCCACGGTCTTGGCCGTGGTCGTGCCGTAGCACCACTTGGGCGTGACCCCCGTGAACGGCTTGTTGCCGTCGGGCTGCGCGGCCTGCGGGTAGCCGAACACGTAGTGCGCCTTCTTCAGCGGCTGGTTCCAGGAGATGCCCTGGCCGCCGACGTTGTCGCCCAGCCGGCCCGCGTCCGTGGCGTCGATCACGTGGCCTTGCCCTGGTAGTAGCCGGGCACGAAGACCCAGTTGTCCATGAGCTGCTCGTCGTCGGCGGTGTCGTACACGCAGTGGCCGGCCGTGGCGACCACATTGGCGTACTTGCCCTGGATGGAGGAGGCCGAGCACCAGCGCTTCTTGCCCGCCGAGTCGACGAAGAAGACCTTGCCGATGGTCTTCGGCAGGTTGACGTTCTTCGTCTTGGTGGTAGTCGTGGTGGTGCCGATCGGGGCGACCGAGCCCGCCTTGGTGTCGGTGGACGGGGTGCCCGTGGAGGTGAGCTTTGTCGACGTCGGTGGTGTCCTCCTCGACGTAGGTGGCGGCCTTCAGCGCGGCGCCGTTGTTCTCCAGCCAGTAGGCGGCGATGCCCTTGGCGGTGGCGGTGCTGACGCTCTCGGTCGGCTTCACGTGCGGTGCGGCCTGCGCGGCGCCCGCCAGCGAGGCGCCGAGCAGCGCCGTGGCGGCCAGCCCGCCGCCGATGGGGGCGAGGGTGTGCTTGATCTTCAAGGGGAGTACTCCTTGCTCGTCGCGGGAACGCCAGGAGCGTTCGGTGCGTCTGTGAGGCAGGAAGGTATCCCTCTCGGCCCAGCCTTTATGCCCCGATATGTCGGGATTTAGCTGGCGCACAGCTCGCCGTGATCGTGCCGTGATCTCATCAAGATCGCGTCACCGCGCCGATTCCCCAAGGCGGCCGCCGATCCTGAGAACGAACCCCGGGGGAATCTGAGAATCGCATAAGAGAAATCATGTGTTGCAGATCACTGACCCCAGGTCGAGGCCACTACCTGCGCTTATCCAACACATAAGGTGCGCACAGGCGTTTCTCAGGTTGGCTCGGCAGGGTGTTTGGCGAGGGAAGACCTTCGGGGCTGAATTCAGATGTTCGGCCAGGTCCATCCCGGATTGGATTCGTATCCGGTGCGCTTCTCCAAGCCTTTCGCCGTGACCCTCGCCAGCGCCGCCCTGCTGACGCTGCCGCTGTCGGGCGCCGCCTTCGCCGACGCCAAGCCGCACCCGGCGGCCACCGTCAAGGCCCCGCAGCCGACGCACTCGAACCCCGCCATGCCCACCGTGTCCCAGGACCAGCTGGCCAAGGGCCGCGACGACGCTCGCAGGTTCGCGCTGAAGGTCTCCGTCGACCCTGACCGCGTGCGCGCCGGCGACTCGTACGACGTGACGATCGTCGCCAAGGGCCTGCGCTCCGGCACGGCCGTCGTGACCAGCCCCGAGGGCAAGAGCTACCGCGTGGCGCTCTCCGACGGCAAGGCCACCAAGACCCTGACCGTGCCGTCCAAGGCCAAGGCCGGCAGCAAGACCGTGACCGTCAAGGTCGGCAACAAGACCGCCACGGCCTCCTTCGACGTGCTGACCCTCCGCCCGCAGCGCCACCGCGGCCACGACGGCAAGTAGTAGGTGGGCCAGGGCCACCCGCCCGTCGCCCGTCCGGGTGGGTGGGCCCGCTGACGCCCGCCCCGGACAAAGGGCTTCGCCGGAGGCGCTTCGCGCAAGGGCTCAGACGCCCTTGTTCAGGCGCCTCCGGCGCACCCCCCGCGCCTCCGGCGCCATCGGCCCCCGCCCGTTGACCGGTTGGATGGTGGGCCGTCTGCTGCCCGCCCCAAACCGGCTCGCCTTCGGACAATTCGTGGGCCGGGGAAGCATGGGGAGACCCATTTCCACAGAACCGATGTGTGGGGCCTCTCGGTCGCGCTCATGAACAAGCGTCACGCATAGGGCGTGACACCCATCATTACGGCCTCAGCTTCGACCCGGGCAGCGTAAGAATTCACGAGATAGCGATCGGGCCTGCCGGGTGGTGGACCCGTCTGATGCTGCTGGTGGTCGCGCTTAATCTCGCCGGATAAATCAGGCTCAGGCTGCGGGAGCACGTGGACTGATCCGCACCTCCAGTTGGGCGTCCAGAGCCCTGGCCAGTCGCTCGAGGACCGGCAGCGTCGGCACGGTGCCTCCTCCTTCGAAACGGGCCACTGCCGACTGCGTCATGTCGGCCGCACGAGCCAGCTCACTCTGGCTCCACCCACGAGATTCCCGCATCTGTCGTACTGCCCGACCGAGTTCGAAGGCGAGACGAGCCGCATCGTATGCCTCGGCCGCCCCGGGCTCGGACAGTCGTCGGTCGCGGAGATCAGCCCAATCGGTCCGCTCGGTCATCACCACTCCTCGTCCACCGAGTGCGCCGCGCCCTTGCAGCGAGACAGCGCCCGCCGCGCCCGGTCCGCTTCTCGATCTTCCTCATTCGCGTTTTGTGGAAAACGGTCAGAAGGATGATCCGCCGATCCGAAGCGATCCAGTAGCTGATCCGCATTGTCAGATCACCAAGGTAGAACCGCAGCTCGCGCAGCTTGCCATCGATCTGTCGCGTGTACGGCTCTCCCACCAACGGGCCTTCCGCCGCCAGCAGATCGATGTAGAAAGCCGCTCGCGCGAACGAGTCCGCCGAGAGCTTCTCCAGCCACTCCCGAACTTCCGGTTCCAGCTCTACGCTACCCCCAGGCCATAGCAACGATGCTATGACCGGCAGGACTCCCCGATCACGCGATCGCAGAATCTGACCACTCAAAGTGATTTCACAACTATCCACGGCTACTCCTGCGAACAGAAGAGGCACAGGCTGGAGCGTTCTACGGCCCCATGGCGGCTACGGATGGCCTGGGTTCAATCAACGTGGGGATGCCTCTGCTTCAGGTAGTCGTTGAGCTGCCGCCACTGCGTGGGGTGAATGTCCAGCAAGTACAGTTCACCCGGCTCAACCCACCGCACATCGCTCGCCTCGTCGTTGGCCTCGAAGCGCGACGAGCACCGCGGCCACGACGGCAAGTAGTAGGTGGGCCAGGGCCACCCGCCCGTCGCCCGTCCGGGTGGGTGGGCCCGCTGACACCCGCCCCGGACAAAGGGCTTCGCCGGAGGCGCTTCGCGCAAGGGCTCAGACGCCCTCATTCAGGCGCCTCCGGCACCATCAGCCCCCGCCCGTTGACCGGTTGGATGGTGGGCCGTCTGCTGCCCGCCCCAAACCGGCTTGCCTTCGGACAATTCGTGGGCCGGGGAGTATGGGGCGACGCAGCCTAATGGGGCTTGGACCGGTGCTCGGCCCACAAGTCGACCGCCTCTTGGAGATCAAGAGCGGCAACGTCCTCGCGGGCCATCCCGACCGTGTAGATCAACCGGTCCGCGAGCCAGTCTGGAACCGGTTCTCTAGCAGGCGCTTTCTCCACCCGAATGTGATCGGCCAGCGTGCCAAGCCGCCGCCGCCATCCGATCCACCCACGAAGCGAAGGCAATTGCTCGACCACCAAGGTTCATGTGCGAGTAGGTGAACTTGAACAAAGTGGTCAGGATGGCCGGGGCGGAGCGGTGCTCGAGCGCGTGACCAGTTCGGTCGGCAGTTCGGTCCGGGCCGGGGCGCCGTCGGTGAGCAGTGCCGTCAGCGCCGCCGCGCCCAGCTCGGGCCAGGGCTGGCGGACCGTGGTGAGGGCCGGCGTGACGTGGGCGGCGGCCCAGGAGTCGTCGAAGCCGATCACGCTCACGTCGTCGGGCACGCGGAGCCCGTACTCGGCCAGGGCCTGGTACACCCCGACGGCCATGGAGTCGGAGCAGGCGAAGACGGCGGTCGGCGGATGGGGGAGGGAGGTGAGCAGGCGGCGGGTGGCTCGCAGAGCGTCGCCCTGCTGGAAGTAGCCGCACACCTCCCACCGGGGGTCCACCCTGAGCCCGGCGGCGGCCATGGCCTGGCGGTAGCCGGCCAGCCGTTCGGCCGCGCACGGGACCCCTGGGCGGCCGGTGACGACGGCGATCTGCGAGTGGCCGAGGGCGATCAGGTGCTCGGTGGCCGCCCGCGCGCCGTCCATGTTGGCCGAGACGACGGCGGGCAGGCCGGACGGCGGCTTGCGGCGCGGGTCGACGATCACGGCGGGGATCCCGCGGTCGGCCAGCCAGGCCCGCTGCGCGGCGGTCGGCGACGTGCGTACGAGCAGGACTCCGGCGCTGTCGCGGGCGCCGATCCGGTCCAGCCACGCGGGCGGGGGCTGGCCGTGCTTGGTGCGGTCGCACACGGCCGAGACCACCAGGTCCACGCCCGCCCGCCAGGCCGCGTCCTCCACCCCGCCCAGAATCGCCAGCGCGTACGGCGAGTCGAGGGCCTGCAGCATGACGTCCACCATGCTCCCCCGGGCGGGCCTGACCCGCTGCCTGGGGTAGCCGCGCCGCTCCAGCACCTCGGCGACCAGCCGGCGGGTGTGGGCCGAGACGTCGGAGCGGCCGTTGAGAGCTTTGGAAACGGTTGCAACGGACACGCCGGCCTCGCGGGCGATCACGGCCAGTTTGGGCAACTGCTGGGGCTGGTCCTCGACCGTCATGACCCCCACTCTCCCCGCCGCGCCTGGGAATCGCCAGGCCAGCGCCTCGAAAATTTCGAAATTCCGCCATAACCGCCTGCTCCCGGCCGCCGACGGGCACCTGGCCATTTGACGGCGCGTACGTGCGGATGCGACGTTTCCTGCAACCGCTTGCAGCAGTGCCGCCAAGGAGTGAGGGATGACGACCTACCGCAACCCCGTGCTGAACGCCGACTGGTCCGACCCCGACGTGATCCGCGTCGGCGCGGACTTCTACCTGACCGCCTCCACCTTCACCAAGGTCCCGGGCCTGCCGATCCTGCACTCGCGCGACCTGGTCAACTGGACGATCATCGGGCATGCCGTCACGAGCGGCTATGACGACGTGCGGCCGGGTTGCGGCGTGTGGGCGCCCTCGCTGCGCCACCACGACGGGCGGTTCTGGATCTTCTACGGCGACCCCGACGTGGGGATCCACGTGGTGAGCGCGCAGGATCCCCGGGGTCCGTGGACCGAGCCGCACGTGGTCAAGCCGGGCGCCGGGCTCATCGACCCGTGCCCGCTGTGGGACGACGACGGCCAGGCGTACCTGGTGCACGGCTGGGCCAAGAGCCGGGCCGGCGTCAACAACCGGCTCACCCTGCACCGCATGTCGCCGGACGCCCGCGAGGTGCTGGACGAGGGCACGCTGATCATCGACGCCGACCAGCTGCCCGGCTACCGGACGCTGGAAGGGCCCAAGCTCTACAAACGCGACGGCGTGTACTGGGTCTTCGCCCCGGCGGGCGGCGTGGAGCAGGGCTGGCAGTCGGTGTTCCGGGCGAGCTCGATCTTCGGCCCGTACGAGGACCGGATCGTGCTGGAGCAGGGCGGCACCGACGTGAACGGGCCGCACCAGGGCGGCTGGGTGGACACCCCGTCGGGCGAGCACTGGTTCATGCACTTCCAGGACCGCGGCGCCTATGGCAGGGTCGTCCACCTGCAGCCGATGACCTGGGAGGACGGCTGGCCGGTCATGGGCGCGAACGGCGAGCCGGTGCCCGGTGGCCCCGTGCCCGTTCCCGGCGGCATGCCGGCCGAGCCCGCCACCTCCGACGACTTCGCCGGGCCGGAGCTCGGCCTGCAGTGGAGCTGGCAGGCCAACCCCGACCCCTCCTGGTGGGAGCTGCGGGACGGCGCCCTCCGCCTGACCTGCGCGCCGGGGCCGGAGGACCTGAGGGAGCGCCCGTCGGTGCTCGGGCAGCGGCTGCCCGGCGATTCGTGCACGGTCACCACCGGCCTCACCCTGGACGGCGAGGGGCGGGCGGGACTGGTCGTGCTCGGCTTCACCTACGCCTACGTCGGGCTGGAGCGCACGGCGGACGGGACCGTCCTGGTGTGCGGCGACATGGAGCCCGTGCCCGTCAAGGACGGCACACCCGTCACCGTCGGCGCGCGGATCGGGGAGGGCGCGCTCGTCACGTTCCTGGCCGACACCGGCGACGGGCTGCGCGAGGTCGGCGCTCCCTTCCAGGCCACGCAGAGCCGGTGGGTGGGGGCGGTGCTGGGCCTGTTCGCGGCGGGGGACGGCGCGGGCCAGGCGGTTTTCGAGGCGTTCACCGTGGACATCGAGAGGTAGTCTCAGCCCCCTGGAGAGTAATCGGATGACTACGTCTGGTTACCATGGTTGGTACATATGCGCATCGAATGCTGCGTATCACTCCAGGGGGGCTGGAAATGACTGATGACACCCGGGCCGACAGAGCGGGGCTGGACACGGCGGCGGTGGACGGTGAGGAGGTGCTGCTGCACAGCGCGGACGACCCGGTGGCCGCCGCCGCCGTGGACGCGGCCGTCGAGAGCGAGCTGCTGGACGAGTCGTCCGTACGGGAGGCCGTCGAGGTCGAGTGGTCGGCGGCCAAGCGGGAGAGCGGGCGCCAGGTCGCCGCGCTGTCGCCCCAGGCCCAGGACCGCGTACGCCGGCTCCAGAGCGAGCTCGGCACCATGGGCGCGGAGGTCTGGCCGGTCTCCAGGTGGTGGGGTTTCGAGATCCACCTCAACGAGAGCGCCGCGTTGCTGGCCGCGCAGATCCCGCAGCTCGTCGGCGAGACCGCGGCCACCGTGCTGGGCTCCTGGCTCGCGCCGCTCATCGAGCGGCAGGTGCGCGCCAAGGCCGACTGGATCACCTCGGTCGCTCGGCCGTACGGGGTGAAGCTGGTCTCGCCGTGGGTCGCGCCCGCCATGATGGTGCCGGCCCGCGAGGACCGGCGCGACGGCGAGCGGCTGTACTGGACGGTGCACGAGCCCGGCGAGGGGTGGACCCCTGACCAGACGTTCGTCGAGCACTTCGGCGTGTCGGCCCCGGCCCTCGCGGAGTTCCAGGACGGGCTGGTCCTCGTCCACCGCGGCAGGGCCGACGATCCCAGCCTGTGGTGGACGGTCTACGACGCGCAGGAGGGCTGGAGCGAGGACCGGAGGCTGCCCGGACACGTCAGCGACTCGGCCCCGGCGCTGGCGGCGTACGACGGGCGGCTCTACTGCGTGCACCGTGGCGACGGCGACGACAACCTGTGGTGGACGCGGTGGGACGGCTCTACCTGGAGCCCCGACGCCAGGCTGCCCGAGCACCCCAGCGCCTCGGCCCCCGCGCTGGCCACGTTCGACGGGCAGCTCTACTGCGTGCACGCCGGCACCGACTCCACCCTGTGGTGGACGCGGTGGGACGGCGCCTCGTGGAGCCCCTGCACGCAGCTGCCCGAGCACGCCTGCCGGTCCAACCCGGCGCTGGCCGTCTGGCGGGGCCACCTCTACTGCGTGCACACCGGCAAGGACTCCAGCCTGTGGTGGACGCGCTGGGACGGCTCCGCCTGGACGCCCGACCAGAAGCTGACCATGCACTCGGCCGCCGAGGGCCCCGCGCTGACCGTCTACAAGGACCGCCTCTACTGCGTCCACCGCGGCGCCACCGACCAGCGCCTGTGGTGGACCGTCTTCGACGGCTCCTCGTGGAGCGCCGACGAGCGGCTGCCCGGCCATCACAGCGCCGAGGCCCCGGCCGCGATCGCCTACCGTGACCGGAACGCCACCCGCGACCAGCTCCTGGTCGTGCACCGCGGCACCCGCTAGACACGAAGAGGCGCCGGACCGCGTGTGAGCCGGCGCCTCACCGCCGCTACCAGCCGGCGAGCTGCTCCAGGAACCAGTCGACCAGCACCTCGGAGACGTTGCCGTGCTCGGTGTTGGCCGTGTCGCAGCAGAACGCGTCCAGGAAGGTCTCGTCCTTCGGCAGCTCGGTGAGGTCCCTGTACAGGTCGGTCTGCCACTGGTACGGGTCCCTGGCCAGGGCGATGGCGCTGACCGCGGGCACGAAGCAGCTGTGGCGCAGCCGCTCCTGGACGGGCAGCCCGATCGCGTCGGCCACCCTGCCCCACGAGTCGAGCGTGCCGCCCGGCGCCCCGTCGAACGCGGCCACGTGCGAGGTGGCGCTCGTCCACGTCGGAGCCCCGAACTTGACCGTGCCGACGTTCTGCAGCTGGCCCATGTCCGGCTGGATCCTGGCCGTGAGCTGCAGCGGGTCGTAGTGCAGGTCGAACACCGGCGTGCCCGGCGGCAGGTCGCGCCCCGCGCCGTCGCCGACCCCGTTGGCCAGGCCCAGCTTGTACGGGCGGATGGGGAACCAGCCGACCCGGCGCAGGTCGTCCAGGAACTCCGTGCGCAGCGGGCTGGCGGTGGTCACGGGGCCCGAGTAGTCCTCGTTCTCGACCCAGGCCCACAGGAGTTGCTGCGCGGCCGGGCTGCGGATCAGCTCGGCCTGCCCGGGGCCGTTCGAGCGCGGCTCCAGCGCTTCGTGCAGGTAGGCGAGCTGCTGGAGCACCAGCGGGATCCAGGCCCCGAGGTGCGGCGTGTCGTAGGAGAAGTACTTGTCGGTCTGGTGGTCGGCGCCCTCGGTCTCCATGCGCGCCAGCGCGTACCTGGTGACCATGCCGCCCATGCTGACGCCGCCGACGACCAGCGGGAGGTCACCCTGCCGCTCCTGGATGGCGCGCTGGACGCAGGTGACCGCCACGGCGGCGTTGGCCTGCATGTACGTCTGCCGCTGGTCGAAGCCCAGGAGGATGACGTCGATGCCCATGGTCCTGAGCTGGTCCAGGAACCCGGGGCTGCGCTCGCTGTTGAAGTGGGCCCACAACGCGTCCAGGTCGCTGGGCCCGTAACCGAAGCCGTCGGCGAAGATCAGCGGCCGGGTCAGCGCGGTGTGCCCGTCGGCCAGGTAGATGGCGGCCCGCCCGGTGGCCGTGCGCCCCAGGTGCGGCTTGTCGCCCACCAGCTCCCAGACGCGGTCGGCCCTGGGCGCCTCGTTCACGGGGGGATGCGGGGTGGCGAACCAGATCCCCTGCTCGCCGAGCGCGTCCGCGATCCGCTCGGACTGCTCCTCGGTCAGGCTGTTCCTGACCGACTGGGCTCTGCTCTCGACGTCGATTCTGGGTTCGTGCGCCATGCCGATCCTCTCGCTGGGTGCCGGACCCCAAAGGGGCCACTGACCTCACCATATGGTCACTATGGGTAATTGACCGTGTACCCGAAGTGGGTGGCGCGTCCGGTCAATCCGCCGGTGGCCGGAGCTCGACGGTGAGCGTGCCGGCCTCCGGCCGGACCTCGGTGCCGAGGTCGGCGCAGGCGGCGGTGAACCGGGCCCGGATCCAGCGGGCCTCCATGTCGTTCGCGATCCTGGTACGGCAGTAGTCCAGCGCGATGGGGACGGCGCGCAGCCGTACCGGGCCCTGCTCGTCCAGGGTGACCAGGAAGATCAGCCCGAGGTCGTTGCGGAGCTCGGGGTCCACGATGTAGTCGTCGATGAGGTCGCCCAGGTCGTACAGGACCGGTCCGGCCACCCCGTGGAAGACGTGCGCGGAGTGCCCGGCCACCAGGGACGCGCCGGCCTCCACCAGCGTCCGGGCGGCGCGGCGGACGTGCGTGACGGGCTTGGAGGTCATGTTCGGGCCCCAGTGGACGCAGACGAGGACGACGTCGGCGTCCAGGCTGGCGATCGTGCTCGTGAGCCGGTCCGGCACGCCGTAGCCGAGGTCGGCGTACGCGACGCCCGGCCTGCGCTCGGTGGCCGCGAAGTCGGCGGGATGGTCGGTGACTCCCAGTGCCGCCAGGCGGAGGTCGCCCACCTTCAGCTCAGCGGGCTCCCAGGCCCGCGCCAGGTCGGCGCCCGCGCCCACGGTGCGGATCCCGGCCGCCGCCAGGTGGTCGAGGGTGTCGAGGAGGGCCTCGTGGCCGTAGTCCAGGGCGTGGTTGTTGGCCAGCGTGACCGCGTGCACGCCCAGCTCCGCCAGCATCGCCGCGGCCTGGGGCGGGGCGCGGAAGTGGAATGCCTTGCGCAGCGGGTCCCAGCGCCGGCCGCGGTCCGAGACGCAGCATTCGAGGTTGAACAGGACCAGGTCGGCCCGGGAGAGCACCGCGCGCACGCCGGTGTCGAAGAAGTCGGCCGGGTCGGCGCTCAGCCTCAGCCGCTCGGCCACGCCGCGGCCGAGCATGGTGTCGCCCGCGAGCGCCAGGGTGACCGTGGGGGTGGCGGATTCCCCGGCGCCCGGGTCCGGCATGCTCCCCGTTCCGTCGGTCATGTCCACCCAGCTTCCCCGTCCGATGGCTTCGACACGCCCTCTGACCTGCGACGGAACCGTTCACGGCGGGAGATTGCGGGTAAGAGGTGAATTTGGGGGAGGGGGACGACGGTGTCCCTCACGTCACGGAGGTGAGAAAGCAGTGGCTTTGCCGATAAGGCGCAATCGCGGAGCGATGCAGGCGGGTGTTCCCTGGCAGAGGCGGTCCTGGGATCCCTTCACCGAGTTCCAGCAGCTGTGGGATCAGATGGGACGGCTTTTCGAGCAGGGCGTGGAGAGCGACACGGCCGCCTGGCGGCCGGTGGCGGAGACCGAGGAGACCCCGGACGCCTACATCGTACGGGCGGAGCTTCCCGGCCTGAAGCGGGAGGACATCAACGTCGAGGTCAACGACAGCGAGCTGTGCGTGTCCGGCGAGATCAACGAGGAGGACAAGGGGCAGATGCTGCGCCGGCGCACCGGGCGGTTCGTCTACCGGACGATCCTGCCGAGCGACGCCGACACCGAGCACATCGGTGGCGAGCTGGCGGACGGCATCCTGATCGTCCGGGTGCCCAAGACCGAGAAGGGCCGGGCCCGCCGCATCGAGATCAAGGGCTGACCCCGGGGGAGGCGCATGGCCGGCACGCAGGCGTTCTGGATCGGCGCCGCGCGAGGGCGCGACGGCGCGGAGCCGGGCAGCGCGCAGGAGCGCTACGGCGAGGAGCTGCGCAGATGGCGGCATGCCTTCGAAGCCGTGGACGGCGAGCCGGCCGCGGGCGGCGTCACGCTGGACCCGCTGCACTTCGCGCTGGGCGCGTGGGAGGTGGCCACGCGCCCGGTGGCGGAGCACGCCTACGTGCGCCGCCACCCCCGGGTGCTGGACGCGGCCTGCCACCGCCCGGAGGAGGCGGCGGGCCTGCTGGCGGTGGTCGAGCTCGCGGCCCCGCCCTCGGTCCCGCTGCCGCAGGGCTGGTCGAGCTGGCAGCGCCAGGAGCCCACCTACGTGCCGCCGCCGTACGAGCGGCCGACCGCGCTGAGCACGCTGGAGCTCCGCGTGCCCCTGCCGGTCGAGCGCCTGCCCACGCCCACCCATGCGCGGGCCGAGGGCCTGCCGAACCTCGACGACGCCCAGGCCTCGCTCGAAGCGCTCCTGGCCGAGCTGAACGCCGTGGTCAACCCGTTCCTGCACGAGCTGGAGGAAGCCGATCCGGCGAGGTGATCCTGGATGAACAGGCGCGACGAGGATCCGGAGGACGAGTTCTTCGCTCCCGTGCTGCGCGAGCCGCCGCCTCCCGAGGAGATCACCTCCTCCGGCGTGGTGAGCGACACAGGCGTGCCCGACGTGCACGGAGGCGGCCATGGCGAGTGGCCGCAGGCGCCGCCGCCGTCGAACTGGCTCGGCGTGCGCCTGCTGGCGGCCGCGCTCGGGCTGCTGGTGGGGGTGGTCCTGACCGTGCTGGCCCTGCTGGCCGCGCGGCCGCTGCTCGCCGTGCCGCCCGCGCTCGTGGCACTGGGGTCGGCCGTGTATCTGGTGACGTTCGGCGTGCGGCGCTCACACGCCGACGGCGGCCCCCCGACGTTCGGATGAGTGCCGTCTGGGTAAGCGCCCAGCTGAGGTCCGCCGGGGAAGAGGAGCCGAAATGTCTCTCATCGATCTTGAATGCGTCCGCCGGCTGCTGGAGTCGGAGCAACCCGACGCCACGCTGGTGTTCGTCCGGGGTGACTGCGTGGTGCTGCCGGCCGACGAGGTGGACGACGCGCACAAGGGCCTGGTCATCGCGCACCGCGACGAGCTCGCGGCCCGGCTGCCGCAGGACGGCCTGAGCGAGGAGGCCCTGGAGGACCTGGCGACCCGGCTGGACAACATCGCCCGCGACCTGGGCGCCTGATCAGCTACTTCCCGCTCTCCAGGTAGTGCAGGACGGCCGCCACGCGCCGGTCGGTCCGGTCGGTCGGCGCCAGGTCGAGCTTGGAGAAGATGCTGCGGATGTGCTTGTGCACGGCGCCGTCGGTGACGAAGAGCCGCTCGGCGATGGCGGCGTTGCCCAGGCCCTCGGCCATCAGCGCCAGCACGTCGCGCTCGCGCGGGCTGAGCCGGTCGAGCCGGTTGTCGGGCCTGCTGCGGGCCAGCAGCTGTGCGACGACCTCCGGATCGATGGCCGTGCCCCCTTCCGCCACCCGGTGCAGCGCGCCCATGAACTCCTCGACCCGTCCGACCCGCTCCTTGAGCAGGTAGCCCAACCGGGCGCTGCCGTGGGCGAGCAGGTCGGTGGCGAACGCCTGCTCCACGTACGCCGACAGCACGAGCACGGCCAGCTCCGGCTGTCGCCGCCTGGCCTCGACGGCCGCGACGATGCCCTCGTCGGTGTGGGTCGGGGGCATCCGGACGTCCACGATGGCGACGTCCGGCTTGTGGGCGTCGATCGCGGTCAGGAAGCCGTCCGGGTCGGGCGCGGTGGCCACGACGTCCAGCGACTCCGCCCGCAGCAACAGCGCGAGGCCCTCGCGCAGGAGCGGGTCGTCCTCGGCGATCACAATCCGCATGGGAGGCTCACATTCATGGTGGTAGGTCCGCCTTCTGGGCTGGTCAGCGCGAAGGTCCCGTCGAGGGCCTCGGCACGGCGGCGGATCCCGGCCAGCCCCGACCCGCGCCGCTCGTCCGCTCCGCCGCGGCCGTCGTCGGTGATCTGGAGGTCCAGCCGGTCGTCGTGCCTGCGGATCGTGACGGTGGCCCGCCGCGCCCGGCTGTACTTGGCGATGTTCGTGAGCCCCTCGGCCACCACGAAATAGGCCGTGGCCTCGACGGACGCGGCGCACCTGCCGGGCATGTCGACGTCGATCCGGCAGGGGACGGGGCAGCCGGCGGCCAGGCCGGTCAGCGCGTCGGCGAGGCTGCGGTCCGTCAGCACCGGGGGCAGGATGCTGCGCGAGACCGCGCGGAGCTCGGCCAGCGCCTGCTCGGCGGCGTCCTGCGCGCGTTCGAGCATGGCGTCGGCGGTGGCCGGGTCGCGGGCCAGCGCGCGGCGGGCCGCGCCGAGCATGACGTTGACGGCGACGAGCCGGTTCTGCGTGCCGTCGTGCAGCGATCTCTCGATCCGCCGCAGCTCGGCGGCGTGCGCGTCGAGCGCCTCCGCGCGGGTGGCGGTGAGCTGGGCGACCCGCAGCGCCAGGTCGGTGCTGGGATCGGCGGCCAGCAGCCGCCGCCCCGGCCACGCCTGCAGGCGCGCCAGGCCGGGGACGAGGGCCAGGGTCAGCGCGATCCAGACCACGCTCAGCGCGGCGACCGCGAGGGCGCTCGGGAGGTCGCGCACCACCCAGAGGTCCACGCCCGCCCCGTCCGGCAGCAGCCGCCACCACAGCGGGAACGTGAGGTCGCGCACCGCGCTGAGCGGCAGCGTCATGCCGATCGCCCCGAGCATCAGCCCGAGGGACGCGTGGACCAGCGCCCAGCACTGCTCGCGCCGGCTCGCCGGATTCATGATCGCCGCCCGCGACCCGGACGGAACCGGGTCAGGACTGATGACGACGTCCGGGCCCCAGCGGGAGAGCCGCCCCCGCTCCCGGTCGGCGACGATGCGCAGCACGCGCAGAGCGGTGGGCACCAGGAGGAAGCCCACGCCGACGAGGCAGGCCAGCGCGGTGAGGGCCAGGACGAACACGGCCAGGACCGCCAGGATCGCGGTGCCGACACCGCCGACGAGGTGTTCGAGGGCGTCGAAGGTGGCACGAGCCCGGGCCGTCACGTCCCACCGGCGTAAGGGCCCCGCGTCGGGAGTCGGCATCCTCAGACCCTAGGGCATCTCCCAGGGCGAAGCGGCGATCCAGGATGAACAGTACAGCCTGCTGTACCTCGGGCTGTCGCACTGGCGGGATCGCCCGTGGCGGACGGCGATCCGTAGCGTCTCGGGTGTCACCCGATCTTGCGAGGAGCACGTCATGACCCCCGTCCGTATCCCCCGCCCCCTGCTGTGGCTGCTGCTGGCGATCTTCGCGGTCGCCAACATGGTCACCTCGACCTCCGATCTCAACCTGTTCGTCGGCCTCGGGTTCGGACTGGCCACGCTGGCCTGCGCGGCCGCGCTGATCCAGCAGCACTACGCGCGGCGGCGCGACTAGGCGGACTCGTCCTCGCTCCTGAGAGGGAGCCGCGGAATCACCCTCACCGGCGATGTCCGAGGACCCCCGCGACGCCGAGGATCGTCCCCATGAACTTCCGTATCGCCTTCATCGCCGCGCCCCTGCTCGTGCTCGCCTACGGCGTGATCCGGATCCTCGACGGACTCGACGGCAGCAGGGGCCCCGGCCTCGCGTGGACCACCGGCCACCTCGCCTTCATGGCGGCACTCGTCCTGTTCGTCCCCGTCTTCTGGCAGATGCGGCGGATGGCCGGCGGGAACGCCCTGGCCACCGCGAGCGCGGCGGCCGGGACCGTCGGCGTCGTGGCGCTGCTCGGGCAGTTCGGCATCGACATCGTGGTCGGCTTCATGTCCGCCGACAAGGAGGCGATGGGCGTGCTGTTCGACCAGGTCCGGAGCGTTCCCGGCGTATCGATCGTGGTCTACGACGCTGTCCCCCTCCTGTTCTTCGCCGGCCAGCTCGCCCTCGTCGTCCAGCTCGCGGTGCTGCGCCGGGTCCGGGTGTGGACGCCCCTGCTGGTCCTGGCCGACCTCGTCCTGCCGTTCATCGAGAAGGACCTCATCCCGCTCGGCGCCCTCTGCCTGCTGGTCTCGTTCGTCCCCCTCGCCCGCCAGGCCCCCGCCACGCCCAGGCCCGCCGCCGCGCTCGCATGACGTACGAGGCAAGATGGGATGCCGTGTCCGATCTACGGTTCTTCGCGCAGGTTCGCCGGTGGTCGAGCTCGCTGCCACCGATCTGGCTGGACGCCACGCTCGCGCTGCTGGCGCTGATCGCGCAGCTGTGGCCGCTGTTCTCCCGCGAGAACCCGTACGGCGGGCCCTGGCACTGGTGGGGCTACGCGGTCGTGGTCGTCGCCGTGGTGCCGCTGATCTGGCGGCGCCGCGCGCCGGTGGCCGTCCTGGTGGCCAGCCTCATCGCGACCGCGCTCTACGACGTCGTCGACGAGGTGGCCGCGCAGCCCGTCTGGTACGGCTCGCTCATGGCGCTCTACACCGTGGCCGCCTACTCCGCCAGGTGGCCCCGCCTGATCATGCTGGTCTTCACGATCGCCGGCGGCCTGCTCATCGTCGGCTCGTCCGAGACCGCGATGCGCGGCATCGTGCTCTTCGCCGCCGCCTACGCCATCGGCCGGGCCGCCGCCGCCTCCCGCGCCCACGCCGCCGCGCTGGAGGAACGCGCCGTCCAGCTGGCCCGCGAGCGCCAGGCCGAGGCCGAGCGCGCCGCCGAGCGCGAGCGGGCCAGGATCGCCCGCGACATGCACGACATCCTGGCCCACGCGGTCAGCCTCATGGTCGTCCAGGCCGAGGCCGGACCGGTGGTGGTCAGGAGCGACCCGGCCAGGGCGGAGGCCGTCTTCGACGCCATCGCCGCCGCGGGGCGCGACGCCATGGTCCAGCTCCGCCGCATGCTGAGCGTGCTGAAGGAGGAAGAGGGCCCGCGGGCGCCGCAGCCGACGATCGCCGCGCTCACCACCCTGGCCGAGCAGGTCAGGGCCACCGGGCTCGACGTGACATACTCCACCTCCGGCGAGCCGGGGCCGGTGACTCCCGACACGGAGATCGCCGTCTACCGGATCGCCCAGGAAGCCCTCACCAACATCGTCAAGCACGCGGGCGCGGCCCGTGCCGACATCAGACTCACCTGGCAGGACGACACCCTCATGATCGACATCGCCGACGACGGCCGCGGCTCCGGAACCTCGCTCCCCTCGGGCGGCAACGGCCTGATCGGCATCCGCGAGCGGGCCGCGGCCTGCGGCGGCAGCGCCGACGTCGGCCGGCGCGCCGACGGGCCGGGCTTCCGGGTCCTCGTACGGCTCCCGCTGGCCGGCCGGGCGGTGGCGGCGTGAGCGTGCGCGTGGTGGTCGCGGACGACCAGGAGCTCGTACGCGCCGGGTTCAGCATGATCCTCGACGCCCAGCCGGACATCGAGGTCGTCGCCGAGGCGGGAGACGGCGAACAGGCCGTCGCGGCCGTCCGCGAGCACCGTCCCGACCTGCTCCTGCTCGACATCCGCATGCCGGTCATGGACGGCATCGAGGCGGCCAGGATCGTGTGCGCGGAGAGCGGCTGCCGCGTCCTCATGCTGACCACGTTCGACCTGGACGACTACGTCTACGACGCGCTGCGCGCGGGGGCGAGCGGGTTCCTGCTGAAGGACGTCCGCCGCGACGACCTCATCCACGCCGTACGGGTGGTGGCGGCCGGCGAGTCGCTGCTCGCGCCGTCGGTCACCACGAAGCTGATCGCCGAGTTCACCTCCAGAACGGCCGCCCGTCCGGCCGTGCCGCCGTCTGAGCGGCTGGCCGTGCTCACGGCCCGCGAGCAGGAGACGCTGAGCATGATCGCCCGCGGCCTGTCCAACGCGGAGATCGCGCAGGCCATGGTGGTCAGCGAGCACACCGTGAAGACCCACGTCAGCAACGTGCTGACCAAGCTGGGGCTGCGTGACCGGGTGCAGGCGGTGATCGCCGCCTACGAGAGCGGCCTGATCGTCCCAGGTGCGGGGTGATCAGGCGGCGCCGGCGATAGCGTATGCGTCGGATCCTCAGGGAAGGGAAACGCATTTGCTGAGCGCTCACGTGCATGCCTATCTCAGGTCGATGGCGGGGGACCGGGCGGTCCGGTCCGGGCCGTTCACCATCAAGTTCGACGAGCACGACGACGCGCTCCCGTTCAACTACGCCATTCCCGACGACGATGCCGCGCCCACGGCGGACGAGGTCGCCGCGCTGATCGAGGCGTTTCGCGCGCGGGCCAGGACGCCCCGCCTGGAATACGTGCCGCAGGTGTCCCCGAAGGTCGAGGACGCGCTGCTCGCGGCCGGGTTCACCCAGGAGGGGCGCTACCCGCTGCTGGTGTGCCCGCCGGACGAGGTGGTGGAGCGGCCGGTGGACGTACGGGTCGCGCTCGTGACCGAGGACGCCGACCTCTGGCAGGTCGCGCGGGTGATGAACGAGGCGTTCGACGCGCCGGAGCCCACCGAGCACGACATCGCGCGGTTCCGGCGGGTCCTCGACGGCGGCGGCCTGATCGCCGCCGCCTTCGACGCCGGGGAGGCCGTCGGCGCCGGGCAGCTCGGCCGCCCGCACCAGGGGGTCGCCGAGGTCGCGGGCATCGCGGTGCTGCCCTCGCACCGGCGGCGCGGCATCGCGGGCGCGGTCACGGCGCTGCTGACCCGCGAGGGTGCGGGCGCCGGGGTCTCGGCCCCCTTCCTGACCCCGGCCGACGACGGCGCCGCGCGGGTCTACGCCCGCGTCGGCTACAGCAAGGTCGGCGAGGCCCTCTACATCTCCCTGCGCTGACGCTCACTCGGCCGGCGCGCTCAGGTCGAGCAGGGCGAGGCGCTCCGGGTCGGTGAGGAGCTCCACCGCGACGATCCTGCCGTCGGTGACCGTGAAGCCGAGCACCGACCGGGGCCGGCCGTTCTCCCTGCTGACGAGCCCGACGGCGCCGTTGACCAGCACCGGCTCCACCGTGTAGGCGCGGCTGAACCGCCGGAAGCTCGCCGCCTCGCCGGCCACGGCCGCCGCGCCGACGATCGTCCGCATCCCGCCCGCGGCCGCGGCTCCCACGTCCACGCGCATCACCACGTCCGGATCGAGGATGCCGAGCAGCGCCTCGAAGTCGCCGTCGCGTGAGGCGGCCAGGAAGGCGTCCACGACCTGGCGCTGCCGGCTCGGGTCCGGGTCGGGCGGCGGGACCGTCCCCCGTACGCGCTGCCGGGCCCGGCTCGCGAGCTTCTTGGCCGTCGCGGGAGTGCGGTCCACGATCGGGGCGACCTGCTCGAACGGCACCCCGAACATGTCGTGCAGCACGAACGCCAGCCGCTCCGCGGGGCTGAGCGACTCCAGCACCACGAGCAGCGCCAGCCCGACCGAGTCGGCGATCAGCGCCTGCTGCTCGGGGTCGCCCCCGTGCTCGGGGCTGACGATCGGGTCGGGCAGCCGCTGCTCCAGCGGGGCCTCGCGCCGTGACGTACGCGTGCGCAGCATGTCGAGGCAGACCCGGCCGACGACCGTGGTGAGCCAACCCCCCAAATTGTCGATCTCACCCGAGTCCGTACGGCTGAGCCGCAGCCACGACTCCTGGACAGCGTCCTCGGCCTCGGTCAGGGAGCCGAGCATCCGGTAGGCCACCGCCTTGAGATGGGTGCGGTGCTCCTCGAACCGGTCGGCAAGAAAGTCGTCGGCGTCCACGGTCACATCCTCGATCAGGGCTTTTACCTTCATGACGGCGCAGCTCCGCCAAAGGTGACCGCAGATCGCGGTCACCTTCTCGTCCCCCGCTCCGTCATAGCCCCGGACGACCTCAGAAACAGGAGAGATGATGACACTCAACGAATTGCGGAACGCCGTGCAGGGCGAGGTGCTGCTGCCGGAGGACGGCGGGTTCGACGCGGCCGCCAAGGCGTGGAACCTGACGGTCGCCCAGCCGGTGGCCGCCGTGGTCACGGCCGAGGACGCCGACGACGTGGCCGCCCTCGTGCGTTACGCCCGCAAGACCGGCCTCACGGTGGCGGCCCAGCCCAACGGCCACGGCGCCTCCGGTGCCACCGACGGCGTGATCCTGCTGCGTACGGGGCGCCTGAACGCCGTCGATGTGGACGCCGGGCAGCGCGTGGCCAGGGCGGGCGCGGGCGCCCGGTGGGGTCAGGTGCTCCAGGAGGCCGGGCCGCACGGCCTGACCGGGCTGGCCGGCAGCATGCCGGCCATCAGCGTGGTCGGCTACACGCTGGGCGGCGGGCTGTCCTGGTTCGGCAGGAAGTACGGCTGGGCCTCGGACTCCGTGCGGGCCTTCGACGTCGTGGACGCCGACGGCGACCGGTCCCGGGTGACCGCCGGCTCCGACCCGGACCTGTTCTGGGCCCTGCGGGGCGGCGGGGGCGACTTCGCGCTGGTGACCGCCGTGGAGTTCGACCTGCACCCGGCGCCGCAGCTGTACGGAGGGCGCGTGATGTGGCCGGGCGCGCGGACCGCGGAGGTGTTCGAGGCCTACCGGCGGATCACCGAGAACGCGCCGGACGAGCTGTCGGTCTGGTTCAACCGGGTCCAGCTCCCTGACGGGCCGCCGATGGTGGCCGTGGACGCCGCCTACCTGGGCGACGCCGCCGAGGGCGCCGCGCTGCTGGCCGCCCTGGACAAGATCGACGGAGCCGTCGTGGACAAGCGGGCCGCGCTGCCGGTCGCGAACCTGGCCGACATCACCGCCGAGCCGACCGACCCGGCTCCCGCCATGGCCCGTGCCGAGCTGCTGACGGAGCTGGACGAGGCGGTCCTGCTCGACGCGCCGCTGGCGCCGCTGCTCGGGCTCCAGGTGCGGCACCTGGGTGGCGCGCTGGCCGAGGAACGGGCCGGGGCCGGTGCCCGGGGCGCGGTCGCGGAGCCGTACCTGCTCTATCTGATCGGGCTCGGGCTGCCGCACCTCAAGGACGCGGTGGCCGCCAAGCGGGCCGAGCTGGTCGGGGAGCTGCGCATCAGCGGGCGCAAGCCGTACACGTTCCTGACGGCGGGGGAGCGGGCGGCGGACGCGTTCGACGAGGGGACTCTGGCCCGGCTGCGCGAGCTCAAGCGCGCCCGCGACCCGCAGGGCGTCTTCCGCGCGAACTTCCCGGTCGGTGCCTGACCGGGAAGCTCGCGGGAGCCGGATTACTTCTTCTCCTCCATGGTCACGGTCACGGTGTCGGTCTTGCCGTCGCGCTGGTACGTGACCGGCACCTGCTGGCCCACCTTGAACCCGCGGACCTGCCCCACCACCGTGTCGCCACCGGAGACCGCCGTGTTACCGATCTTGGTGATCAGGTCCCCCTGCTTCAGCCCGGCCTTCTCGGCCGGGCTGCCGGCGCTCACCTGGCGCACCAGCGCGCCGGGCACGTCGCCGGTGGCGTCGGTGACGCTCACCCCGAGGAAGGCGTGGGTCACCTTGCCCTGGCTGATGAGCTGATCGGAGACCTGCTTGGCGGTGTTGACGGGGATCGCGAAGCCGAGGTTGACGCCGTCGGCGGCGACCGCGCTGTTGATGCCGACCAGCTCGCCGGCCGCGTTCACCAGGGCGCCGCCGGAGTTGCCCGGGTTGATCGCCGCGTCCGTCTGGATCATGCCGCCGAGCGTGGTCGGCTCCTCCGCCTGGCTCTGCTGCTGCCCGCCCCAGCCCGGCGGGAGCTGCTGGTCGCCCCGGCCGCCACTCCCGGCGGTCACGGTACGGTCGAGCGCGCTGATGATGCCCGACGTCACCGTCCCGTCCAGGCCGAGCGGGCTGCCGATGGCCAGTACGTCGTCCCCCACCTTGAGCTGGTCGCTGTCGCCCAGCGTGACCTTGGCCAGCCCCGAGACGCCCTCGGCCCGGATGACGGCGAGGTCGGTGGCCGGGTCGGTGCCGACCACGGTGGCCTTGGCCGTCTTGCCGTCGCTGAACTTCACCGTCAGCTGCCTGCCCTGCCCGCTCACCACGTGGTTGTTGGTGAGGATCAGCCCGTCCTCCGACAGCACCACGCCGGAGCCCTCGGCGGACTGCCCCTGGATCATCACGACCGACGGCTGTACCTTCTCCGCCACCTGCGCGATCGTGAGCTGGCCGGAGGCCGTTCGGAAGGCCGGGCTCGCCACGGTCTTGGTCACTGTCGGGACCGGCTGCCCGGCACCGGCGACGTAGGCGCCGACGGCGCCGCCCCCGAGCGCAGCCGCCGTCAGCGCCGTGAACGCCGCGAGCGCCAGCCCGGCGACCGCCTTGCGCGTGAGCACGAACCCGGCCCGCCGCGGCTGCGGCGGCGGAGGAGGCGGCAGCACCGGCCCGGGCCGGGTGAAGGTCCCGGTGGTGGGCGGGGTGTCTCCGAACTGGCTCCAGCCGCCGGCCCTGTCCTCGCGAGGCGTGTTCGCGTCCATGTCATCTCCTAGAGTCCCGATGACACAAGCGTGACGAACGGCGGGTAAGTCCTGCTTAAGGCCAAGATCCCGGCACCCGGCCCACCCTGACGCGCGCCTTATCGCCGCAGGCCGCGACGGTCCCGCCACGGCCGGAACAGGCCGAAAAAATCTAGCCGGCCATCGCCGCGATGCCCGACGTCAGCATGGCGATCACCGACTCGAACAGCTCGTCGGGCGGCTCCGCCGCGGCCTCCCCGGCCAGGCGCCGCAGGTGCGGCGGCTTCGCCGAGGCCGCCGGCGCCGTCCAGCTCGCCGGGTCGGCGCCGGCGGGCGGATTGTCGTGCCAGGAGTCCCACATCTCGGCGAACCCGGCGACCTGGAGCACGGTGATCGTCCAGGCCCGGTACGCGGCCTGCGGCCCCAGCCCGATGTCCAGGAAGAAGCCCACGAGCGTGTCGTCGGCGCTCAGGTGGCCGGACGCCACCAGGTAGGTGAGGTCCTCCGTGCGGGCCAGGGCCAGCATGCCGCGGTGCGAGCGGTACCAGCCCCGCAGCTCCCTGCAGTAGTGGCCCAGGCTCTCCTGCCAGCGCGCCGGGTCCAGGAGCGGCTGCGGCCGCCGGGGCGGTCATGTTCGCCACGCTGTCGCTGTTCGCCTGAGCGGTCAGCCCCAGACCTTCCTGGCGGTGTCCGCGACGAGCTCCAGCTTGCGGCGCTCGTCGTCCACCGTGAGCAGGTTGCCCCTGGCGGTGGAGGCGAAGCCGCACTGCGGGCTGATCGCGAGGTTCTCCAGCGGCACGTACTTGGCGGCCTCGTCGATGCGGCGGCGCAGCTCGTCCTGGGACTCCAGCTGCGGCGTCTTGGAGGAGACGAGCCCGAGCACGACGGTGGTGCCCTGGGGGATGAAGCGCAGCGGCTCGAACCCGCCGGCCCGGTCCGTGTCGTACTCGAGGAGGAACCGGTCCACCGGCACCTCCCCGAACAGCCGCTCGGCGATCGGCTCGTAGCCGCCCTTGGACATCCACGCGCTGCGGTTGTTCCCCCTGCAGATGTGCATGCCCACTGTGACCTGCGGGTTCATGCTCTTGGTCGCGCGTACCAGCTCGGCGTCCACCGAGATCGTCGAGTCGAGGATGGCCTCCGGGGCGGGCGCGTGGGGCCCGAAGAGACGGTGGCGGAACTCCGGGTCGATGATGTGGTTGTAGCCCAGCGAGTCGAGCTGGATCCAGTTGACGCCCCGGTCCAGCAGGCCCTTGATCTCGTTGATCCGCAGGGCGACGAGGTCGCGCATCATGTCGCCGGGCGTGGGATAGGCGGCGTCGCTGAGGCCCGGCCGCCACAGCAGGTTCCCCATCGACGAGCTCATCATGGTGATCTTGAACTGGCCGGGAGCGTGCCGGGCGAGGAAGTCCGCCTCGACGGCGGTCAGGCCGGACTGCTGGGTGAGCCTGCCGCTCACGGCCACCATCCGGAAGGAGGTCTCCTCGGGCGGCGGCATCGTGCCGTCGTCGCGGAACCAGGCGGAGCTGGGCACCTCCACGGGCTCGACCCCGCCGAGCGACTCCAGCAGGCCGGCCATCCAGGTGGCCCGCCGTACCTCGCCGTCGGTGAAGACCTCCATCCCGGCCTCGCGCTGGACGTCGATGGCGGCCAGCGCCGCTTCGTCCTCCAGCCGCGCCAGCTCCTCGGCGCTCAGCTCGCCGCGCTCGCGCGCCTCCCGGGCCCGCAGCAGCTCGGGCGGGCGCAAGAGGCTGCCGACATGTTCGGCGTGGTGGTTCGCGGGCATACTTCCTCCTCGGTGTTCAGGGGCGCGGGACGTCCGATGGGGGTCCGCGTCGGCCGTGGGTTCGGTGTGCAACAGCCACTCTCCGCCGCCCGGCGGGTGCCGTCCAGGGCCTAGACTGGCCGGGACAACATCAACTCAAGCTTGTCAGCGCCTGGTAGGTCGGTGGAGCGCGCTGGCGTGCTCGCTCGGTCGCGAGCACGGCCAGGCACGCCTCCGGGCGAGATCGCGGCCGTGTACGGACCGAGCACCGTACCGAAAGGACCGCAATGTCCACCGACCAGTTCGGGCTCACCGACGGCGACTACGTTCCCGACCCCGATCGCGACACCGCCCTTCTCCTCGACGGTTTCTACGACCACCTCGCCCGCGAGCACGGCGATCTCGTGGCCGCCATGCGGGCGCGTCACGAGGAGCTCGAGGCGGCGAACCGGCACCTGATCGTCGACGAGCCCGCCCGCCACAACCTGCGTATGACCCTGGCCCTCGTGGCCGCGTACGAGCTGCTGTCGCCCAGGCTGGGACGGCCGGCGACGATCGACGCCGTGCGCGCGGCGTTCGTCGAGCCGCTCGGCGAGGCCACCCGGCAGGGCACCCGGGCCATGCTGGACACCGCTCCCGACCCCTTCCTGGCCATGGTGGCGGTGTCCAAGTCGCGGGAGGAGCACGCGTTCGGCAAGGGGTTCCTCTTCGACCGGCCGGCCGACGACGACCGGCGCTACCACGTCGACGTCCGCCGCTGCTTCTACCACGACGTGCTGACCGCCAACGGGGCCCCCGGGCTGACCCCGGTCATGTGCGCGTTCGACGCCAACTGGATCGAGGCCATCGAGCCCGACAGGCACGGCTTCGGATTCGAGCGCCGCACCACCATCGGCCTGGGCGGCAGCCACTGCCCGTTCCACTTCACCCGCAACCGGGACTGACCTGGTAGGCGGGCCCGCGTCCGATCGTGGGCCCGCCCACGGGTTGCGCACGCCTCTCCCTCATGCGTACAGTGTTCGCATAGTGAGGACGACGTACTCGCGGCCTGGGAGGGTTTGATGCAAGCACGTGATTCGCGCCGCTGGCTGATCCTGGTGGTGCTGTGTCTCAGCACGCTCGTGCTGGTGATCGACAACATGGTGCTCTCGGTGGCGATCCCGCCGCTGACCGCCGAGCTGGGCGCCAGCGCGCAGGACATCCAGTGGATCCTGGACTCCTACATCCTGGTCTTCGCCGGGTTGCTGCTGACGGCGGGCAGCCTGTCCGACCGGTTCGGCAGGCGCAGGGTCATGGTCATCGGGCTGGCCCTGTTCGGGGTGGCCTCGCTGGCGGCCGCCTACGCCGCCGATCCGGCGACGCTGATCGCCGCCCGTACGGTGATGGGCATCGGTGGCGCGCTCATCATGCCGAGCACCCTGTCGATCCTGATCACCGTGTTCGACGAGCAGGAGAGGCGCAAGGCGATGGCCGCCTGGAGCGCGGTCGCCATGGTCGGCCTGGTCGGCGGGCCGGTGCTGGGCGGCGCGCTGATCGCGTGGTTCTGGTGGGGCGCCGTCTTCCTGATCAACGTGCCGATCGCGGCGCTGGCCATCGTCGCCTCGCTGGTGCTCATGCCCGAGTCCAAGGGGCCGCAGACCAGGCCCGACCCGATCGGCGCCGTGCTGTCGGTGGCCGGCATGTCGGCCCTGGTCTGGACGATCATCGAGCTGCCGCACGGGCTGTCGGTGCCGGCGCTGGCCGTGGCGGTCGTCGCGCTCGCCGGGTTCGTGATCTGGGAGCTGCGCACGCCGCACCCCATGGTCCCGCTCAGCCTGTTCCGCAACCGCACCTTCAGCGGCGGCAGCTTCTCGCTCACCCTGGTCCAGATCGGCAACGGCGGCCTGCTGCTGGTGCTCACCCAGTACCTGCAGTACGTCCTCGGCTACACGCCCACCGAGTCGGGCCTGGCCTTCATCCCGATGGCCGTCGCCTCGCTGGCCTGCAACACCCTGGGCGCGACCCTCGGCGCGCGGATCGGCAACCGTCAGCTGATCGTCACCGGGTTCGCCGTGAGCGCCGCCGGATTCGCCCTGCTGAGCACCCTCGACGCGTCGAGCGGCCTGGCCACCGCGGCCGTGGCGCTGCTCCTCATGGGCGCCGGCGGCGGCCTGGCCATGCCCGCCGCGGTCTCCGCCCTCATGGGCACGATCCCGGCCGAGCACGCCGGCGTCGGCTCGGCGCTGAACGACACCATCCAGCAGGCCGGCGCCGCCCTCGGCATCGCCGTCCTGGGCAGCGTGCTCGCCAGTGCCTACACCGCGGCCATGCCCGCGACCGCACCGGCGGCGGCCCGCCTCTCGATCGGGAACGCGCTCGGCCTCGGCGACGCCGGGATCGCGGCCGCCGCCCGCGACGCCTTCACCGCGGCCATGTCGTCCGCCTTCCTCATCAGCGCCGCCGGCGTGGTGGCGGCCGCCGTACTGGCCCTGCTGGTGATGCCCAAGAAGACCGTCCTGAGCAACTGACCTGACATTCGAAGGAGAGAGATCATGAACCTGAACTGGAACGCCACGGGCGACTTGGGCACGCTGGACTCGACCGGCCGCGGCTTCTACGTCGAGCACTGGCAGCGGCGGCTCGACGAGCTGTGCGCCGCCCACCACGTGCCCGGCGCGACCCTGGCCGTGCTGACCGGCGGGAACGTCCACGAATTGGCCACCGGCGTGCTGAACCGCGCCACCGGCGTGCCGATGACCCCCGACTCGGTGTTCCTGTCCGGCTCGATCGCCAAGGTCTACACCGCGACGCTGGTCATGCGGCTCGTCGGCGAGGGCCGGCTGGACCTGGACGCCCGGGTGGTGGACGTGCTGCCGGAGTTCGCCACTCCCGACGAGGAGGCCACCAAGGTGATCACCGTCCGGCAGTTGCTCAGCCACACCGGCGGGGTCACCAACGACTTCAACCACGACTCGGGCCGGGGCGACGACTGCCTGGCCAGGTACGTCGAGGCGGCCAGAGACGTGGCCCTGGACTGCCGGCCCGGCATGGCCGTCTCCTACGGCGGCCTCGGCTACGTCGTGCTCGGCCGCCTCGTCGAGGTGCTGACCGGCACGACCTGGGACCAGGCGCTGCGGGACCTGGTGTTCACGCCGCTCGGGCTCGAACGCTCCATGACGCTGCCGGAAGAGGCGCTGCGCTTCCGCGCGGCGATGAGCCACCTGGGGGAGCCGGGCCAGGACCCCGACCCGGCGCCCGTCTGGGACATGATGCCGCGCTCGGCAGGCCCGGCCGGGCGGATCATCACCTCGTCCGGCGACCTCGTCCGCTTCGCCCAGATGCACCTGGCCGGCGGCCTGGCCCCCGACGGCACGCGGGTCGTGTCCGCCGACGCGGTGGCGGCCATGCAACGGCGCGAGGTGGACGTCCCGGACAAGTGGACCGTCAGCGCGGACGGCTGGGGCCTGGGCTGGACCCTCTACGACTGGGACGGCGTCTTCGGCTACGGCCATGATGGGGCCGCCATCGGCCAGTACGCCTACCTGCGCGTCGTCCCGCAGGCCGGCTTGGCCGTCGCGCTCATGACCAACGGGGGCGGGGCCCGGCCGGTGTACGCCGCCCTGTTCCGCGAGCTGCTGGCCGAGCTGGCCGGGGTCCGCATGCCGGACGCGTTCGCCCCGCCCGCGCAGCCGCCCGTGGTGGACATGACGCCGTTGGTGGGCACGTACAAGCGGGAGGGCGTCGTCATCACGATCAGCCCGAACCGGATCCGGTACGAGTTCGTCGACGGCATGAAGGACCTGTCCCCGCCGCTGGAGGCCGATCTGACCCCGGTCTCGGACACGGTGTTCGCCGCCTCGGGCATCGGCGCGTCGTTCAGCGAGGACTACATGCCCGTCGTCTTCTCGACCCTGCCCGACGGGACCCTGGTGTGCTACGTCGGAATGCGCGCCACCCCAAAGGTCTCCGACTGAGCCCCGCCCAACACCCCATCCCGACAGCTGACACACCAGGGTCCCGCCGGGCTGCATCGGGGGGCCGCATCGGGCGGGCCGCATCGGGCCGCATAGGGCGGGCGGGCCGCACCCAGGCCACACCGGGCCGCATAGGGCGGGGCCCCAACCGGCCGCACCGGGCCGCACCGGGCCGCAACCGGCCGCATCGGGCCGGGTACGCCGGTGGGCGGCCGGTGCCTCCTGACCGCCGCCGCTTCGGACGCCCGCGTCGCTCCGCCCGGGCCCCTCCGCCTCGGACGCCCGCGTCGCTCCGCTCGGGCCCCTCCGCCTCGGACGCCCGCGTCGCTCCGCTCGGGCCCCTCCGCCTCGGACGCCCGGCCCGCTTCGCCCGCCACCCGCCAGACGCCCTCCATCGCAACGAGAAGTGACGCCCCCTCACCCGAGCTCCGCGCCATTGCCCCACCGGCTCGCCTGCCGCGGAGCTCTTGCTGCCGGCGCCCTTACCGCTGGACCGCCCAGCGTCGGGCGGCCTGCTGCCGAGGGTCGCCTGCCACTCCGAGGGGCACCTGCCGCCGACGGCCGCCTGCCACCGAGGGTCGCCTGCTCCTCCGTGGGGCGCCTGCCGCCGAGGGCCGCCGGCCATCCCGAGGGACGCATGCCGCCGGGAATCCTTGCGAATCAGGCCCCTGCCGCTGGGCCTGGGAGGTGGGCCCGGGCCGTCGGACGGCGGCGGTGGTGGGCCCGGACCGTCGGACGGTGGCGGGGCTGTCGGGGCGGCGGCGGGAGGTTGCGGCTGTCAGACGCGGAGCAGGGACGGCCAGGTTTTCGGGCCGACGACGCCGTCCGCGCCGATGCCCTCCGCCTGCTGGAAGCCGCGGACCAGCTCGACGAGCCCCGGGTCGCAGCGGGTGGACTTGAGCCAGTCCTCCAGCCCGACCTGCGCGTAAGCGGACACGGGAACCCGGCCCCGGGCGAACAGGCAGCCTCTGACGGTCTTGACGTCAAAGTTGTCGTCGCCCGGCCGGATCATGGGCAGTTGCTTCACGATCTCCTCCGTCCAGGATGGCTGAGGCGCCGGGGCGCCTTGGATGAGGGCGGCGACGGCCGCCCGGAAGTCGTTCATGTCGATGGAGTGGGGGTCCGGCTTGGAGGTGTTGACCTCCCGGTGCGCCTTCACGCGCGAGGCGGGCAGCCCGAACTCGCGGCACAACTCCGCGCACAGCCGGATGTAGGCGTCCTTCTGGACATCGGGCCAGGGCTGGGTGCCGTCGTTCTCCGCCTCGATGCCGAGGGAGGCGGAGTTGGTGTGCATCGTCGACGTCGAGGGGGCGTTGTGCCAGCAGCGTCCGGCGGCGATGACGTAGATGTGGCCGGATCTGCCGAGCCCGAACTGGGACAGCGGCCCGTCGAGGCCGGGGCGGCCGTCGCGGACCACCGCGAGCGACGGGTAGTCGCCGCCGCCGGCAGGGCCCGCCGTGTGGTGGCACACGATGCCCTGCACCTGGGGCTGCGGCCCGTGGCCGCGGGTCTGCCACCCGGCCACTTCGGTCACTGGGCATCCTGTGCGGCGGGCGACGTCGGCCAGCTGTGTCAGGTACGGCATGAGACCTCCCTCAAGCTTTTCGATGAGTCTCGCAACCGCCGATTAACGAAAAGTAGCCATATGATTGCGATATGTTATCACTGCAGGGTAAGCGGTAATTGCCTCGTTGATCGGCGCTCACGGCCGGATGGGGGGAGGCGACACGGCACCGTCGCGCGGGCGATGGGACGGGGGGCGTCGTCACTGGTCAGACGTCCTACGGGGATCCATCGCCGGGTGCTGCGGGCGGTGATGCGGTGGATGACTACGGCTCTCGTGGTGATGCATGGGCGGATGCTGACGGATCATTAGCATGCCCTACTTGCCCACGATCGAGGGAATCGAACGGGGATATGCGCGGCGGCCGTTCAGCCCGAGGCGGCCCGCCAGGTCGCCGGTACGGTGCCCGCGTAGGCGACCTCTCGGGCTCCCGCGAACGCGGCCAGCTCGGTCACCGCCGCCCCGACGGCCCGTACGGAGACCTTGTCGCCCGGGAATCCGGACTCCGGGAACAGGCCCTCGATCTCCAGCACCTGCTTGCGCCGGTCGAAGCGGGGCACGAGCCGGCCGATGAGCCGCTCGCCGTGCAGGATCGGCATGATGTAGTAGCCGTAGCGCCGCTTGTGCTTGGGTACGTACATCTCCGTACGGAACTCGAAGCCCCACAGCCGCTCGGTGCGCGCCCGGTCGCAGATGAGGTTGTCGAACGGCGACAGCAGCGTGGTGCGCGGCTGCCACTCGCGCTCCAGCAGCTCAAGGACGTCGCGGTGCACGTGCCAGCGCTCCGTGCCGCCCTCGACCTCGGCGGACACCACGCGGCCGGAGCGCTGGAGCTCGTCGAGGATCTCGGGCAGCTCGGGATAGCGGTCGCGGATGAAGTGGCGCTCGATGTCGGCCACGCGGGCCACGCCGAGGGCGCGCAGCGCGTGCTCGGCCGCCAGTGACACCGCCTCCCGCCGGGACAGCGGCGGGGCGTCGGCCCAGGCGGGCAGCCAGCGCTCGGCCAGGTCCCAGTGGCGCGTGCGGCCTGCCCGGCCCGCGACCATGATGCGGCCCTGGGACCACAGGAAGTCGAGCATCCGCTCGACGCTGCGGCCGTTGGTCCACCCGCTCGACTGCCAGGGCACGCTCGTGAGGTCGTCGAACGACCCCGGCGGCAGCGGCCCGGCCGTGCGTAAGCGGTCGAGGACGTGCTGCCGCAGCCCGTCGTTGGCCTCCATCCAGCCGCGGACCCGCTGCGCGTAGGGGGACTCGCCCTGCGCGTAGCCGCGCATCATGACGTGGTGGATCGGATAGTCCTCCGCCAGCACGATCGACGCGGCGTGCGCCCAGTATTCGAAGAGCCACCGCTCCTGCCACAGCAGCGTGTCGAGGTCGGCGCGGTCGTAGCCGCCGAGCCTGCTCCAGAGCACCAGGAAGTGGCTGCGGGCCACCGCGTCGATCGGGTCGAGCTGCAGGCACCGCAGCGTGCGCAGCACCTGCCGCAGCCCGTCGAGGCCGCCGCCGGGGCGCGGGCCGGCCAGGTGCTGGCACGTCACGGCCAGGCGTCGCGCGCTCTCCAGGCTGAGGACCAGCGGGTTCGGCATGGCAGGCAGTTTACTCGAAAACACGTTCGCACGAGACGTGATCAGATCATCTTCGACAGCGTCTCGGCGCCCAGGGCGACCAGCGTCACGGCCACCGAGACCAGGCCCACGACGAGGAACGGAACGGCCCTGGAATCGGCGCTGTTCGACCCCGCATATTCCTGTACGAATCTGGAGCAGACCGTGACGCAGCCGATGGCGCCCGTCACGATCACACCGGCGATGCTCGTCCCCCCGACCATGTCGGCGACCAGGAAGAAGTAGATCAGCTCGAAGACGACCAGCGTGATCGCCGTGACCGGTCCCCACTCCCGCCACGCCGAGCGGCGCCGCGCGGCGTCCGCCCCGGCCTGCCGCGCCATCCGCCGCCGCTGCCGTTGGGTCAGGCGCCGGCGCTGCTCCGGAGGCACCGACACGAATCTGCCCGCCTGCCGGCGGGCGCGCCTTCTCAGCCGCCGCTCACTCGTTCTGCTCGTGCCCATGTCCGCCTTTCCCCCGGGGGCCCGTGCTGATGGGAAAACGAATCAGTCGGCCGCGGGGTTCCGGTCAGAGCCCGCGCAGGCCGCGGACCAGCGCGTCGAGCGCGGCGGGGTAGGAGTGGGCCGGCGGCGTGGCGTACCCGACGACCAGCGACGGCGGGTGCCGGTCGCGGTCGCCGCGCATGTACTCGCCCAGCGGATGCACGTCGACCGAGGCCGCCCGCGCCGCCTCCACGGCGGCCCGCTCCGACGGCGCGGAGGGCAGTTCGAGCAGGGCGTGCAGGCCGGCGTCGATGCCGCGCACCCGGACGTCCGGCAGGCCGGATCGCACGGCCGCGACCAGCGTGTCCCGGCGCCGCTGGTAGCCGCGGCGCATCGTGCGCAGGTGGCGGTCGTAGTCGCCCAGCTCGATCATGCGCGCGAGGGCCAGTTGCTCCAGAGGCCGGGTCTCGCGCGCGCGGCGCTTGGCCTCCGCGAGCGGCTCCAGCAGCAGGGGCGGGCAGGCGATCCAGCCCAGCCGGACGGCGGGGCCGATGGTCTTGCTGGTCGAGCCCGCGTACACGATCCTGGAGGGGCGGCGGGACTGGAGCGCGGCGATGGGATGCCGGTCATAGCGAAACTCGCCGTCGTAGTCGTCCTCGACGATCCAGCCGAGGCTGTCGTCCGCCCATTCCAGCAGCTCGGAGCGGCGCTCCGGCGCCATGCTCACGCCCAGCGGAAACTGGTGCGCCGGCGTGCAGACGGCCACCTCGGCGCCCGAGTCGCGCAGCGCGTCCACGCGCATGCCCGAGGCGTCCACCGGGATGGGGGCGACGCGCAGCCGGCCGGCCAGGAGGCGGACGTGGTCGCCGATGGCCGGGTCCTCCATGCCCGCCGTACGCACGCCCAGCTCGGTGAAGACCTCCGCCAGCAGGCCGAGCGCCTGCGTGTACCCGGAGCAGACGACCAGGTTCGCGGGGTCGACCCGGACGCCGCGGGTCCGGCCGAGATACGACGCCAGCGCCGTGCGCAGCTCGATGCGCCCCCGCGGGTCGCCGAACCCGAACACCTCGGTCGGCGCCTCCCGCAGCACGTGCCGCATCGCACGGGCCCACGCCTCACGGGGGAACGCGTACGTGTCCGGCCGCCCGGGCCGCAGGTCGTGACGCGGTGAGCGGGTCTCCACCGGCCGCCCGGGCCGCGGGTCGTGAAGCGGTGAGCGAGCGTGCGTCGGTCCGTTCGGCGACTGGGCGCCGGAGCGGGCCTGCGTCGATACGTTCGGCACCTGGGCGCCGGAGCGGGCCGGGGGCTCCGCGGTGCCCGCCGCCACGCGGGTGCCCGAGCCCTGCCGCGCCGTCAGCCAGCCCTCGGCCACCAGCTGCTCGTACGCCTGCGTCACTGTCCCCCGCGACAGTCCCAGCTGGGAGGCGAGATCGCGGCTCGACGGCAGGCGCGTCCCGGCCACGAGCCGCCCGCCGCGGATCGCGGACCGCAGCGCCTCTTCCAGCGCCCTGCCACGAGAACCCCAGCCGGGCAGCTCCAGCAGGAGCTCGGGCCCGAGCGCGTCGGTCATGTGAATGGTCCAATTTTCCGGCCGATGACTGGACCATAATACTGGGACAGTTGTCTCCTAGCCTGGCCGTGTGAGCGTCGATCCACCCGACCGCCCACGCCGCCTAACGCAAGGAAACCTCCGCATGCACGTCTTCGTCGCCGGTGCCGCGGGCGCCATCGGCCGTTACCTCGTCCCCCGGCTGATCGAGGCCGGTCACCGCGTCACGGGCACCTCCCGTACCGACTCCGGCCTCGACCGGCTGCGCGCCCAGAGCGCCGGCGCCGTACGGCTGGACGTCTTCGACGCCGAGGCGGTCGCCCGCGCGGTGGCCGATGCCGCGCCCGACGCGATCGTCCACCAGCTCACCGCGCTGAACGGCGGCACCCCCGCGGACAACGGCCGCATCCGCAGGATCGGCACCCGCAACCTGGTCGACGCCGCCGAACGGGCCGGCGTGCGGCGCGTCGTCGCCCAGTCCATCGCCTGGGCGTACGAGGCGGGCGACGCCCCGGCCACGGAGGACACGCCGCTGGACGTGACCGCGCCCGCGCCGCGCTCGGGCGTGGTCGGCGGCGTCCAGGCGCTCGAAGAGGCCGTCGCGGAGCTGGACGAGCACGTCGTGCTGCGCTACGGCCTCTTCTACGGACCCGGCACGTGGTACCGGCCCGGCGGCCTCGTGGCGGACGTGCTGCGCAACGGCGGCCCCACCGGCGACCCGGCCTCGGTCTTCCTCAGCCGCCTGGCCGCCGACGACGCGGTCAGCTCGTTCGTGCACGTCGAGGACGCGGCCGAGGCCACCGTCGCCGCGCTGAGCTGGCCGAGCGGGACCGTCAACATCGTGGACGACGAGCCCGCCCCCGCCCGTCAGTGGCTGCCCGCGCTGGCCGCCGCCGTCGGGGCTCCCGCCCCCGCTCCCACCACCGGGCGGGCCGGCTGGCAGCGCGGCGCCGACAACGGCCTCGCCCGCTCGCTCGGCTGGAGGCCGCGGCACGCCACCTGGCGCACCGGGTTCGGAAGCTAGCTGACTCGTCTGTCCGGATGTGGCCGGACTCGCCCCCGGGCTCGCGCGCACCATGTTCCGGGTACGCGACATCGGGAGGTCCCAGCTTGCAACCGCCGCTCTTCCTGGAGACGGACCCGGCTGTGGAGGAGCCGGGCTTCGATCCGCCGGCTCTTCCTCAGGCACCTGGGCGCGACGCCGACCAGCTCGCGCGTTCGCGGCGGGCGCACTTCGCCCGGCGGCTCCTGGACGACTCCGACCTGACGGTGCTCGACGTGGCCCTCGCCTCGGGGTTCGGGAGCCTGCGGCAGTTCAACCGGACCAGCGCGAGGTGTTCCGCGCCGCGCCGTCCGACCTACGCGAGCGGCGGCACCGCGCCGCCCACCTGATGGCCCACGGCGACACCCTCTAATTCGCGCCCCACCAGCCGCGGCGGGCGGCGAGCAGCCCGGCCTGGAAGCGGGTACGGGCGCCGAGCCGGTCCATCAGCTCGCTGACCCGCCGGTGCACGGTCCGCAGGCTCACGCCGAGCTGGCGCGCGACCGCCTCGTCCTTGAGACCGGCCGCGAGCAGCGTGAACAGCTCCGGGTCGGGCAGCTCGGCCGGGCCGGAGGGGAGCGTCGCGAGCGGCTTGGCGGGCAGCGGCAACGCCGACCGCCACAGGACCTCGAACAGCGTGACCAGCGCGTCGAGCAGCGTCGAGGAGTGCACGATGACCGCGCTGTCGGCGTGCGAGGTCGCGGCCGTGCTCAGCGGCAGGATGGCGGTCTTCCGGTCGGCGATGGCCAGCTTCATGGGGACCTCGGGGCTGATCCTGGCCTGCTCGCCGGCGGCCACGGCCTCCTGGGCGAGGCGCAGCTTGCCGGGGATCTCCAGGGCCGCGGCGTCGTAGATGCCGCGCACCAGGAGGCCGTGCGCGAGGCGGTCCATCTCGGCGGCGTTCTGCCGGCCGGGGTCCTGCGCGTACGGCGGCCGGTCCAGCACCAGGAGCTCCTCGGTCGCGGTCTGCTGCAGCTGCGTGAACCGCTGCACCACCGCCGCCTGGCCCTGCACGACCTCGACCAGCTCCTCGGGGGCCTGGTTCTCCGTCCGCGGCGTCTCGGCGAGCAGCGCGAGGGCGGCCAGCCGCGCCTGTGCCAGCCCCTCCTCCCGGCGCGAGATCAGGGCGGCCACCGCGACGTCGGGCCGGGTCGGCAGGAACCGGACCGGACGGCCCGCCATGCGGCTGACCAGGCCCAGCGCCTCAAGCCGGGAGCAGGCCCGGCGCAGGGCCACCGTGGTGCGGCCGGTGTGCGCGGCCAGCTCGGGCAGCGTGGCGCGGGGCCGGCGCAGCAGGTCGCGGTAGATCCGCTCGTCCTCGGCGTCCACCCCGACGGCGGCAAGCGCGTTGTCATCCGTGTCCATGGTCGGCAAGTGTGTCAGATACCTGCAATGTCATAAATCCGCCTCCATACGCCCTGGCCCGTGCGATCCCGTCCCCGATAGGACGGATCCGTAAGTCCGGCCTGTTCGGGGAGGCAGTCTTGAAGAAGGCATTCACCATCGGAGTCGCGACCGCGCTGGCGGTCCTGTCTGCAGCCGGGCCCGCCGCCGCGGTGGACGAGCCCTTCGGCCGCTGGCGCCAGCCGGCCTGCGGGACCGTCACCGGCGACGGCTCGGTGACGTACACGCGTAATGACGGCAGGACGATCACGCCGACCAGCCAGGTGCTGCGGCCGATCGTCTACACCACCGGACTCGTCGCCCTCGACCGTCCTGACGAGCTGCTCGCCATGTCGAACAACGCGCTGCTGACCTCGAAGGACGCGGGCTGCACCTGGGCGACGGCCGGCAAGGTGAACGGCAGGAACATCGAGCTGGTCGCGGCCCGCGGCGGCCGCGCCTACGCCTGGGACCGTGACGGCAACCTCGCCCTCGCCACGTCCGGCGCCGTCACCCAGCTCACCTCACCCGCCGGTGAGGTGGCCGGGCTCGGCGTCGACCGCTACCGCGCCGACCGCCTGCGGGTCGCCGACGGCCGCGGGCAGCTGCATGAGTCGCGGGACGGCGGGCGCACCTGGCGGACCGTCGGGGCGCCCGCCTGGGCGCAGGGCGACCTCGTGCTGGTCTACACGGCGGTGTTCGACCCGTACGACCTGAACCACGTGGTGGTGGGCGGCTCCGACACCGGCGCCCGCGTCACCTTCGACGGCGGCCGGACCTGGACCGCCGCCACCGGCCTGAGCGGGACGGGCGGCAAGGTCAACGTGTTCAGCGCCGCGATCTCCCCGGCCGCCCCCAACGTCGTGTACGCGATGGGCCTCGACATCGCGGAGGCCGACGCGGGCGCGCCGTCCGGCGGGCGGCACATCTACCGCTCGTTCGACGGGGGCCGGCGCTTCGCCCCGGTCGTGGACCAGGGCAACGGGGTCACCATCCCCAACGGCCCGCTGCTCGCCCCCCACCCGACGGACCCGGGGGTGCTCTACTTCGACTTCGGCACGGGTTGGGCGGCGACCGGCACCGACCTCTACAAGTACGACGCCCGCCGCAACCGCGTCACCGTCAACCACAACGCCTACGACCGGGTCACCTCCATCGCCTTCAACCCGTCGAACCCCGGAGTGATGTACCTGGGGGTGGGCGAGGAGGTGTAGCCACCCGGCCGCGGGCGGTGGCTTGTCCTGGTTGCTGCTGAAGCGATTGGTTAAGGAGTGCTTGTCTGTTCTTGAAGATACCCCTGGTGCTACGGTGTGTGCCGTTCCCGATCGCATGCGTGAAAAGGGCACACCACCCCCCGCTCTGAGGACTCCCAGAACATGCAAGCAGACGTACCTCAACGGACGACACAGCGAAGGCTGTCCCCGAAGGAGCTGGCGGTCACGGCCTCCCTGGGCACGTTGATCGTCACGGCCGGCCTGTGGCTGTGGGCACTCCTGGCCGCCCCCGCCGGCGCCATGGGGCTGATGGCGGCCGCGGGCGGAGGCTCGGCCCTGTTGCTGACCGGCGCCGTCGGCGCGGCCGTGCATCACGCAGCCACCGCCCGCCAGCTGCGCGAGCAGGCCAGGTGGGCGGAGGCGCGCTACCTGTGGCTGCGCCGCGAGAACGCGCGGGTGGCAGAGGAGGCGCTGCCCGCGCTCGGGCGCCAGGTACGCGAGGGCGTGCCGCTCGCCGACGCGCTCGCCAGCGTGTCGCGGATGGTGGAGACCTCGGTGCAGCCGCTCGTCCAGGCGATCGGCAACGAGCTCGACCTGCTCCAGAGCGACCGCGCCGCCGCCCAGAAGGCACGCGCGGTCGCCGAGACCAACGCCCGCGCGGCCCGCCAGGCGATCGAGGACGAGATCTCGCGGCTGTCCGCCGAGAAGCTGCCCGAGCTCGTACGGCGGATCCGGACGGACCGGATGTCGGTCCGCGCGGCGCTGGCCGAGGTGGGCCAGCCCGCCTACGGCCCGCTGCGGGACCTGCTCGGCGAGACGGCGGAGCAGCTCGGCGAGAGCGAGCGCGGGGGCGCCGCGGTGATGGCCGCCTGCGCCGGCGCCGCAGCCCGGGTGCAGGCCCAGGCGACCAGCCTGCTCGCCCAGCTGCGCGGCCTGGAGGAGCAGTACGGCGAGCACGAGGAGATCCTCAGCGACCTGCTCGACCTCGACCACCGGGTCTCCCAGCTGAGCCGCCTGGCCGACAACATCGCCCTGCTGAGCGGCGGCCGGTCCGGGCGGCGGTGGACGCGGCCGATCGTCATGGAGAGCATCCTGCGCGGCGCCATGGGCCGCATCGGCGCCTACCGCCGCATCCGGCTCCACTCCACCAGCACCGTCGCCGTGGCCGGGTACGCCGCCGAAGGCGTGATGCACGCGCTGGCCGAGCTGATGGACAACGCCGCCACGTTCTCGGCGCACGGCACGGAGGTGCACGTGTACGCGGACGAGGAGGACGCCGGCGTGGTGATCACGATCGACGACAGCGGCCTCGGCATGCGGCCGCGCGAGCGGCAGCACGCGACCAAGCTCGTGTCCGAGCCGCTCGACCTGCGCACGCTCTCCGGCACCAGGCTGGGCCTCGCGGTCGTGGGGCGCCTGGTCGACAAGTACGGCCTCACGGTGAGCTTCCGGCCGTCGGCCCGCGGCGGCACCGGGGTCGTCGTGCTGATCCCGCGCGTACTGATCACGCAGCCCAGGACGGCGGCCGCCGAGCCACCGGCCGTGCCCGCCCAGGCCGCGCCGCCCGCGGAACTTGAGCCCGCGCAGGAGCATCCGACCGGCGAGGAGCTGCTGCCCCGGAGGCAGCGCGGGCAGACGCTGGCCGAGGCGATGAAGGCGCGGCAGTCGCCGGCGGCCCGGCCGGTGGCGCGCGAGGGGCGTGACTCGGCGGCCAGGTTCGCCGCGTTCCGCCAGGCGGGCGGCCGCAATCGGACGTCTCCTCCGGCCACCTCTCCGGCCACTTCTCCGGCCGCGGACGACGCGTGAGCACGCGCCGCCGGTCACCGGAACTTATCGGATCACAGTAAGGAGGCAGGGGCGGCCCCTCCGGCGCCCGCGCCGGACGCCCGCCCCGTCGTTTCGATGAGCACAATCGACGCTGCAGGCACCACCGATCGCGAGCTCGACTGGCTGCTTGAGAACCTCAAGGAGAAGACCCCCGGGGTCAGGTACGTCCTCGTCCTGACCAGGGACGGACTCAAGATGTGCGTCACCGCCGGCCTGGAGCGGGACCGCGCGGACCAGCTCGCGGCCCTGGCCGCCGGCATCCAGAGCCTGTCGCTGAGCGCCTCCGCCGAGTTCGGCGACGGCATCGGCGCGGGGCAGGCGATGGTGGAGTTCGCCGGCGGGCTGCTGCTCATCGTGCCGGCCGGCGAGGGCGCCCACCTCGCCGTGGTGGCCGAGGAGGACGGCGACGTGGGCCTGATCGCGCACAACATGAACGAGATGGTCGAGCAGATCGGGGTCTTCCTCTCCGCGGCGCCGCGGCGAGCGCAGCCAAGCGGCGATCGCCCATGACGCCGCGCCCGATCGACCGGGAGAACCCGGACCGGCTCTACACGGTCACCGGCGGCCGCACCCGCGCCGACGAGAACGCGTTCGACTCGGTCTCCCTGATCGTCAGCGAGTGCGAGCCGGCCCCCGGAATGCAGTCGGAGCACGTCAGGATCCTTCAGCTGACCCGGCAGCCGACGGCGGTGGTGGAGATCTCCGCCGAGCTGCGGCTGCCGGTGAGCGTGGTGAAGATCCTGCTGCGCGACCTGCTGGACACCGGCCGCATCACCGTCCGCCATCCGTCGGCCGCTCTCCAGTCCGGGCGGCCGGATCCCGAAACTCTGAGGCAGGTGCTCAGTGCCCTCCACGACCTCTGACGACGTACGCACACCGCTGCGCGAGACCGCCCTGGACGCACTGAAGATCGTGGTCGTCGGCGGTTTCGGCGTGGGCAAGACGACCATGGTCGGCTCGGTGAGCGAGATCCGCCCGCTGAGCACCGAGGAGGTCATGACCCAGGCCAGCGTGGGCATCGACGACGCCAGCCGGGTGCGGGAGAAGACCACCACCACGGTGGCCTTCGACTTCGGCCGGATCACGGTGACGCCGGACAAGGTCCTTTACCTGTTCGGGGCGCCGGGGCAGGAGCGCTTCTGGTTCGTGTGGGATCAGCTCTTCGCGGGCAGCCTGGGCGCGGTCGTCCTGGTGGACACCAGGCGCGTGGAGGACTCGTGGTACTCCATCGACCGGCTGGAGCACCACCGGATGCCGTTCGTCGTGGCCGTCAACCGCTTCGCCGACGGGCCCTCGCTGGACGCCGTGCGCGACGCGCTCGCGCTGTCGCCCGACGTGCCGCTCATCGAGTGCGACGCGCGCAAGCGGTCCTCGTCCAAGCACGTGCTCATCACGCTCGTGGAGCACATCACCCGCATGAACGCCCTTTCGGCCCCGGAGAGCAAGTCGTGACCAACCCACTCCTGGAGGGCTACCCCGGCCACGCCGACGCCGTGCGGTTGTACGGGCCCGAGGTCTTCGCCGACCCGGCCGCGGTGTACGAGGAGATGCGCCGCAAGCACGGCCCGATCGTGCCGATCCTGCTCGACGACGACGTACCGGCCTGGCTGGTGGCCGGCTACCGCGAGCTGCACCACGTGACCAGCCAGCCGCAGCTCTTCGGCCGCGACCCCAGGCGCTGGAACCTGAAGGACCGCATCCACGACGACTGGCCGTCGCGGGCGTACCTGGAGTGGACGCCGTCCCTGATGTTCACCGAGGGCGCCGAGCGCAAGCGGCGCGGCGGCGCCATCGGCGACGCGCTGGACACCATCGACCGCACCGAGCTGACCGCGATCTGCGAGCAGGTCGCCGATCTCCTGATCGACGAGTTCGCCGGGAACGGCCGGGCCGACCTGATCGCCCAGTACGCCAACCGGATCCCGGCCCGGGTCATCGCCCGCCTCTACGGCCTGGCGGAGTCCGAGCTGCCGGAGCTGGTCGAGGACCTGGGCTTCATGCTGGACGGCGGCGAGGAGTCCTTCGCCGGGTTCCTCCGCGTCCAGGACCGCATGGGCGGGCTGATGGCCGCCAAGCGCGACCGGCCGGGGCACGACCTCACTTCCTACCTGCTGGCGCACCCGGCCGGGCTGGCCGAGCTGGAGATCATCCAGGACCTGCTGGTGCTGGTGGCGGCCTCCCACACCGCCACCGCCAACTGGATCGGCAACACGTTGCGGCTCATGCTGATCGACGACGACTTCTCGATGACGCTCCAGGGCGGCCGCAGCAGCGTCGGCGAGGCGCTGATCAGGGTGCTGTGGAAGGACCCGCCCGTGCAGAACATGCCCTCGCGCTTCGCCGTACGCGACTGCGACCTCGGCGGGAAGCGGGTGCGGAGGGGTGACCTGCTGCTGCTCGGGTTCGCGGCGGCCAACGCCGATCCGCAGGTGCAGCCGGTCGCGCACGCCCATTCGGGCGCCAACCGGGCGCACATGTCGTTCAGCCACGGCGAGTACGGCTGCCCGTTCCCCGCGCCGGAGCTGGGGGAGATCATCGTCAAGACGGCCATCGAGGTGCTGCTGGACCGGCTGCCCGACGTCCATCTCCTCGGGGCTCCGGAGGAGCTGCGCTGGCGGGCGTCGGTGTGGATGCGCGGTCTCGACGCCCTGCCCGTCGGGTTCAGCCCGACCGGCCCCGTCGGTCAGGGGCCGGTCGAGGACTGGAGGTTTTGATCAGCGGACGGTCTTGCCCGTGGCGCTGAGGTCGCGGCGGAAGGACTCCGGCGCCTTCCACACCGCGAACATGGTGATCAGGGCGCCGATCATGACGTACCCGGCGACCAGCGGCCAGCGGGTGCCGTCCGCGCCGGCCAGGGCGGTGGCGATGAACGGGGTCAGGCCGCCCGCGAAGATGGAGGCGATCTCGCGGCCGGCCGCCGCGCCGGTGTAGCGGCGCTCGGCGGGGAACAGCTCGGCGAAGAACGCGGGCTGGATGGCGTTGATGGCATTGTGCCCGAGGTTCAGCACCAGCACGTAACCCAGCACGATCAGCACCATCGACCCGCTGTGCAGCATCGCGAAGAACGGGAAGGCCATCACGAACACCACGACCGCGCCGAAGAAGTAGACCGGACGCCGCCCGATCCTGTCGGAGATGGCGGAGAAGACGCCGTGGCTGACGAAGGAGAGCACGGCGGCGATGAGGATCGCGTTGTTCAGCTGGGTCTTCTCCAGGCCGAGCGCGCTGGTGCCGTAGGACAGCGCGAACACCGTGAGCAGGAAGTACGGCACGGACTCGGCGAAGCGCAGACCGATGATCAGCAGCAGGTTGCGCCAGTCGTCCACGAAGATCGTACGGATCGGGCCGTGCTTGGGACGCTCGGCCTCCACCGCGCCCGCCTCGCCCTGCTTGTCACCGGCCACGGCCTCGGTGAAGACGGGGGTCTCGTGCAGGGTGCGCCGCATCCAGAACGTCACGATGAGGACGACGGCCGACAGCAGGAACGGGATCCGCCATCCCCAGCTCAGCAACTGATCGTTGGGGAGCGTGTAGATGTAGGCGAAGATCCCGGTGATGAGGATCTGCGCGGAGAAGCCGCCGGTGTTGGGCCAGGCGCTGAAGAAGCCGCGGCGGTTCGGTGGCGCCGACTCCAAAACGATGATCATGGAGCCGCCCCACTCGCCGCCGACCGCGAACCCCTGCAGCAGCCGCAGCAGCACCAGCAGGACGGGGGCCCAGATCCCGATCGTCCCGTAGCTCGGCAGCAGCCCGATGAGGATGGTGCTGAGGCCCATCACGACGAGCGTGACCATCAGGGTGGACTTGCGGCCGTGCCGGTCGCCCCGGCTGCCGAAGAAGAGCCCGCCCAGGGGTCTGGCGAGGAAGCCGACGGCGAACGTGCCGAAGGCGGACAGCGTGGCCACGAAGCCGCTGGCGTCGGGGAAGAAGACTTTGGGGAAGACGACGGCGGCAGCTGTCCCGTAGACGAGGAAGTCGTAGTACTCCAGCGTGTTGCCGAGGAAGCTGGAGGCCGTGACCTTCCATGTGTAGCGAAGATCGGTCTTCGGAAGGGTCGCGACCATGGCGCCTCCCTTTCTGCTGGCGGCTTCTGAGTTTCCGCAGTGGTTCAGTTGTCGCACACTATTACTTGGAAGACGGTTAACCGTCAACGGTCATCGGTTAACGTTGACCGTATGGAGCTGCCCGGGATAGTCTCCGTTCGGCGAAGAACCTTCGGGCGGGAAGACGAGAGGAGAGCTGGTGACGATCACCAATCCGCTGCGTAATCCACCGCTCGGGGACCAGCTGCTCATCCAGCTTCGCTCGCTCATCGTGCGTGGCGAGCTGATCGTGGGGACGCACCTGGTCGAAGGCCGGATCGCGGAGCAGTTCGGGGTGAGTCGCGGGCCGGTCCGCGACGCGCTTCGCCAGCTGGAGATCGAAGGGCTGGTCGAGACGCGCAAGCGGGGCGTCTTCGTCCGGGGGCTGTCCGACAAAGATCTCCAAGAGCTTTACTCGCTGCGCGGCGCTCTGGAGAGCCTGGCCATCAAGGAGACCATCGCGCGCCTCGACGCCGCCGACTGGACCTCGATCGACGAGGCCGTCGGGCAGATGCAGGCCGCCGCGGACGACCGCGACGCCGCCAAGTTCGCCGCCGCGGACCTCGACTTCCACAGCGGCTTCTACGTGATCGGCGACAACCGCTGGCTCACCGCCACGTGGGCGCTGCACCGGCCGCTGTTCGCGGCGGTGCTGGAGATCACCAACACCGCCCGTGACCTGGTCCCCGTCGCGCAGGACCATGCCGATCTGCGCGACGTCGTCCGCTCGGGCGACGTCGACGCCGCGCTCACCGCGCTCGCCTCGCACCTCGACGGCTCCTGCGACCGGATCCGCGCGACGCTGATCGAGCGGGAGCGCGCCCAGGCCGCCCTCTAGCCTTCTCGTCCCACCGCCCGCACCGGACCTCCCCGGGGTCCGGGGCAGTCCTCAGCCTGCCGTCACCCCTTCGCCCGCCACCCCTCACCAGCCGAGGCCCGCCGCGCCTCAACAACGGAAAACCACTGACGAACCGAGGCCTTGCCATGCCAGAGAACACCCGGCGCCGCGCCGAGATCCTCTCCGCCGTCCCGACCTTCTTCGACGAGGCGGGCGAGCTCGACCACGCCACCACCAAGGCGCACTTCACGGATCTCGCGAGTCGCGTCGACGGTGTCTTCGTGTGCGGCACCACCGGCGAGTTCCCGGCGCTGGACCGGGCCGAGCGCCGGGCGTTGACCGAGGCCGCGCTGGCCGTGTTCGGCCCCGACCGGGTCGTGGTGCACGTCGGCGCCGCGGCTACCCGGGAGGCGGTGGCGCTGACCCGCGACGCCGTCGCGATGGGGGCACGCCGGCTGGCCACGCTGACCCCGTACTACCTGCCCGCCGACAACGGCGCCGTGCTGCGGCACTTCGCCGCGGTGACGCGGGCGGCCGGTCCGGCCGCCGTCTACGGCTACCTGTTCAGCGAGCGCTCCGGCGTGGTCGTCGAGCCCGCGGACTTCGCCGTGATGGCCGCCGAGACCGGGCTGGCCGGGGCCAAGCTGAGCGGTCTGGCCGCCGACCGGTTCGCCGAGTACCGCGCGGCGCTGCCCGCGTCGGCCGGGCTGTGGTCGGGCTCGGACACCAGGCTCGCCGAGGTCGTCCGCGGCGGTGGCAACGGGGTCGTCTCGGGCCTCTCGTCGGCGTTCCCGGACCCGTTCGCGCGGCTGGCCGACGCCGTGGCCGCCGGGGACGTCGAGGCGGAACGTTCCACTCAGGCTCAGGTGGACGAGGTGCTGGCCGCGCTCGGCGGCACCGTGGAGGGCATCAAGCTGGCGCTGAGCCGGCTGGGCCGCGGCACGGGCGCCCTGCGCATGCCGGCTCCCGAGATCGGCGCGGACCAGCGGCAGCGCATCGCGCGGCTGGTCGAGACCGCTCAGGCACGATGATCCCGGCGCGGACGACCAGATGAGACAGGACGAGCGGATCCACCGGGAGTTCGTGACCGTCGACGACCCCCGCTGGACGCAGTGCCACGCGTCCACGCTCGCGGTGGTGGACCGCACCACCGTCGTCGCGTGGTTCGCCGGCACCAGGGAGGGCACGCCCGACAACCGCATCCGCGTCGCCCGCGGCAGCGGCGAGGTGCGCACCCTGGAGACGGGCCGCGACGTCGCCCACTGGAACCCGGTGCTGGCGATCGGCCCCGACGGGGCCCTGTGGCTGTTCTGCAAGGCCGGCGCGCGCATCTCCGAGTGGATCACGCTGGTCACCCGCTCGTACGACGGCGGCCTCACCTGGGAGTCGGTACGCGAGCTCGTCCCGGGAGACCGGTCCGGCGGCCGTGGCCCCGTCAAGAACCCGCCGCTGCTCGCCCCCGGGGGCGGCCCCTGGCTGGCGCCCGGCTCGACGGAGCGGTGGGGCGCGCCGCCCCGGTGGGACCCGTTCGTGGACGTCTCCGACGACGGCGGGCTGACCTGGACGCTTGCCCCGATCCCCGTGGACCACGACGCGCTCACCGGCGCCGGCCACATCCAGCCCGCGCTGTGGTGGGGCGCGAGCGGTCCGGTCGCGTTGATGCGCAGCACCGAGGGGCGGGCGTACCGCTCGCTCTCCCTCGACGGCGGGCGCACCTGGACGCCCGCCGAGCCCACGGGCCTGCCGAACAACAACAGCGGCCTCACGGTGGTCGCGCTGCCGTCCGGGCGGGTGGCCTGCGTGCACAACCCGGCCGCCGAGTCGTGGGGCAGCCGCTGCCCGCTCGTCGTCTCGCTGTCGGACGACGACGGGCTGACCTGGCACGCCGGGCCGACCCTGGACGACGGCGTGCTCTCCGTGGACCCGGCCGTGCCCCGGCTGCTGCCGTCCGGCGCCACCGTCCCGGGGTTCGCGCCCGGTGACGACGGCGTCGTGACCAGCGGAGTCGCCGAGTACAGCTACCCCTTCGCCGTCGTCACCCCCGGCGACCTCCTCGTCACCTACACCTGGCAGCGCAGGGGGATCGTCCTCGCCCGGCTGCCCCTCGCGGATCTGGAGCCGAAGACGCCATGACCAGCCCGTACCGTATGCCGCTTCCGCGCGCTGAGCGGCCCGTGGCGCCGCGCACCGCGTACCTGATCGCCAGCGGAGACCTGCGCCTGTCGGCCAACGTGGCCGGCTGGCCCGCCCAGGAGGGCCTGGAGAAGGCCGTCTCGGCGGCGTTCGCCGACCTCGGCTGGACGGTGGTCCGCGCGCACGAGGTGGATCCCGTCAAGGGGCACGGCTTCATCGACAGCCAGCGGATGGGCCTGGAGGTCTTCAAGACCGTCCCCGCCGACGCGCCGCTGATCGTCGCCGAGGCCGTGTGGCAGTACAGCCACCACGTGCTGGCCGGGCTCCGCACGCACCGGGGCCCGATCCTCACCGTCGCCAACTTCGACGGCACCTGGCCGGGCCTGGTCGGGTTGCTCGGGCTCAACGCCGGCCTGACCAAGATGGGCCGCGCGTACTCGACGATCTGGTCGGTCGACTTCACCGACCGCTACTTCCTGGACGGCCTCGCGAGCTGGGTGCGGACCGGCCACATCGAGCACGACTCCTCGCACGTCCGCCCGCTGCCCCCGCTGCCGCCCGGCCCGGAAACCGAGCTCGGCCTCGCGCTGGCCGAGGAGCTGCTGCGTGACAAGGCCATCATCGGCGTGTTCGACGAGGGCTGCATGGGCATGTACAACGCGATCATCGACGACGAGCTGCTCAACCCCCTCGGGATCTACAAGGAGCGGCTGTCGCAGAGCGCCCTGTACGCCGAGATGCTCAAGGTGCCGGACGCCGAGGCGACGGCCGTGCGCGAGTGGCTCGACGCCGCCGGGATGCGCTTCGCCACCGGCGCCGACGAGGCCACGGAGCTCACCGACCGGCAGCTGCACGAGCAGTTCAAGATGTACGTCGCCGCGCTGCGGATCGCCGACGACTTCGGCCTCGACGCCGTCGGGATCCAGTACCAGCAGGGCCTGAAGGACCTGACCCCGGCCTCCGACCTGGCCGAGGGCCTGCTCAACAACGTCGTACGCCCGCCGGTGACCAGCCGCGACGGCGCCCGCGTGCTCTACGACGGCGCCCCGCTGCCGCACTTCAACGAGGCGGACGAGGGCGTGGCCGTGGACGCGCTGGTGACCAACCGGGTGTGGACCGCCATGGGCCTCGACCCCGCGACCACGCTGCACGACGTGCGCTGGGGCGAGCAGTACGGCGACGACTTCGTCTGGGTCTACGAGATCTCCGGCTCCGTGCCGCCGTCCCACCTGACCGGCGGGTACGAGGGCGCGGTGAGCCGGCGGCAGAACCCGATGTACTTCCCCGCCGGCGGCGGCACGATCAAGGGCGTGAGCAGGCCGGGCGAGATCGTCTGGTCCCGGCTCTACATCGCGGGCGCCCGGCTCCACCTCGACCTCGGCCGCGCCTCCGTCGTGGAGCTGCCGGAGGAGGAGACCGAACGGCGGTGGGCGGCCACCAACCCCGAGTGGCCGATCGCGCACGTCGTGCACCACGGGGTCGACCGCGACCAGTTCATGGCCCGCCACAAGGCCAACCACGTCCAGGTCGCCTACGCTCCCGACGCCGCCACGGCCGACAGGGCGCTGGTGGCGAAGGCGGCGTTCTTCCAGCGCCTCGGCGTGGAGGTGCACGTGTGCGGGGACGTCGCCATCTAGGCGCACCCGAGCACGGCGGCCCCGCTCACGAACCCGGAAGAGCGGGGTCACCGCACCACGCCTCCGGCGCCACAAGGAAATATCCGCTCTGTCGCGACTCCCGTGGCAATATTGACGGCGGGGCCGGACTGTGGCGAGTTGCCGATTGAGGATATGGATGTCGACTGCTCACGGTATGGGTGACCTGGCGGAAACGCTCGGCGGTGATGCCGTCCAGTCCGGGCCGACCGCGCTGCGTATTCTGGTGGGTGCGCAATTGCGACGGCTGCGCGAGTCCGCCGGCATCTCCCGGGAGGACGCCGGCTACGCCATCCGCAGCTCACACTCCAAGATCAGCCGCATGGAGGGCGGGCGCACGAGCTTCAAGCCGCGTGACGTCTCCGACCTGCTCATCATGTACGGCGTCGCCGACGAGGCCGAGCGCGCGGCCCTGCTCGCCCTGGCCAAGCAGGCCAACGAGCCCAGCTGGTGGCACGACTACCGCGATGTGATCCCCGACTGGTTCGAGGCGTACCTGGGGCTGGAGCAGGACGCCTCGCTGATCCGCACCCACGAGGTGCAGTTCGTGCCCGGCCTGCTGCAGACCGCCGACTACGCCCGCACGATCTTCACCATCGGCCACAAGGGCGACTCCGAGGAGCAGATCGAGCGCCGGGTCGAGGTGCGGATGCGGCGCCAGCGCATTCTCGAGCCGCCCGCGCCGCGCAGGCTCTGGGTGGTGCTGGACGAGGCGGTGCTCCGGCACCAGGTCGGCAGCCGCGAGACCATGCTCGGCCAGCTCGAACACCTCGGCCGGATGGCCGCGCGACCGCACATCACCGTGCAGGTGGTCCCGTTCGGCTCCGGCTGGGCCATGGGCGGCGTCGGCCCCGTCACCATCCTGCGCTTCCCGCAGTCCGAGCTGCACGACGTCGTCTACCTCGAACAGCTGACCAACGCCCAATACCTCACCAAGGACACGGACGTCCTGCCGTACCAGAGGCTGATGGACGAGCTCGGCGTGCACGCCTTGCCCGCGACCGCCACGCCGGCGCTGCTGCGCGAGATCATCGACGCGCTCTGACCGTCACGGCTTGCGCGCGACCCCGCAGAACGCGTCGACCTCCGGGGGCAGCCCGAACACGTCGGACTCCACCTGCCAGCGGGAGACGGACACGATGCCCGGCTCCACCAGCTCCAGCCCGTCGAAGAACCGCGCGATCTCCTCGGGGGTCCGCAGCCGGTACTCGTAGACCTCGCCCTTGTCGCGCAGCCGCTCGGCCTCCGCGGCGGCGTCGGGCTTGACGGTGTTCGTGCCGTCCTCGAACACGAGGTAGCTGCCCGCGGGCAGCGCGCCGAGCAGGTGCCCGACCAGCCGGTACGCCTCGTCGTCGTCGAAGACCGTGCCCATCACGCCGAGGAGCATGAGCGCGGTCGGGCGGCTCAAGTCCAGCGTCCGGGAGGCGAACTCCAGAATGGTGTCCGGGTAGCGGACGTCGGCCTCGATGTAGTCGCAGGCGCCGCGGGGGTCGCTGGTGAGCAGGGCCTGCGCGTGCACCAGGACAAGAGGGTCGTTGTCCACGTAGACCACTCGGCTGGTGGGGTCCACCCGTTGCGCCACCTCGTGGGTGTGATCAACGGTCGGCAGCCCCGTACCGACATCCAAAAACTGCCGGATACCTACCGTTCCGGCGAGATATCGAACGGCACGTCCCAAGAAGACCCGAGAATGGCGGGCGATGTCCTCCATGCCCGGATAGATGTCCCGCAGTTTCTCGGCCAGTTGCCGGTCGGCCGGATAGTTGTCCTTTCCACCCAGCCAAAAGTTCCAGACCCTGGCCTGATGCGGCTTGCTGGTGTCGATCCTGGAGAGGAGTGCGGGATCCAGGGGTGAATGATCTGTCACGAGAGCTTCACCTCATATGTCGCATCTGCGGTTTTTGCCTTTTCTACCAGGTCTTCATTACGTATGTCATTGGCGGAATGAACCTGTGGAGCCGGATGGCCGTACCTCGTTGCAGGACTATGCGAGGAGGTCGGCCACGTGCGGCACCGGATCACGAGCGTAGGCGTCGGAGCGCTGCTGTCGCTGGGCCTGATCACCGCTCCGGCGGGCGCGCACGGAGCGCTGGAGAGCCCGCTCAGCCGGGCGGCGGCCTGCGGCGCCGACAGCCCGCTGAAGACGCGGCCGGCCGCCTGCCGCGCCGCCGTGGCGGCCGGGGGCAGGACCGCGACCGCGGAATGGGACAACCTGCGGGTGGCGTACGTCGCCGGCCGGGATCGCGAGACGATCCCGGACGGCAAGCTGTGCAGCGGCGGCATCCCCGCGTTCAAGGGGCTCGACCTGGCGCGCGCCGACTGGCCCGCGACCACGCTCAAGCCGGGGACGCGCTTCACCTTCCGCTACCGTGGCACGATCCCGCACCAGGGCACGTTCCGGCTGTACGTCACGAAGAAGGGCTACGACCCGACCAAGGCGTTGAAGTGGTCTGACCTGGAGCGCAAACCCTTCCTCCAGGCCACCGACCCGAAGCTGACGGACGGCTCGTACGTGATCAAGGGCCGCCTGCCCACGGGCCGGACCGGTCGTCACCTGATCTACACGATCTGGCAGAACTCCGATACGCCGGACACCTATTACTCCTGCTCTGACGTCGTCTTCCGCAACACCGCCGCCGCTCCCGCCGCCGGCGGCGCGGGCGCCCAGCCCGGACCGGCGACCGCGTACCGGCTCACCGGTTACACCGGCATGCCCTGGCTGGTCACCGCCGCGGCGCTGTTCGCGATCGGCGCCGGAGCCATGGTCGTCCTCCTGGCCCGCCCACGCCGCCACCGCTGACCGTCCCTAGCCCGGCTCGGGGCCGGTCTCCTGGTCGAGGAGGGCGGAGCTGAGACCGCAGACGGCGGTGACCAGGGTTTCGCCCAGCTCGCGCCACGACCGCTCGGCGGTGGCCGGATCGACCCGTCCGGTGGCCAGGTCGCCCTCGAGCTCGGCGCACATGTGCACGATGAGCAGCCGGGTCATGGACGCGTACCGCTCGAACAGCCCGGGGTCGCGCTCCTGCCCGCCCGGGGGCCGCAGCTGCTCCAGGCGCTGGAACGAGGGCGTGCTCACGGTCGCCTGGGTGGTGTAGTCGCGCAGGGTGGGCTCCACGACGGCCTGGGCCAGGAAGCGTCCGTACCAGGACGGGGTGCCCAGCTCGATGTGGTGCTCGATGCTCGGGGCGATGACGCAGGCCATCCGATCGCGGCGCGACACCTCGGCGGCGGACTCCAGCTCGGCCACCATCGGGGCCCGGAGCCGGTCGATCTCGGCCGCGTGGCGCGCGAGGATCGCCTGGATCAGCTCGTCGCGGGTGCTGAAGTGGTATTGGACGGCGGACTTGTTGCGCTGGCCCGCCGCCTCGCGGATCATCCTGATCGAGACGTTCGCGAACCCGTGCTCAGCGTAGAGCCGCTCGGCGGTGTGCATGAGCTTGTCCCGGGCGCGCAGCGAGCGGGGTGACGGCGTGGCGACCGCCGTGCTGACTTTCATGATCGATCCTTGAGCTCGTCTTGCTGTGCCGTCCCCCGATCGATTATCGCCCTCGCCACGAGCACGGATGACGCCGGCGGCCCGCCGTGCGGTCCGCCGGCGCCGTGCTCAGGAGGTCACCAGGTGACCCAGACGTCCTGGAGCCCGCCCGACAGCCCTCCGGTGCGAAGGCGCAGGTCGTCGGGGGCGTCCCGCAACCGCAGGCCGGGCAGCCTGCGCGTCAGGGTGCTCAGCACGACCTGGAGCTCTAGCCGGGCCAGCGGCTGCCCGAGGCAGTAGTGAGGCCCGGCGCCGAAGGTGAGATGCTGGTTGCCGTTCTGCCGCCGCGCGTCGAACCGCTCGGGGTCCGCGAACTTGGCCGGGTCGCGGTTGGCGGCGGTGATGTTGGGGATCAGCGTGCTGCCCGCGGGCACCGTGACGTCGCTGAGCTCGACGTCCTCGGTGATGAACCGGGGCACCCCGCCGATGACCGACAGCGTGCTGTCCAGGCGCAGCACCTCCTCGACGGTGCCCGGGATCAGGTCGGGGTCGTCGATCACGGCCTCGAAGCGCTCCCGGTCGGCGAGCAGCATCGCCACCATGATCGCGATCATGTTCGAGGTCGTCTCGTGGCCGGCCAGCAGCAGGCCGCGCACGGTGGAGATGAGCTCGTCCTGGCTGAGCCGGCCGTCCTCGGCGTCGGTGATCTGGGTCAGCTCGCTGAGCAGGTCGTCGCCCGGGTTCTCCCGGTTGTGGTCGACCAGGTCGGACACGTACGAGGTGAACTCCTGGTACGCCTGGTCGACCTCCTCCTGCGTGTTGCGCGTCAGCGTGAGCATGGTCCTGGACCAGTGCGCGAACTTGTCCTGGTCCTCGCTGGGCGCGCCGACCAGCGCGCAGATGACCCGCACCGGGAGCGGCAGGCTCAGCCCGGCCGACAAATTGCCGGGGGAGCCCTTGGCCAGCATCGCGTCCAGCAGGTCGTCGGTCATCGCCTGGACCCTGGGCCGCCACACCTCCATCTTCCGCGCCGTGAACCAGCGGCTGAGCAGGCGTCGCCACCGCATGTGGCCCTGCCCCTCCCTGATGTCCATGGTGCCTTCGTTGCGCCGGTTGAACAGGCCGCCGTCCTTGGTGGTGGACAGCCGGGCGGCGCCCTCCCTGGCGAGGTTGCGGCTGAAGCGCGGGTCCGCCATGACGGCGCGGGCATCGTCGTACCTGGTCACCAGGGTGGCCACGTCCCCGCTCGGCAGCCGTACGTGCGACACCGGGCACTTGTCCCGCAGCTCCGCCAGCTGTGGCGGCGGCTCCAGGGCGGTGGGGCGGTCGAACGGGAAATCGGGGATCGCGTCAGCGGTCATGTGTCCTCCAGCTCGGAAGCCTGACCCTTCCGAATATAAGTCGGCCGCCTTATTAAGACAATCGCCTTGAAGCCCGCCGGACGACGGCGCCCCCACCGAGCGGTCTCAGAGCGCGTTGGATCGCTGGGCGGACTGGTAGACGGCCATGGCCTCGTTCCCGAAGAAGGGGCCGAACATGAACTGGGGGGCGAAGTCGTACTTGAAGCTGTTGACCGAGTTCAGCCAGCCCAGCCCGGTGGACTCGTTGAACCCCTGGAACCACGGTCCGCCGCTCGACCCGCCGGTCATGTTGCAGCGCAGGCCCTGGTCCCTGGTCTGGACGGTGTCGTTGAACGTGCGCCCGCTGCAGTAGATCAACCGGGAGCCGTCGAAGGGCTCGGCCGCCGGATAGCCGAAGGAGAACATCTGCCGGCCCCTGGGCTGGTTGAACGCGATCCCCTGCCCGCCGACCACGTCGGTCAGCGTCCGCCCCTGCAGCGGCGCGACCACGGCGGCGGCGACGTCGAAGTTGATGTCCTCGTTGGCGTTCCACTGCTGCGTGGTGAGCAGGCTGGTGGCGACCCAGGTGCCGAACGGGCGCCGCCCGTTGTCGAAGCCGGGCACGAACACCCAGTTGCGGTGCGCGGCCCCGTTCATCTTCACACAGTGCCCGGCGGTCATCACGACGCTCTCATTGGCGCTGGTCACTGCCGAACCCGAGCAGGAGGCATTACCGCCGTCGGCGGTGGTGAAGAAGACGCGCCCGGTGGTGCGGACGACGGCGCCGCCGTCGGTCCACCGGAGGCCGGGGCTGTTGGGCACCACGGCCTGCAGCCGCGCGTTGGCGGCCTGGGTGCCGGGGACCGACCAGGCCGCGCCCTGGGTGGTGGCGCCGCCGGTCGACCAGGAAGAGCGCTGGACCGAGCCGTTCCGGCTGGCCCACGGGCTGCCCTCGGTCGGTCCGCTCGACTGGCTGCGGCGTGGCGGCGGGTCCCCCAGCGGCTGCGCCGCCAGCATGCGCTGTGATGTCCAGTACTGCAGGACGCTCCTGCGTTCCGACCAGGAGTCCGCGCCGGACCAGCCGACGGGCCTGGGGCCGAGGCCGCTCGGTGCGCTCGCCTGGGCGGCGCCCGCCGGTACCAGCGCGCCCGCCAGGGCGAGCGCGACGGCGGAGAGCAGGACGACTCTGCGATGCATACGTACCTCCCGAAACGCGGAATCTGCCGCATGGAGGTACGTACGGCGCCAACTATCTTCCTCAAGGCATGCACATATTGATATGGAGCCATTGCCGGACGAACTGCTGCCGATACCGGGAGTCACCGGATCCGGGCGAAATAGACTGCGGCGGTGACCGCGTACCGGATCCTGGCCGTGGGCGACGACCTGGCCATCCTGCGCTCGCTCCGGCGCGGCCTACGGCTGGAGGGCTTCGCCGTGGACACCGCCGAGTCCGGGCGGCAGGCGCTGGAACGGGTGGCCGAACGGCCCGACGCGATCATCTTCGACGTATCCATGCCGGAAATGTCGGGCATCGAGGTGTGCGGTCGATTACGGGGGACCGGCTCGCAGGTCCCCGTGCTGATGCTGTCGGCCATCGACGAGGTGGCCGACCGCCGGGCGGGCCTGGCGGCGGGCGCCGACGACTACGTCGTCAAGCCGTTCGACCTGGGCGAGCTGGTGCTGCGGCTGAGCTGGCGGCTCGTGGCCGCGGTACGGCCTGCACTGGTGGCTCGGGGGGAGCGGCGACTTCATGGCGGCCGGGTTCGGGGCCAGTACATCTACGTCTCGCCCCGGCACGGCGTGGTCGTCGTCAAGTCGGCCGTCGCCGGGGGCCGGCCCGACCAGGAGGAGGCCCTGACCGCGTTCCGCGCCGTGGCGGCCGAGGTCGCCAGGACCCGCTGACAACCCCGCCGGCCGCGATCACGCAGACCTCCTCGGCGACTGACCGCCGTCGCCGAGGAGGCCGTCCCGGAGCTAGCGGCCCGTCTCGGTGGACCAGAGCGGGCGCCTGCCGTCGTAGATGACGACGTTGCCGTCGTCCTGCACCTCGAGCCGCGCTCCCGGGTTCTTGCCGGTCTTGGAGTTCCACAGCGGCGTCGTGCCCTTGTAGACGACCAGGTTGCCGTCCTTCTGCATCTCGACCCGCGCGCCCGGGTTCCCGCCGGTCTTCGAGTCCCACAGGGCCTTGCCGGCCTTGTAGAGCACGAGGTTGCCGTCCTCCTGCATGGCGAACTGGTAGTCGCCGTTGCGGGATCGTACGTACTCGTTGGGCTTGAGCCCGTAACCGGGCTTGAGCACGCTGATCGTGGCGTGGCGGGTCCACAGCGGGGTCTTGCCGGCGTAGATGACCAGGTTCCCGTCGTCCTGGACGCCCAGGCGGGCGCCGGGGGTGTCGGTGTTCGAGGCCCACAGCGGGGTCTTGCCGCGGTAGACGACCAGGTTCCCGTCCTCCTGCATGGCGGTGAACGCGCCGGGGCTGTCGCCGGTCTGGCTGCTCCACAGCGCCGTGCTGCCCCGGTACATGACCAGGTTGCCGTCGGCCTGCTGCTGCAGGACGTAGTCGCCGCCGGACGACCGTACGGAGTCACCCGCCTTGAGCAGCTGGCCCGGGTTCAACCACGTCGTACGCTCGACTCCGGCCGTGGCGCTGTGAGCCGTCGCCGCCGCCGCGGAGGGGGCGACCGAACCCACGACCACCGCGCCGGCCAGCGCCAGCGCCCCGACGTATGCCGATATCTTTCGCATGTTGCTCCCCAGTGAGGCGATCAAGGAGAGCGACACTAACCGGCGGCCGCCATGGGGCCGGCTCATTTCGAAAGGCCTGAAACTGTCGGCCCGCTACAGCAGGTCCTCGCGGCGGACGGCCGCCTCCTGCCTGACCTCCGCCAGGAACGCCTCGACCGGGCCCCGCCGCAGCGGCTCGGTGCTCTCGTCGACGAGGGTGCCCAGCGGGTGCACGCGGTGCACGTCCAGCAGCCAGCAGCCGTGGATGGCCTCCAGCAGGCTCTCGAGCAGGTCGAGGGCCGGGCGGGCGGGGTCGAGGGGGCTGATCGGCAGGTAGACGGCGTCGAAGTCGAGCCCGAGCTCGGGGTGGTCGGCATGGGCCCGCTCGGCGAGCTCCTCGGCCGCGGTGATGCGGTATCTGGCCTCCGTGACGCCGCTGAGGTGGCCCTCGGCGACGTGCAGCGCGTGGCGGATCATCGGCATGACGGCCTGACGCGGCGACGTGCCCGTGCCTATCGAGGTCACGATCTCGGTGAGGCTCTCCTGGACGAGGGACCTGATGCCGTCGACCCGGGCCACGACCTGCGCCGGGTGCAGGCGGGCGCGGCGGCCGGTGGTGGAGGCCGCCGCGTAGAGCCAGTGCGCGGCGGCGATGGCGGCCGCGGCCGGATCGACGTGGGTGAACAGCTCCTCGGGGCCGAAGGGGTGCCGGTGCAGCAGGTCGTCGGCCTGGGCGACCTGGAGAGGGGAGGCGTCCTCGCGGCTGAGGACGACGGCCTGCTGGGCGCGGTCGGACAGGTCGCCGAGCTCGGCCTGCTCGATGGCGGCCAGCTCGTCGGTGACCTCGGTGATGATGCGGACCGTGAGCGGCGAGAGGTCGAAGGCGCGCAGGGAACGGCCGACGCGATGGGCGCTGTCCTCGACCCTGGTGGTCGACGGGGCGAACGGGCTGTCGACGGTGGGGCCCGGGCTGGTCAGCGCCGGGACGATGGCGGCGAAGGCGTCGCGTTCGCACTGCCGGTACCAGCCCAGGCTGTTCGGCCCGTGCCGCTCCGCGGTGCTGGCCGGATGGGTGTAGCAGCGCCAGCAGGCCTGCGACAGGTCGGTCAGTGAGGTGGCCAGCCGCAGGGCGTCCCAGGGGGAGCGGGCCCGGGGCAGCTCGGCCACGGTGGTGGCGGTGTCGCCGATGCCGGTGCTCCACTGGGCGATGAGCACGTTGCGGCTGTGATCTATGGCGTACCGGGTCACGCGACCTCCTTGGCTGAAGGGGGCGGGGTGAGCGTGATGGCATGCCCAGAATGCTGTATTCGCCGGCGTTCCGGAGGGGATTCGCTCCGACTGCAGGTCGCTGATCAGCGCTTTTGCCAGGAAATGCGGCGTAACTCCTCCGCTAGAAGCCGAAGGCCGCCGCCGGGTTGTCGACGCCTACCGCGCGGCCATCGGCACTCCCTGGCGTGCCAGAGTGATGGCCTCGGTCCCGAGGAGCGAACGCCGCCTCTTCGCCCACCATCTCACCTTCGGGGGAACACCATGCCGGCCCGTCTCGAACCCTTCCAGCCCGCCGACCTGACCACGGAGCAGCGCCGCCTCTACGACCGCCTGCTCGGCAGCCGCCGCGCCCGCGGGCCGCGGCCCTTCCCGCTGACCGATGGGGAAGGCAGGCTGCAGGGCCCGTTCAACGCCATGCTCCTCAACCCGGAGCTCGGCGACGCCCTGCAGGAACTGGGCGGGGCCGTCCGCTTCGGCACCGGCCTGACGCCCCGGCAGCGGGAGATCGCCATTCTCGCCGTGGCCGCGCACGAGCGCTCCGACTACGAGTGGGAGGTGCACAGCCACGCGGGCCGCGAGGAGGGCCTGACCGAGGATGACCTCGCCGCCCTGCGCGACCGCGCTCCGGCTCCCTTCGACGACCCGGGGGAACGGCTCGTGCTGGAGATCGTCCGCGAGCTGCTGGAGACGGGGGACCTGGGGGACGCGACGTTCGCGGCGGCGCTGGAGTCGCTCGACCAGGCCCGGCTCTACGGGCTGGTCACGCTGGTCGGCTACTACCGGCTGCTGGCCGTACACATGCGGGTGCTGCGGATCGACGGCTGACGTCGTTTGGGGGAGGCCGCGCGCATCGGGTTCAGCGCGCGCGGCCCTGGTGGCGTCAGGAGACGGTCAGGTAGAACGCCGAGTCGGCCCGCACCCTGAAGCCGACCTGGCTGTAGACGGCGATGGTGTCCAGCCGCTGCTTGCCGCACGCCGAGGGGTTGAGCTCGACGGACAGCGAGCGCGGAGCGGAGTACTCGCCGATGGGCGTGGCGTGGATCGCCACCGAGCCGGTGAGGTCGACGCTCTCGTCGACGGCCACGCAGTAGACGCCCCTGTACGGGTGCCAGACGTCGGTGACGTGGCTGCCCTCGATCAGGGAGCCGTCCAGGTCCACCTCGGCCGACGCCTGGGCGTACGGCGTGTCCGCGTGGGCGGCGACCGGTGTCAGGACGGCGGCTGCGGCGAGCACCCCTGCGGCTATGCGCCTGATGTTCTTCATTGGTTTGTCCCTTCGGGCCAGATCAGGAGATGGAGAGGTCGAAACCGGAGTCGGCGAGCCGCGCCGTGTGAGGGTTGAAGACGTTGACCGTGATGGTGTTGTCCCGGTGGCAGGTCGCCGAGGGGTTCCTGAAGGCGATGTGCGGCAGCCGCAGCGCGTGGCGCGCGGTGATCTGGATGACTGCCTCGGTCACGTCGACGTCGTGGCTGACCTGCACGCAGTACTTGCCGGTGGCCGCCCGCCAGGTCGCGACGATGTTCTTGCCCAGGTTGAGCCTGCCGTCCGCGTCGACGACCGCCCCGGCCCGCGCGTACGGGGCCTTGAGGTCGTCGGCGTACGCGGCGGGGCCGGTGGCCAGGACGAGACCTGTGGCGGTCAGAGCGAGCCCGCCCGCCAGGATACGACGGAGCATGAAGTCCCCCTCGGTTACAGACAGATGTATGCCATGACGGAAAGTAATTCCGTGAGGGGGATTGCGATGCGAGCCACCCCGGAAGGCGACGCTCAAGCTTTTTTGATCAACCGCAAGTGAACCCGTGGCCCGCGGTGGGCGTCATGCCTGCTCCGGCGGTCGCGCCCGCGGCCGCCGGAGCCGTACGTCCGGACCGGCATCAGGATGCCCAGGCCCCCTGGACGGCGAGGCGGGCACCGGGGTTGGCGGAGATATCAGACATGAGGCGACTATCGCCCCGATAACGGACCCCCACCAGAACGTTGCGCCGAGGATGTCCGGAACCTTGGGGGTCTGGTCCTAAGAGAACGGATCACGGGCACCGGAACGTCATGAACTGTGCCTTTGGGAAGCTTCTGACCTGTTTATCCGAAAAATACGCATCTTGTGGCCGTTCGCCGAGACGGAAGAACGTCAGTGGGAAGGATTAGCGTGGGGCGGTACGTCCCGGGCTAGGGCCGGCGATCGGTCCCGACGCCGTGGATGTGTCTCAGCGTTCGAGCGGAGGGAAGCGATCGTGGGGTCTTTCGCGGGCGGTGAGCTGCCCCCGGATGACGTCGTCGTCACGGCCCTGCGCGCCGGGGACGAGGCGATGTTCGCGGCGCTGCTCGACACCTGGTCCGGGGGCATGTTGCGGGTGGCCAGGTCCTACGTGTCCACCGACCACTCCGCGGAGGAGGTCGTCCAGGACACGTGGCTGGCGGTGATCGGCGGGATCGACGCGTTCCAGAGCCGGTCGTCGGTCAAGACGTGGGTCTACCGCATCCTGATCAACACCGCGAAGAAGCGCGGCGCCCGCGAGAGCCGCACGCTGCCGTGGAGCTCCTTCGAGCACGACGGCGTCTCGGTGGCGGACCAGGGCTTCGACGCGGTGCTGCCGGGCGGCTGGAAGGAGCTGCCCGCGGCCTGGCCGACGCCGGAGAGCGAGGCGCTCGCCTCGGAGGTGCGCGGCATGATCGCCGAGGGGCTGGCGCGGCTGCCTCCCCGGCAGCGGATCGTGATCACCCTGCGGGACGTGGAAGGGTGCACGTCCGAGGAGGTGTGCGAGATCCTGGAGATCTCCGAGGCCAACCAGCGGGTGCTGCTGCATCGCGCCCGCACGGCCGTGCGCGGCTGGCTGGCGGACTATTTCGAGTCCGTGAAGCAGCCGGAGTAGCCGGCGGGCTTCTCCTGGGCGGCGAAGCGGCGACAATAAGTGAAACGGTTCATATCCAGAGGCAAGGGCGGTCGACGTCGTGAAGCGGTTCACCTGCGACGAGCTGGCGGGACTCATCACCGCCTACCTTGAGGACGCCCTCGACCGGCCCGCCCGCGACGGCGTGCAGGCGCACCTGGCCTGCTGCGAGGGGTGCGAGCGCTACTTCGAGCAGTTCCAGGCGACCATCGACGCCCTCGGTGTCCCATATCCGGAGAAGCTGCCTGCCGACGTGCGCGACCGGCTCATGTCCGCCTTCCGCGAGCGGCGCCGGTTATGAGCCGCGTCACGAGCGGCGGCACGAGCGGCGTCACGAGTCGCGTCACCAGCTGGGGCCCGTGTCAAAGCTCGCCCGCAGCGCGGCGAGCACCGGCGCCGGCATGACGTCGTCGCGCAGGCAGCCGAGCGCCGCGATCGTCGCCAGAACCTGCGCCAGCCACCCCGAACACGCCGGGCAGGCAGCCAGATGGTCCGCGACCAGCCGACGTCGGCCCGCCGGGAGCGCCTCCTCCAGATAGTCGGTGAGCAGCTCCAGCACGTCGTCGCACCCGAGGTCGTCCGCTGCGCGCTCCATGTGACCTAGTGCCGGTCACGCCCCATCCGTTACACGAAAATCCGCCTGTAACGTTCGCGCGGCTCGCGGGTCTGTAGACCTGTGCGCCACGCGAAGGGGACGACGATGATCGGGCTGACGTCCGAGAGCACGCCGCTGCGGGACGCCTCCGAGGTGGCGGATTTCGCGCGCCGCTGCTTCCAGCCGGCCGCGCGGGGTCCGGACGCCGAGGAGCGGGTGGGCGTCGAGCTGGAGTTCCTGGTCTTCGACCGTGCGGCGGCTGCCGCGCAGGTCCCGATGGCCGAGGTCGAGCGGGCCGTTCCGGCGCTGCCGGGCGGCAGCCGGGTGACGTTCGAGCCGGGCGGGCAGCTGGAGCTGTCCGGCCCCGCGGCCCCGCTGCGGGACGCGCTGGACCTCCTGGCCGCCGACGTCTCCGCCGTGCGCGCCGCCCTGCGCCCGGCGGGCCTGGTGCTGGCCGGGGTGGGCCTCGACCCGGTACGCCCGGCCCGCCGCCAGCTCCACCTGCCCAGGTACGACGCCATGGCCGAGTTCCTCGGCGAGCCGTACGGGGCGCTGATGATGTGCTCGACCGCCTCCGTCCAGGTCAACCTGGACCTGGGGGAGCGTCCGCAGGCCCGCTGGGAGCGGGCGCACGCGCTCGGCCCCGTGCTGATGGCGGCCTTCGCCAACTCGCCGCTCAGCGGCGGCCGGCCGTGCGGCTGGATGTCGGGCCGCCAGGCCGTCTGGGACCGCCTCGACCGCACCCGGACCGCGCCCGTGCCCGCCTCCGCCGACCCCGCCGCCGACCCCGCCGTCGACCCCGCCGTCGACTGGGCCGAGTACCTGCTCGACGCCCGGCTCATGCTGGTCCGCGAGGACGGGGAGCGATGTCGCCCGGTTCGCGACGGCTCGACGTTCCGCGACTGGCTGAACGGCGCCGGCGAGCGCCGCCCCACGGCAGACGACCTGGCCTATCACGCCACGACGGTCTTCCCCCCGGTGCGGCCCAGGGGCTGGCTGGAGATCCGCTACCTCGACGCCCAGCACCCGGCGGCCTGGCCGGTGTGCGTGGCCGTGACCCACGCCCTCGTCACCGACGACCGGGCCGCCGACGCCGCGCTGGCCGCGGTGGAGCCATACCTGGGGTCCGGCCGGACGCCAGGCCGCGAGTTGTGGAGGGACGCGGCGCGGTGCGGGCTGAGCGAGCCGCGCCTGGGCCGGGCCGCCGAGGCGTGCTTCCGCGCCGCGCTGGAGGCGCTGCCCCGCCTCGGCGCGGACCCCGGCCTGGTCGGCGCGGTGGCCGCGTTCGCCGACCGGCACGTGACACCGGGCCGCTCACCGGCGGCCGACCTGATGGATCCGGTGCCGGGGCGGCGCGTGCCGGCCTGGCTGAACGGGGAAGGACGGCAATGAACGACTCCAAGGAACGCATCGCGGCCGAGCTCCTCGCCGTGCGCGACCGGTCGCTCGCCTACACCGAGGCGGACGACGACCTGCTGGTGCGTCAGCACTCCCCGCTGATGTCGCCGCTGGTGTGGGACCTCGCGCACGTCGGCAACTACGAGGAGCTCTGGGTGCTGCGCGCGGCCGGCGGCATCGAGCCGATCCGCCCCGAGATCGACGACATCTACGACGCGTTCAAACATCCGCGCAAGGACCGCCCCACCCTTCCCCTCCTGGGACCGGCCGAGGCCCGCCGCTACATCGAGGGCGTACGCGGGCGCGTGCTCGACGTCCTCGACGCGATCGACCTGGAGAGCGCCGACCCGCTGCACCGCGACGGCTTCGTGTTCGGCCTGGTGATCCAGCACGAGCACCAGCACGACGAGACCATGCTCGCCACCCTGCAGCTGTCCGGGCAGCCCGGCCTGGTGCGCGAGGGCGACCTGCCGCAGGGCCGCGGCGGCGGCCCGGAAGAGGTGTACGTGCCCGCGGGCCCCTTCATGATGGGCACCGCCACGCTGCCCTGGGCCTACGACAACGAACGCCCCGCCCACCAGGTGGACCTGCCCGCGTACTGGATCGACCGGCTCCCCGTCGGCAACCGCGCGTACGCGGCGTTCATCGAGGAGGGCGGCTACGACGACCCCCGCTGGTGGTCCGCCGAGGGCTGGCAGTGGCGGCAGCGCAGCGGGGTGTCCGCGCCCCTGTTCTGGGTCAGGGACGGCGACGCCTGGTGGCGCAGGCGCTTCGGCCGGACCGAGCCGGTCCCGATGGACGAGCCCGTCCAGCACGTGAGCTGGTACGAAGCCGACGCCTACGCCCGCTGGGCCGGCAAGCGGCTGCCCACCGAGGCCGAGTGGGAGAAGGCCTGCGGCTGGGACCCGGAGGCCCGCCGCGCCCGCCGCTACCCGTGGGGAGCGGACAGCCCCGACCCGACCAGGGCGAACCTCGGCCATCGCGCCGCCCGTCCCGCGCCCCTGGGCGCCTACCCGGCCGGGGCCAGCGCGTACGGGGCCGAGCAGATGGTCGGAGACGTGTGGGAGTGGACCGGCTCCTGGTTCCAGCCCTACCCGGGCTTCCGCGCGTTTCCCTACAAGGAGTACAGCGAGGTGTTCTTCGGCCAGGAATACCGGGTGCTGCGCGGCGGCTCCTGGGCGGCCGACCCGGCGGCGGTGCGCACCACGTTCAGGAACTGGGACTACCCGATCCGGCGGCAGATCTTCACCGGGTTCCGCTGCGCGCGTTCGGAGCTGGTCTAGGTGTGCAGGCACGCGGCCTGGCTGGGCGATCCCCGCCCGCTCACCTGGCTCATCCACGAACCCGAGCACGGCCTGTTCAAGCAGTCCTACGCGCCCCGGCACCAGCGCCACGGCATGATCAACGCCGATGGCTACGGCATGGGCTGGTACGACTCCACGCGCCCCGAGCCCGTGCGCTACCGCCGTACCGTGCCCATCTGGTCGGATGCCAACCTGCCCGCGCTCGCCCAGATCGCCCGCTCCACCTGCCTGCTCGCGGCCGTGCGCTCGGCCACCGCGGGCATGCCGATCGAGGAGAGCGCCACCGCGCCGTTCACCGACAAGGGGTGGCTGCTCAGCCACAACGGGCGCGTCAGCAAGGACGCGCTGCGCGACCTCGCCGACGACCTGGCCGGCCGCGCGGAGAGCGCGTGCGACGCCGCCTGGCTCGCGACCGCCGTGTTCCTGCGCGGGCGCGCCGGGCTGGGGCTGGGCGAGGCGATGGCCGAAGTCGTCGTGCACGCCGGAAAGAGGGACCCCGGCGCTCGCCTCAACCTGCTCGCCTGCGACGGCGCGTCGATCGCCGCGACCGTCTGGGGCGACACGCTCTTCCACCACCGAAGCCACGACGGCGTGCGCGTGGCCAGCGAGCCGCTCGACGACCTGCCGGGCTGGCAGGCCGTTCCCGAGCGCAGCCTGCTGACCGTCACCCCTGACCGCGTTGCCGTGCAGCCGTTGTGATCTCACCAAGGAGGCCTCATGGCCGTCAGCCAGTCGTCCGTGCATGTGATCAACCATCTCGACCGTGACTACCTGCGGCAGGCGCTCGAACGTGATGTCAGGATGGGCCTGACGTCCTCGCCCAAGTGGCTGCCGCCCAAGTGGTTCTACGACACGGCGGGCAGCGAGCTGTTCTCCCGCATCACCCGGCTGCCCGAGTACTATCCGACCCGGCGCGAGCTGGCGATCCTGCGCAGCCGTGCCGCGGACCTGGCCGCCGCCTCCCGCGCGGACACGCTGGTCGAGCTGGGCTCGGGCACCAGCGAGAAGACCGAGCTGCTGCTGGAGGCGCTCTCCGCGGCGGGCACGTTGCGCGCGTACACGCCGGTGGACGTGGACGCCGTCACCCTGGAGGCGGCGGCGCGCCGGGTCGCCGGGCGCTTCCCCGGCCTCGACGTGCGGGCGGTGTGCGCCGACTTCGAGCGCCACCTCGGGCTCCTGCCGCGTACCGGGCGGCGGATGGTGGCCTTCCTCGGCGGCACGATAGGCAACCTCGAACCCGTCGCCCGCAGCATGTTTCTGAAGGAAGTGCGCGCAACGCTCCGGCGGGGCGACACGTTCCTGCTCGGGGCCGATCTGGTGAAGGACACCGAGCGGCTGGTGGCCGCCTACGACGACGCGGCCGGAGTGACGGCCGCCTTCAACCGCAACGTGCTCCACGTGATCAACCGGCAGCTGCGGGCCGACTTCGAGCCCGAGGCGTTCGAGCACGTGGCGCTCTACGACGAGCGGCACGAATGGATCGAGATGCGGCTGCGGGCCGCCAGGGACCTGCGGGTGCGGGTCGCGGAGCTCGGGCTGGAGGTGGACTTCGCCGCGGGGGAGGAGATGCGTACCGAGATCAGCGCGAAGTTCCGGCCGGAGGGGCTGCGGACGGAGCTGGCCGCGGCGGGCTTCCTCGTCCGCCGCGGTTACACCGACCCGGACGGTGACTTCACCCTGATCCTGGCGGAGGCGTGATCCCCGGAACGGGGCAGGCGGCGCCGCCCGCCGGAGCCGGGTGGGCGGCGCGGGCCGGTGAGCTGTGGCGGGCGGCGCGCAGTGTCGTGCTGCCCGGGCACCTCGACGCGGCCGGTTGCAACGTGCCCAGCGACCGGGTGCTCGACGCGGTCGCCGGGCACCTGCGGCTCGAACGGGAGCGCGGCGGCTACGCGGCCGTCCCCGACCTCACCCCGGCCAGATCGGCCCTGGCCGGGTTGGTCGGGGCCGGTCCGCGGGACGTGGCGTTCCTGGAGAGCGGGACGGCGGCGATGGCGGCCCTCCTGGGCGGGTGGCGGCTGCCGCCGGGCAGCCGCGTCGGCCACGCCCGCGCCGAGTACGGCAGCACGCTGATGCTGCTGCACCGCCTGGCCGCCCAGCGGGGCTGGCAGCCGGTCGAGCTCCCGGCGGACGGCGACGCCCGCCTCGACCTCGACGGGCTGCGGGCCCTGCTGGCGGCCGGGCTCGACCTGGTGATCGTCTCCCACGTGGCCTCCCACCGCGGCGTCGTGCAGCCCGCCGAGGAGATCGGGGCGCTGTGCCGCGCGGCGGGGGTGCCGCTCGTGCTCGACGTCTGCCAGTCACTCGGGCAGGTCGAGGTACGCGGGGCGGGCGCGAGCGCGTACGTGGGAACCTCGCGCAAGTGGCTGGCCGGTCCGCGCGGGGTCGGCTTCCTGATCGTCCCCGGGCTCACGCCGGCCATGGACGCCGCGGTCCCCGCCCTCGGGGGTCACGAGTGGAGTTCTGAACGCGACGGGCCGGTGCCGTTGCCCGGGGCGGTGCGGTTCGAGAGCTCGGAGGCGGCGGTCGCGGCGCGGGCCGGGCTCGGGGTGGCCGTGCTGGAGCATCACGAGCTCGGGCCGTTCGCGGTCCACGCGCACCTGGCCGACCTCGGTCGTACGGCGCGTGGCGTGCTCGACGGGGCCGGCGGGTGGCGCGTGGTCGAGCCGCTCGACGAGCCGTCCGCCCTCGTCACGCTCCGGCCGCCCCCAGGGGACAGCGCGCAGAGCGCCGCCGTCCGGGCCGCCGAGGCGTCGCTGCTGGTCAACGTCGTGCCGACCGCCCGCGCACCGCTGGATCTGCGCGAACCCGTGCTGCGCGTCTCCCCGCCACCCGGCACGCCCCTGGAGACCCTGCACGCCCTGGCACGAGTCCTCGCCCGCTGACGCCGCGTCCCGCCCCGCGGCCCGTCCGGCGGCCCGTTTCGCGTCCCGTCCCGCGGCCGGTTTCGCGTCCCGTCCCGCGGTCAGGCGGGGGTCAGATGGTGCTCAGGACCGAGAACCAGACGACCTTGCCGCCGTCCGTCGCGGTCACTCCCCAGTCGTCGGCGATCATCGATACGATCTGCAATCCGCGTCCCGAGAGCGCGTCGGCGTCGGGCGCGCACGGGCGGGGCTCGCCCGCGCCCGGATCGAAGACCTCCCCGTACAACCGGTCCGCACGGTCCTCAAGGCGTAGCGCGTACGCCGAGCCGCCGTACCGGACGGCGTTGGTCACCAGTTCGCTGACAATGAGCACGCAGTCGTCGATCAGTCTTTCCAGGCCCCAACCGGTCAGTTCGGTCCGGACCAGGGAGCGCGCCTCGCCGACACCGGCCGGCACCGACGGCAGCAGGTACGCGACCGCGCGGATCGGAGCGGCGGACAAGGAGCTGGGGCGGGGGGACATACGCATCACGTCTCTCAGATTGGGAGCGCTCCCAACTCCACGATAAGCTCTTGCCTTCACTTATGCGAATGCGATTTTGTTACGATTCCGGGCCCGGAGAGACGCGTCAGGGGATGCGGGCGACGGCGCCGTAGTTGCCCGACGCGCTCGGATCGTCGGCGCAGGCCAGGTCACGCCCGGCGGGACGCCATTCCGGCACCCACACCAGCCCGGGCTCTACCAGGTCGAGGCCGTCGAGCAGGGCCGCGACCTCGTCCCGGGAGCGGATCGCGAGGCGGGGCAGCGTCATGGAGACCATGTCGCGGATGGCGGGCAGCAACTCCGTCGGGACGGCGTCGAACGTGGTGTGCAGCAGGCCGAGGAAGCTGCCCTTGGGCGCCGTGTGCTGGAGCCGCTTGACGACGTAGTGGGCGTACTCGTCGTCGTCGAGGCTGTGCGACGACAGCAGCAGCACGGCCAGGGGCCGTTCCCAGTCGACGAACGTCTGGACCACGTGGTCCTGGAGCATCTCGTCGATCTCCCGGATGTCGCCGTCCACCACGCGGACCAGGTCGGTGAAGGGCTCGATGGTGGCCTGGGCGGTGGCCACCACCATCGGGTTGTTCTCGACGTACACGACGCGTACGGCGGAGCCGGGCGAGGCCCGGCGGGCTATGTCGTGTAACCGGTTGCCGGCCGAGAGGCCGCTGGGGACGCCGCTGCCCACGATCATGAATTGGTCCACGCCTTCGGCCGCCAGGTGTGCCACCACCCGGGACAGGAATTGCAGAACGGCGCGGGCCGCGGTCGTGAGGGCAGGTGTAACTTGATCAAAATGGCGCACCACGTCTTTGTCCGCCAGGAAGTTGTCCTTCCCACCTGCGGCAGCGTCGAATATCCGAGTGATTCTGGCTTGCGTCGTGTCGAGCCTGGCCAGGTTTCGGACAGCACGTTGGTGCATGAGCGTTGCCCCTTTCCCCTCGCCGCTGACCTTTTTGCGGTAAGCGATCTTTGGACTTCACTCGATGACTCTGACCATATGTTCCAACAATTCCAGTCAATGACAATACGATAGACCGGTTATTTCGGGAAATGTTTGTTACCGGAATCTTCGTGACACGGCCGGTGCAATAGATCGTCCGCGAGTCATGCCTGGTCATCGGCACTGTCAAGCCGCGCGGGGTACTCGGCGGGCGGCGGGGACAGCCGCCAGGGCTCGTGGACGTAGGGGGTCGGCACGTCGGCGAGTTCGGGCACATAACGCCGGACGTAGTCGCCTGAGGGGTCGTAGCGCTTGGCCTGACGCAGGGGATTGAAGGTGCGATTGGGGCGGGTGTCGTTCCCGGTGCCCGCGACCCATTGCCAGTTGCCCGAATTGTCGGCCACATCGCCGTCGAGCAAGTGCTGGAAGAAGTGTCGTACACCGTCCCGCCAGTCGAGGCCGAGATGTTTGACGAGATAGGCGGCCGTGATCAATCGGGCCCGATTGTGCATCCAGCCCTCGGCGAGCAGCTGCCGCATCCCGGCGTCCACGATGGGCAGGCCGGTCATTCCGGCCTGCCACGCCTGCAGCGCGTCCTGGTCGTGCCGCCAGCGCCGTTCGGGGTGGCGGTAGTTCTCGCGGGTGATCTGCGGGAACGCGTACGTCACCTGGTGGTGGAAGTCCCGCCAGCACAGCTGGCGGACGAAGGCCTCGCTGCGCTCGGCGCGGCAGGCCAGCTCCAGCGGCGACAGGCAACCGAAGCGGAGGTACGGGCTGAGCCGCGAGGTGCGGTCGCCCGCCAGGTCGTCGTGCCCGTCGACGTAGCCGTCCAGCCCTTCCCGCAGCCAGCGGTCGGCGCGCTCGCGGGCCGCCGACTCGCCGCCGGCAATCGGCCCGGGCGGCTGGTGCTCGGGCGGCTGGTGCTCAGGCCGCTGGGGCCCGGGCGGCTGCGGCCCGGGCAGCCGTCCGGCGGCCAGGCCCGAGGGCATCCGCACCGCGCGCGGTGGCGGCAGCACCGGGCGGCGTGGGTGGCGGGCCCACGCACGCCAGTAGGGGGTGAAGACCCGGTAGTGGTCGCCGCCGCCCGAGGGCCGCAGCACGTCCGGGGGCACGACGGTGACGCCGGGGAAACGCAGGTACTCGATCCGCTCCCGGGTGAAGCGCTCCTCGCGCCGCCTGGCGAGCGAGCTGACGTCCGCACTGGCGCAGATCGTCGTCGCGTCCACCTCGGCGGCCAGCCTCATCGTCTCGCGGACGACGTCGCCCTGCCGTACGACCAGGTCGCCCTCGCGGGCGCGGAGCGCGGCCCGCAGATCGGCCAGGCACTCCAGGAGGAAGCCGTGCCGATTCCCCTCCGGTACGGCCGGGTCCAGCACGAACAGCGGCACCACCCGCTCGGCCCGCTCGCAGGCGGCGACGAGGGCGGGGTGGTCGTGGACGCGCAGGTCCCTGTTGAACAGCACGATCGCCGTGGCCATGGGGACAGTGTGAGCCGCACGCCGTTCACCGGGCTCGGTGGAGCGCCGGAGGACACCGGCCAGGAGCTCCAGGTGGACCTGCCACGACTGGCCCGCCCCCGTTCGGACACCCACAACGCGGGACGGCGCCCGGGCAGCGGATCCGAGGCCGACGACGTGGCGCCCCTGAGCGCAGTCCGGCCGGAGAGAGGCTGACGGCCCGGTGCTCGTGAGCGCAGTCCGGTCGGAGAGAGGTCGACGGTCCGGTGCTCGTGAGCGCAGTCCGGCCGGAGAAGCGTGAAGCCTTAGGGTGCAAGTCATGGAGGCAGAGGCGGGGCCGCGCCGTTACGACTCGTTGCGCCGGACGACGCAGGCGCTGGAGACGCGGGCCGAGATCGCCCGAGCCGCGCGGCGGCTCTTCGTCGAGCGTGGCTGGGCGGCGACGACCGTACGCGACGTGGCCCGCGAGGCGGGGGTCTCCGTGCCGACGGTCTACTCGGTGTACGGCAACAAGACCGGCCTGACCCGGGCCCTGGCCGACGCCGCCGACCTGTCGGCCGACCCGTCCCAGCAGCTCGCGGAGCTGGAGACCCCCGGGACGGATCCCGCGCGGCAACTGGCCGCGATGGCCGGATTCGACCGGCGCCTGTACGAGCGCGCCGGAGACGTCATCACCCTGCTGCGCGAAGCCGGCCGCGTCGAGCCCGAGCTGGCGACGGTCTACCGCGACGGTCGCAGGCGGGCCGACGAGACCCGCACGGCGGTGTTCTCCTCCTGGCCCGCCGGCGCGCTCCGCCCGGGCCTGGACGTGCCGACGGCAGTGGACGTCTATGCGGGCATGTGCAGCATCGACGTCTACACCACGCTCACCGCCGAGCGCGGCTGGTCACCCGACCAGGTCGAGCGCTGGTGGAGCGAGGCACTGGTCCGCGAGCTGCTGAGCTGACCCGGGATGGCGGCGTGGGCGTGCGCGCCACTGGTCCGCGAGCTGCTGAGCTGACCGGAGGACGGTGGCGTGGGCGTGCGCGCCGCCGCTGCTCGGCCGCAGCGGGCGGCGCCCGTGGTCCGGGCGGTGGGCCGGGCGGCGCCTGGGGCCGGTCGCGCAGCCCCGCTGTTGCCGGTGGACACCTTGAACGGCACGCCTTTCGGGCCAGGCCGCGCTTGTCATCCACTGGTGGCCACTTGAAGGGGCTTGCGGGTCGCGGCGGCGCGGTCGCGCCACCAGTGCAGGCCGGCGGCGTCGGCCTGCTGTTCGAGGGCGGTGAGGTGGGCGGCGGCGGTGTCGTGGCGTCCGGTCGCGGCGGCGAGCAGGGCGAGGTACCAGTCGACGGGGCCCAGGCACAGGACCGCCGACAGGGCGGAGATGCGGCCGCTGTAGGGGAGCAGAGCCGTGTAGACGGTGCGGCATTCGTGGGTGCGGCCGACCGCGGCGACGGCGGCGGCGCGCAGGCAGGTGGCCGACAGCCAGGACCAGTCCCGGGGCGGGGCCGGGCGGGGGCCGCCGTTGAGGTGCCGGGCGTGGTCGAGGCGGCCCTGGGCGCACAGGTGCAGCGTGGTGGCGTCGTGGTGCAGGGTGGGGTGGGCGCGGACGGCGGCGATGAGGGGCGCGGCGTCGGCGATGGCGCCGCGGTGGTAGGACAGGGCGATGCGGCCGGCCGCGACGGTCGGGCGGGCGTGCCAGACCTTGAGGTCGCGGGCCTGGACGTCGGCGTCGTCGTAGATCTGGTCGGCCTCCTCGAAGCGGCCGTCGAGGGCGAGCCGGTTGGCCCGCCAGAGGGTGTGCTGGAAGCGGGGCCAGGGCAGCGGGAGGCGTTCCAGCAGGGCCTCGCAGCGGGCGGCGGCCTGGTCGGCACCGGCGATGTCGAAGGTCTCCAGCCGGTTGTGCGTGTCCATCATGCCGGCCAGCAGCTCGACGCGGGGGTTGCGGGTGCGCCGCGCCAGCTCGTGGAGCTCGCCGGTGAGCCGGATCAGCTCGGGCACGGACTGGGGCTGGGGGATGGAGAGGTGGCGGGCGTTGAGGGCGCGGATGAGCAGGTGGGGGTCGCCGAGGCGGCGGGCCATGGCGACGGCCTGGGCGGAGAGGGTGTCGCAGCGGGGGTCGGCGGTGCCGTCGTAGAGCTCCTGTGCGAGGCGGGCCAGCAGGAGCGCGCGTTCGGGGGAGTCGGTGGCCGGGAGGTCGTCGAGGGCGGTTTCGAGGCGGTGCACGAGAGGGCGGTGGATCGTCTCGTAGGGATCGCGCAGCACCCAGAGGGCGGGGGTGTCGAGCGCGGTGAGAGCCCGTACGACCAGGTCATGACCAGCGGGGACGCGGTCGGCGGTGCGCAGGGCGGCGGCGGCGCTGCGGCGGGCGGTGGCCGGATCGCCGGCGGCCAGAAGTGCGCGGGTGTGGCAGAGCAGCAGCTCCACGTGCTGCGCGGGGTCACCACCGGCCGCGTCGTGAGCGGCGACGGCGTGCCCCCACCAGGTGGCCGCCTCCTGATAGGCCAGGCGCAGGCCGGCCTGCTCGGCCGCCGCGGTGGCCCAGTGCACGGCCTGGCCGTAGGACTCCTGCCCGGCCTGTACGGCGTGGTGCGCGATGACGGCCACGTCGGTCGACGGGCGGGCGGCCAGCGCGGCGGCCAGGTCGCGGTGGACGGCGGCCTTGCGCAGCGGCGGGAGATCCCGGACCAGCGCCTCCCTGACGAGGTCGTGGGCGAAGGCCAGCCGGCCGCCCCCGGCGATCTGGAGGAGACCCGAGCGGACCGCACGGTCGAGCAGGTCGCCCGCCTCCTGGCCCGCCACCTCGGTCACGATCGCGGGGTCGAACTCCCTGCCGATCACGGCGGCGACCTCCAGCGCCGCCGGGTCCCCGGCCAGCGCGTCGAGCCGCTGCCGCACCAGCTCGGCGACGCCGTCCGGGACGGCGTCCATGGCCCGTCCCTGGGCCAGCAGCCGCAGGCTTTCCCGGATGAGGAACGGGTTGCCCGCGGTCCGGCCGGCCATCCGCACCGCGGCGTCCGCGTCGAGCTCCACCCCCAGGTCCGCCGCCATGGCCCGCACCGCCGCCGGCTCCAGGCCGGACACGCGCAGGCTCAGCAGGTCGTAGCGGGCGAGCCGGCCCAGCGGGTCGTCGCACCCGGTGCGGAAGGCCATGACCAGGGTGATCGAGGCCCGCTGCAGTAGCACGACGAGATCCCTGAGCAGGTCCAGCGACGCGGCGTCGGCCCACTGCAGGTCGTCCAGGACGATCACCAGCGGCCGGGTGCGCGAGGCCGACGACAGCCAATGGGCGACGGCCTGGTTCCGCTGGAACAGCATCCCGTCGGCCGGACCCGCCGGGGTCCCCGCGTCGAGCAGCCCGGCCAGCGCCTGCCGGTCCGGCGGCGGGCAGTGGTGTTCGAGCGCCTCCAGCACCTGGATCCACGGCCACAGCGGTGGCGTTCCCTCGGCGTCGTGGCAGCGTCCGCGGAGCACGAGCTGCCCGAGCCGGGCGGCGCAGTGCGTCCCGAACTCCTCCAGCAGGAGCGTCTTGCCGATCCCCGGCTCGCCGCTCACCGCCGCCAGTGACAGACCGGCGTCGGCCGCCCGCGCGGCCACTGCCGTCAGCTCGGCGAGCTGCCGGTCACGCCCGCGCATGGCGGGGGTGGACGGGAGCGCGGAGACGAACGCGGCGGCGTCGTGCGCGGGGAGCGACGAACCCGACTGCCGCAGGATGTCCTGCTCCAGCGCGCGCAGCTCGGGGCTCGGGTCGAGGCCGAGCTGGTCGGCCAGCAGCTCGGCCGCGTGGCGCAGCACGCCCAGCGCCTCCGCCTGGCGGCCGGTACGGTACAGGGCCATCGCGAGCAGGCTCCACAGCCGCTCGCGCAGCGGGTTCGCGACCGCCTCGGTCTCCAGGCCCGTGATCACCGCCTGGGCCCGGCCCAGCTCCAGCAGCACGTTCGCGCGCCGTTCGAGCGCGACCAGCCGCAGCTCACGCAGCCGGCCCACCTCGGTGACGGCCCACGGCTCCTCGGCGAACTCCCCGTACGGCGTGCCGCGCCACAGCCCGAGCGCCTCCTCCAGGCAGGCCAGCGCCTCCACCGGTGGCCGCAGCTCCGCCCGGCGCAGCAGCTCGCCGAACCGGTCGGCGTCCACCTGATCGGCGGCGAGCAGGTAGCCGGGCGGCCGGCCGATCAGCACGCCGGGCCGGGCGCGCGGGAGGCGGCCCGGTTCGAGGGCACGGCGCAGGTTCGACACGTACGAGTGCAGCGTGGGCAGTGCGCTGGGCGGCGGCGCTCCACCGTACAGGTCGTCGATCAGGGCGTCGGCGGAGACCACCGTTCCCCGCGCGACCAGCAGCCGCGCCAGCACCGCCCGCGGGCGCGCCCCGCCCAGCGCGACGGCCCGCCCGTCCCCGGCACGGACCTCCAAGGGCCCCAGAACTCGGAATTCCACCGGTCAAGTGTGATCAGGCCGACTTGGAGAACACTGCAGCGAAGCTTGGAGCCGCTGGAGACCACTTAGTCCGAGAAGAAGGCGAAAGATGCTCGATCATCCGCGATTGCCCCCTCCTCTATCGGCGTAACTCGGGTTACATTCACGGTGATTTGCCCTCTCTTATCCCCCGAGTAGACCGAAGGGAGAGGCAATGAGAGTGAGAACCGCGATCGCGGCCATGTCTGCTGCGGCGATCCTCCTGCCTGCCGCCGCCCAAGCCTCCTCCGGGAGCGCCGCGGCGCCGCCGCCCGACAGCGACTTCCAGAAGGTGACGCTCAACGACAATCCGGGCGAGCCGATGGACCTGGCGGTGTTACCGGATTCGAGGGTCCTGCACACCACCCGGCGCGGCGAGGTCTGGTTACACGACCCGAAGACCGGCCTCAACACGCTGGCCGCCCGGCTCGACGTCTACCGGCACGACGAGGAGGGGCTGCAGAGCATCGCCCTCGGCCCCGGCTTCGGCACGGGCTCCAAGAAGGACGACTGGGTCTACCTCTACTACTCGCCGCCTCTCGACACCCCGATCGACGACCCGGCGACGCCGGACGTGAACGAGGGCGACGCCCCGTTCACGGGCACGCCGGCGGACTTCGCGCCCTTCAAGGGGCTGATCCGGCTGTCCCGGTTCCGCTTCACCGGCGCCACCATCGACCTGCGCACCGAGCAGCGCATCCTCGACGTGCCCGTGGACCGCGGCATCTGCTGCCACGTCGGCGGAGACATCGTCTTCGACGCCGCCGGCAACCTCTACCTGTCGACCGGCGACGACACGAACCCGTTCTTCTCCGGCGGCTACGCCCCGCTCGACGAGCGGTCCGACCGGAACCCGGCGTTCGACGCCCAGCGCAGCGCCGGCAACACCAACGACCTGCGCGGCAAGATCCTGCGCGTCAAGGTCCGCCCGGACGGGTCCTACACGGTCCCGCGCGGCAACCTCTTCCCGCCGGGGACCGCGGGCGCCCGGCCGGAGATCTACGCGATGGGCCTGCGCAATCCGTTCCGCATCGAGGTCAACCGATCCAACGGTGACCTCTACGTCGCCGACTACTCGCCCGACGCGGCCGAGGCCGATCCCCGGCGGGGGCCGGCGGGGCACGGCAAGTGGACGAAGATCCGCAAGGCGGGCAACTACGGCTGGCCGTACTGCGCGACGGCGCGGCTCCCGTACGTCGACTACGACTTCGCGACCGGCGCGTCCGGCAGCGCGTTCGCCTGCGCCGCGCCCGTCAACGAGTCGCCGCACAACACCGGCCTGCGCAGGCTGCCGCCGGCGGTCCAGCCGGACGTGTGGTACTCGTACGGGCCGTCGCAGGAGTTCCCGCAGCTGGGCACCGGCGGCATCGGCCCGATGGCCGGGCCGGCGTACGACTACGACCCGCGCGCCGCGCACGGCCGCACCACCGTGGCCTGGCCCAGGTACTACGACGGCGTCCCGCTCTTCTACGAGTGGACCCGCGACTACGTCAAGGCCTTCCACCGTGACGGGCGGATCGAGGACGTGCTGCCGTCGCTCGTGCTCGACAACCCGATGGACATGGAGTTCGGCCCCGACGGGGCGCTCTACGTGCTGGAGTACGGCGACGGCTACTTCCAGGAGAACCCGGACGCCCAGCTCGCGCGCTTCGACTACATCGGCAACACCGGCAACCACACTCCCGTCCCGGTCGCCGCCGCGTCGGTGACCGCCGGCCACGCGCCGCTCGCCGTCGACTTCACCAGCGCCGGCACGACCGACGCCGACGGCGACCGGATCCGCTACGCCTGGGACTTCGACGCCGACGGCCGGGTCGACTCCCGCAGCCCGCAGGCGTCGTACACGTACCGGCAGAACGGCCTCTACAACGCCACGCTGCGCGTCAGCGACGACGCCGGCCGGTCCGCGGCCACGTCGGTGCGGATCGTGGTCGGCAACGCCGCGCCGGTCGTCGAGCTGGTCCGGCCCGCCGAGGGGCAGACGTTCACGTTCGGCGACACCGTCGAGTTCGAGGTGCGGATCACCGACGACCAGGCGGTGGACTGCGCCAACGTGACCGTGGACTACATCCTCGGCCACGACGAGCACGGCCACCCGCAGACCACGGCCCGCGGCTGCACGGGCTCCATCAAGACCACCGTGCCGAGCGGGCACGATCCGGAAAGCGACCACCTCACTGGCGTCTTCGTCGCGACCTACACCGACCCCGGCGGCGCGGACCTGCCCCCGCTGACCGGCAGCGACGAGGTCATCCTCCAGCCCACACGTTAGGAGACCCCCCCATGTGCTACGGATACGGCCCCAGCAGGCGCTCGCTGCTCGCCGCGGGCCTCGGACTCGGGGCGGCGGCCGTCGCCGCCGCCTCCCCGGCCGCCGCCGCGGCCACCTCCCACCACCCCGGCCGGAACCGCATCCCCCGGGACCAGATCAGCATCCAGCTGTGGACGGTACGCGACGACCTCGCCAAGAACTACGACGCCACCCTCGCCTACCTGGCCGAGACCGGATACCCGAAGATCGAGGTCGCGCTCGGCTACTTCGGCCGCACGGCCAAGCAGCTCCGCGCGTTCCTCGACGGGCTCGGCATCCGCGCCTCCTCCAGCCACGACGGCCTCACCGCCGACCAGGCCGCCCTGGACACGAAGATCGACAACGCGCTGACCCTCGGCCAGTCCTTCATGGTCGTCCCCTACCTGAACTCCACCAGCCTGGACGAGTGGAAGGCGTGGGCCGAGCGCATGAACGTCGAGGCCCAGGCCGCCCGCTCGGCGGGTCTGCGCTACGGCTACCACAACCACGCCCACGAGTTCACGACCGACCTCGGAGGCGGGAAGACCCCCTGGGACGTGCTCACCTCCGAGCTCGATCCCCGCCTGGTCCACCTGGAGATCGACATCTACTGGGCGGTCACCGGCGGCGTCGGGCGCGGCGCCGCCGACCCGGTGCGCTTCGCCCTCGACGTCATCCGCCGGGCGCCGCAGCGCGTGCTGCAGTTCCACGTCAAGGACCGGCACCTGGACGGCGACATGGCCGACCTCGGCACCGGGACCATCGACTTCCGGCGGATCTTCGACAAGCACCAGGTGAAGGAGTACATCGTGGAGAACGACACCCCTGACGTGACTCCCCGGCAGACCGCGGAGGTCGGATACCGCTACCTGCGCAAACTCCGATTCTGACCACCCGCCGAGCCCGGCTCACCCGCCGAGCCCGGCCCGCGGGCCGGGCTCGGCGAGGGGGGTGGTCAGCGGGCGAGCCAGCCGCCGTCCACGGGGAGCACCACGCCGGAGACGTAGTCGGAGGCGCGGCTCGCCAGGAAGACCGCGGCGCCGCCGAGGTCGCCGGCCGTGCCCCAGCGGCCGGCCGGGATGCGCTCCAGGATGGACCGGCTGCGGTCGGGGTCGTCCTGGAGCGCCTGCGTGTTGTCCGTGGCGATGTAGCCGGGCGCGATGGCGTTGACGTTCACGCCCTTCGCCATCCACTCGTTGGCCAGCGCCTTCGTCAGCCCGGCGATCGCCGACTTGGAGGCGGTGTAACCGGGCACGTTGATGCCGCCCTGGAAGCTCAGCAGCGACGCGATGAAGATGATCTTCCCGCGACCCCGCTCGATCATCGACCGGCCGACGGCCTGGCTGAGCACGAACTGGCTGTTGAGGTTGGTCTCGATGACCCGGTCCCAGATCTCGCCGGAGTGCTGGGCGGCCGGCTCGCGTTCGATGGTGCCCGCGTTGTTCACCAGGATGTCGACGCCGAGCCCTTCGAGGTGGGCGGCCAGCTCGGTGACGGCCGCCCGGTCGGAGAAGTCGGCCTGGAGCGGCGTGAAGGTCCGGCCCGCCGCCTCCACGCGGCGCGCCGCCTCGCTGCCCGACGGCTCCATGGCCGCGCTGACGCCGATGATGTCGGCGCCCGCCCGGGCCAGCGACTCGGCGATGGCCAGGCCGATGCCGCGGCGCGCGCCCGTCACGACCGCCGTGCTGCCCGTCAGGTCGAACAACTCCCGGCTCATGCCGCCTCCTCCGGAGTCGTCATGAGCCGAACGGCCCTCGCTCACGCCGCACCCCCTGAGACGTCGACGAGGATCTTCATGGCGCGGCCCGACTCCAGGGCCGCGAACGCGTTCGCCGTCTCGGTGATCGGCACGATCTCGGTGATCAGCTCGCCGGCCGGGATCACCCCCGTGGCGAGGAGCTCGACGGCACGCTCGAAGTCGGCGCGCTGGTAGACCCGCGCGCCCAGCAGCCGCAGCTCGCGCCAGAAGACGCGCTGCAGGTCGACCGGCCGCGGCTGCGGATGGATGGCCACCACGACGACGGTGCCGCGCACCTTCACCAGGTCCGTCACGCCCAGGACCGCCGCCGCCGCGCCGGACACCTCGAACGCCACGTCCGCGCCGGCTCCCTCGGTCCACTCCTCGACCCAGGAGACCTGGTCGGTGGCCGAGGGGTCGAGCACGGTGAACCCCATGGCCGCCGCGGCCTGCCTGCGCAGCGGGTCGATCTCCACGACCACCACCTCGGCGCCCTCGTGCCGGGCGACCGTGGCGATGAGCACGCCGATGGGGCCGCCGCCGACGACCACCACGCGATTGCCCGGCGCGAGCTCGGCCCGCCGTACGTCGTGAACGGCCACCGCCACGGGCTCCACCAGCGCCGCGTGGTCCAGGCGGAGGGTCTCGGGCAGGCGGACGAGGAGATCGGCGTCGACGTTCCACAGGCCCTGGAGGGCGCCGGGGGAGTCGATGCCGACGAAGACGAGGTTCTGGCAGATGTGCTGGTTGCCCGCGCGGCAGGCGGGGCAGGTGCCGTCCCAGTCCAGGGGCATGACGGTGACGTGGTCGCCGGGGGCCCATCCGCTCACCCCGTCGCCCACGCCGGCGATGACCCCGCTCATCTCGTGGCCGACGACGGCGGGCGGTCGCACCCTGGCGTCCATGTGTCCGTGGAGGATGTGCAGGTCCGTGCCGCAGATGCCGGTGTAGGCGACCTGGATCTGCACCTGACCGGCCTTCGGGGGAGACGGATCCGCCTCACGGACGCCGATCTTCCGTTCCCCCAGGTAGTTGGCGGTTAGCACCGTTCGGGCTCCCATCGTTCTGGTCTTGCGGGCAGCAGCATACACAGGAAACATCAGACGAAAGATGGTCAAGGCTAGCCAATTATCCCAGAAATGGCGGTTTATGGCAGCCAGTCATCAGATGTATCGTGGCAAGCGATCGACTCGAGCCCGCAGGAGAGGCGAATGACCGCAATCACCGGCGTCGATGTCCACGACGTCCGCTTCCCGACGTCGCTGAGCCAGGACGGCTCCGACGCGATGAACAAGGACGGCGACTACTCGGCCGCCTATGTCGTGATCAGGACCGACGACCCGGACCTGTCCGGATTCGGCTTCACGTTCACGATCGGCAGGGGCAACGACATCTGCGTGCTCGCCGCCGAGCAGCGCGGCCTCCCTCTGGTCGGCATGGCGGTGGAGGACGTGGTCCGGGACCTGGGCGGCGTCTACCGCCACCTCAAGTCCGACTCGCAACTACGCTGGCTGGGCCCGGAGAAGGGCGTCGAGCACCTCGCCCTGGCGGCGGTCATGAACGCCGTGTGGGACCTGGCCGCCCGCGTCGCGGGCAAGCCGCTCTGGCGGCTGCTGGTCGACATGACCCCCGAGGAGCTGGCCGACGTCGCCGACCTGTCGTACCTGTCGGACGTGCTCACCCGCGACGAGGCGGTGGCGCTGCTGGAGGAGCTGGCGCCGACCCGCGCCGACCGCGTCGCCGAGCTGGCCGAGGCCGGCTACCCCTGCTACACGACCAGCGCGGGCTGGCTCGGCTACTCCGACGAGAAGCTGCGGCGCCTGTGCCAGGAGGCCGTCGACGCCGGATACAAGCACGTGAAGCTGAAGGTCGGCGCCGACCTCGACGACGACGTCCGCCGCCTGCGCATCGCCCGCGAGGTGATCGGCGAGGACGCCAACCTGATGATCGACGCCAACCAGGTGTGGGACGTGCCGCAGGCGATCGAGTGGGTACGCGCGCTCGCGGAGTTCAGGCCGCTGTGGATCGAGGAGCCCACCAGCCCCGACGACATCCTCGGTCACGCCGCCATCCGCTCGGCCGTCGCCCCCATCGGGGTGGCCACCGGCGAGCACGGGATGAACCGGGTGCTGTTCAAGCAGATGTTCCAGGCCGAGGCCATCGACTACTGCCAGCTCGACTCGGCCAGGCTCGCCAGCGTGAACGAGATCCTCGCGGTCTATCTGATGGCCAGGAAGTTCGGCGTGCCGGTGTGCCCGCACGCGGGCGGCGTCGGCCTCTGCGAGCTGGTCCAGCACCTGTCGATCTTCGACTACGTCGCGGTCTCGGGCTCGCTCGAGGGCCGGGTGACGGAGTACGTCGACCACCTGCACGAGCACTTCGTCGACCCCTGCGTCGTCAAGAACGGCGCGTACGTGCTGCCGGTCCAGCCCGGCTACAGCGCCCGGATGTACGACGCCACGCTCAAGACGTTCACCTTCCCGGACGGCGACTACTGGGCCAGCGCCACGGAGTCCTGATGCGCCGACAGGAACTGCTCCACCGCGAGCAGGTGCACCCCCATCCGTAGCCGGGCCGCGTCGGGGTCGCGCTTCTTGAGCGCGTCGAGTATCGCCCGATGCTCCTTGTGCGTGTCGAATTCGGCCCCCTCCGCGTTGATGGCCCGCCACAGGCGGGCCCGCACGGTACGGCTGGCCAGCGCCTCGATCAGCGCCTCCAGCGTCGTGTTGTGCGAGGCCGAGGCGATGAGGCGGTGGAACGTGATGTCGGCGTTCATGATCGCCTCGTGGTCGACCCGCTCGGCCTGGAGCAGCAGCTCCATGGACGCCAGGATCTGCTCGGCCTGGTCGAGCTCCTCCTCGGTGACGCGCATCGCGGCGCGCCCCACGGCCTCCGTCTCCAGCACGCGCCGCACGGCCTGCAGGTCGGCGACGTTCTCCGGCCGGTGGAGGTCGACCAGGAACCCGATCGGGCTCAGCAGGATCCCGGGGTCGAGCGCGGTCACGTAGGTGCCGTCGCCCTGCCGCGTCTCCAGCACCCCGGTGATGACCAGGGCGCGCACCCCTTCGCGCAGCGAGCTGCGGGACACGCCGAGCTGCGCGGCCAGGTCCTTCTCCACGGGCAGGCGGGATCCCGCCGTGAGGGCGCCACTGATGATCATGCGCTTGATGCCCTCGACCACGATGTCGGACTGCGATGCGCGCGGCTCGCGGGTAGTCATCCGCCCAGTTTAGGACCCGGGCCGCAGTCCCTTGCCGAACAACACGGCAATCATCAGACCAATTGAGCCTCTAGTGAGGTAACGTCCGGAAAATCCCCAGGAAACCTTGACGTTACGCGACTATTCATCAGATGATTTTGGAAAGCTGTACGAAGGAGGCGTCGCTATGGCGCAAGCGCATCCCCCACCGCTCACGCCGCGCACCGGAGTCACGCGGGTCCGATGGATGATCATCTGGCTGGCGTTCGCCGGGCTGTCGATCAACTACCTCGATCGCGCGAGTCTCAGCGTCGCCCTGCCGTTCATGGGAGAGGACTTCCACCTCTCCGCGACCCAGCAGGGCCTGGTCTTCGCCGCCTTCTTCTGGGCCTACGACGCCTGCCAGCTCGTCGCCGGATGGTACGTGGACAAGGTCGGGCCGCGGCGCTCGTTCTTCCTCGCCGCGGTGTGGTGGTCGATCTTCACCGCGCTGACCGGGCTGGCCCGCGGCTTCTGGTCCCTCATCATGCTCCGCTTCCTGCTCGGCGTGGGCGAGAGCCCGGCCCCGAGCACCGCGGCCAAGGTCGTGGGCACCTGGTTTCCGACCAGGGAGCGGGCCTTCGCCACCAGCATCTGGGACTCCGGCTCCAGGGTCGGCGCGGTCATCGCGCTCCCCGTGGTGACCGGCCTCATCGCGCTGCTGCACTGGCGGGCCGTCTTCGTCGTCATCGGCGTGCTCGGGGTCGCCTGGGCGCTGCTCTGGTGGAAGGTCTACCGGGACCCGCGGCAGCACCCGGCCGCGAGCGCGGCCGAGATCGAGTACATCGAGGGCGGCGGCGCCCGCACCGCGGAGACCGACGCCGAGGGGGCCGCCCGGATCCCGTGGCGGTCGCTGTTCCGCTATCGCACCGTGCTCAGCATGATGTTCGGCTTCTTCTGCCTGAACAGCGCCATCTACTTCTTCATCACCTTCTTCCCGACGTACCTCGTGACCGAACGCGGCTTCTCCCTGCTGAAGCTGGGCTTCTTCGGGGCCGTGCCGGGCCTGTTCGCGGTGCTGTCCGGATGGGCCGGCGGCTTCCTGGCCGACCGGGCCATCCGCAGGGGCGCCTCGGTCACCCGCGTACGCAAGACGGTCATCGTCGGCGGCCTCGCCGGCGGATCGGTGATCATGTTCGCCGCCGTGGTGCCCGAGGCGTGGATGGCGCTGGCGCTGCTGTCGATCTCGTACGGCAGCCTCACCGTCGCGGGCACCGGCATCTGGTCCCTGCCCGCCGACGTCGCGCCCAGCTCCAAGCACGTGGGATCCATCGGCGGCGTCCAGAACTTCGCGTCCAACTTCGCCGGGATCATCACGCCGATCGTGGTGGGCGCACTGGTCGACTCCACGGGGTCGTTCGTGGTGCCGCTGCTGGTGATCGGGGTGATCGCCCTCGTGGGCGCGTTCAACTACCTGGTGATCATGGGCAGGGTCGAACCCCTCAAGCTCATCGACTCCGCTCCCGCGAAGGCGTCCTAAGCTTATTTCAGCACGAAACTATTGAGTACGATGACTTTGTGACACGATGGCTCAACGACGACGAGCAGCGCGCCTGGCGGGCCTTCGGGCTGGCCAGCCGCCTGCTGACCGACCGCCTGGAGCGCGACCTGCTGGCCGGGGCCGGCATGCCGCCGACCTACTACGAGCTGCTGGTCCTGCTCTCCGAGGCGCCTGAGCGGACCATGCGCATGAGCGAGCTGGCGCACTGGACCAACTCCAAGCCCAGCCGCATCTCCCACGCGGTCAACAAGCTCGAAGAGAAGGGGTGGGTGCGCAGGGAGCACTACGTGGGCGACCGGCGCGGCTGGCTCGCCGTCCTGACCGACGACGGCCTGGAGGCCCTGCGGGCCGCGGCTCCCCGCCACGTGGCCGGCGTGCGCGAGCACCTGATCGACCTGCTCACCCCGGAGCAGCTCCGGCAGCTGGAGGACATCAGCCAGGTCCTCCTCGATCACCTCACCGAGCCGGGCGGCGCGCACTAGGCGACCGAGGCTCGAGGCCACATATACGCGCCGTCAACGTTCCGCATGCAAACGGGTCCTACGGTCGTGGGCCATGTCGAGTCATCGGATATCGCCGGAGCACCCGTACCCTCCCGAAGCTCCGGAGAGCGCCGTCACCACGGAGCAGGAGCAGGAGGACGGGGGCGGCGTCATGGCGCTGCTCGAACGCATCGGATCCGTCGTCGTGCCGATCACGGTGGCGCTCTACGCGGTCCTCTACATCGGCGTCGAGCAGATGTACGCCGTCTTCGGCGTCAACCCGCAGCAGGTGGGCGTCGACCAGTCGGTCCTGCTCGGCCGGCTGACGAGCACGTTGGTCCTGCTCCTGCTGGTCGCCATTCCGCTGCTCGGCGTCATCGCCGGCCTGGCATGGCTGATCGACAAGATCACCGGTGGCGCGGCGAACAGGTTCTACCAGGGGATCAGGAAGCGGCCCTGGATCGCCGCCACGGTGGCGGCGCTGTGGTGCGGGGCTACGTACTGGGGCGTCTTCCGCATCTTCGGCACGCTCGACCTGTTCGTCATGGTCGTCGTCGCGGTGGGGCTGGGCGTGCTGGCCTTCCTGATCCCGTTCCGGCTGCTACGCCGCAAGCCCGTCGGGCGCGCCGGGACGAAGGTGATCGTCGGCGGCCTGACCGGCGTCGGCCTGGGGTTCCTGCTCATCCTGAGCCTGGTCGAGGGCGCGATCGACGTCCAGGAGACCGGCCAGGCCAGCGAGCTGCTGAACGCGGTCGGCTTCCAGGACCAGTGGGCGGTGGTGAAGAGCGCCGAGGACGACAAGCCGCTCTACGACGGCCGCTGGATGATGCTGCTCGGCGAGAGCGACGGCACGTACGTCCTTTACGACTGCGACAAGCTCGAGACCTTCCGCAGGCCCATGGAGACCACCAACCTCGGCCAGATCCAGCTCGATCCCGAGCGCAGAGCGGGCTTCACCTGCGGCGACCTCGCCCAGCAGGACGGCGGCAACTAAGCCCCGGCCCGCCGGAGAACACTCACACAAGGAGAACGGAATGCTCACCATCCTGCTCGGCGCCGTGATCGGCGGGGCCATCGTCGGCGGCCTGGGACGGCTGCTCCTGCCCGGACGCCAGGACATCGGCTGGTTCGCCACCATCGCCGCGGGCATCGTGGCCGCCGGTGTCGGCACCGGGATCGCCTACCTCTTCGGCTTCAGCGAGAAGACCTGGCTGGTGATCGTCGTGCAGCTCGTCCTCGCCGTCATCTGCGTGGCGGCCGCCACGAGCATGCTGGGCAAGAAAAGCAGGTCCTGAGGTAACGGGCGCGGCCGTCGCCGGAGCACCGGGCTCCGGCGACGGCCGTTCGCATGTGCCGGCTCCGGTCACTGGCCATACACAAGAGCGAACGTACGACCACCGCTTGTTTCGCACGTTCTGACAGTGGAGATGTCAATGTCCAAGATCATTATCGCCGCCACACCCGCCCACGGGCACGTGGCGCCCCTCCTCACCGTCGCCGCCGACCTGGTGAGGCGCGGTCACGAGGTGACCTTCCTCACCGGCTCGAGGTTCAAGGAGCGTACGGAGGCCGTCGGCGCGTACTTCACGGCGCTGCCCGAGGGAGCCGACTACGACGACCGGCGGATGGACCTGGAGTTTCCCGAACGGAGCCAGCTCCCTCCTGGCCCGGTCCAGCTCGGGTTCGACGTCAAGCACATCTTCGGCGACCCGATCCCGGCCCAGTACGAGGCGCTGCGGCGGCTGCTGGCCGACATCCCGGCCACCGCGGTGATCACCGACAACCTGTTCCTCGGGGCCCTGCCGCTCTCCCTGGCCGCCGGGCCGGGCACCCGCCCGATCACCGTCAGCGTGGGCGTCTCGCCGCCGCCCCCGGCGACCGGCTGGGGCCCGGAGATCCACGTGGACGCGCAGCAGCACCTGGAGAAGCTGTTCGAGTCGGTCGGGGTGGCCCTTCCCGAGTTCGCGCTCACCGGCCTGATCACCGTCCCCGACCACTACCTGCAGCTGACCGTCCCCGGGTTCGAGTTCCCCCGTGACGACCTCCCGAGCTCCTTCCGCTTCGTCGGCCCCGTGCCGTCGGCAGCTGCCGGGGCCTTCGAGCGGCCGTCGTGGTGGAAGGAACTGTCGGACGGCCGCCCGGTCGTGGTGACCACGCAGGGGACGTTCGCCAACGTGGACCTGGAGGAGCTGGTCGTCCCCACGCTGCGCGTCCTCGCCGACTCCGACGCCCTCGTCGTCGCGGCCACCGCGCGGCCGGGCGGCGTCGAGGACGTGCGGAACATCATGGGGACCGTGCCCGGCAACGCCAGGCTTGCCGACTTCATCCCCTTCGACCTGCTGCTGCCCCATGCCGACGTCCTGGTCACCAACGGTGGCTACGGCGGGGTGCACACCGCCCTGCGGCACGGTGTCCCGCTCGTCGTCGGGGGCGTCACGGAGGACAAGCCGTTGATCGCAGCCCGGGTCGAGTGGAGCGGTACGGGCGTCAACCTGGGCACGGCGCGACCCGACGACGCCGCACTCCGCTCGGCCGTGAACACCGTCCTGTCGACGCCGTCCTACCGCGCCCGCGCACGGGAGCTGCGCGAGGAGATCGCCCGCTTCGACGCCCTGGAGTCGATCGCCGAACTGGTGGCGGCTCGTCGAGGGTGAGCCGCGATCACACTTCGGTCAGTTCTTGGTCACAAGGGCGGCCTACGATTTCCCGCGGTCTGACCAGGAGTCTTACCGAACTGTGAAGCGCGGGGAAGGAACGATCGATCATGAGGACGGGGTTGCGGTTCGCCCTGCTGGGGCCGGTCCGGGGGTGGCGCGGTGACGCGGAGCTCGACCTCGGCGCGCCCCAGCAGCGGGCGTTGCTCGCCTTCCTGCTGTTACGCGAGGGCGAGGCGGCGTCGATGGACGAGATCGTGGACGCGCTGTGGGGGGAGCGGCCGCCGGAGAGCGCGCGGGCCGTCGTGCGTACCTACGTGTGCCGGCTGCGCCGCGTCGTGTCGGCCGCCGAGGACGACGACCGGGTGATCAGGTCGTCCGGTTGCGGCTACGCCATATCCGCCGGCGCGGTGGCCGTGGACTGGCACACCTTCCTCGGGCAGGTGCGCGAGGCGCAGGCCGTGCGCGCTCGGGGAAGCCTGGCCGAGGCGCCGGCCGTACGTGCTGGGGGAAGCCTGGCCGAGGCGGCCGGCCTGCTGCGCAGCGCCCTGCGGCTGTGGCAGGGGCCGCCGCTGGGCGGGGCCCGCGGCGACTACGTCGACCAGGAGCGGACCCGCCTGGTCCAGCGCAGGGTCGCCGCGTTGGAGGAGCGGCTGTCGCTCGACCTGGAGCTCGGCCGGCACGCCGAGGCGAGCGAGGAGCTGGCCGGGGCCGTCGCCGCCGAGCCCATGCGCGAGCGGCTGCGCGAGCTGCAGATGCTCGCCCTCTACCGGTCGGGCCGGCAGGCGGAGGCGCTGGCCGCGTACGACGAGGTGCGGCGGTTGCTCGCCACGGAGCTCGGCATCGATCCCGGCGCCGGCCTGCGCGAGATGCGTCAGCGCATCCTGCGCGCGGACCCCGGGCTCGCGCCGCCGGCGCCGCGCCCGGTTGCGGCCGTCGCGGCCGAGCGGCCGCCCGCCCAGCTGCCCGCCGCGCCGCCCGGCTTCGTGGGCAGGCAGGCGGAGCTGGCCGCCGTCCACGACACGCTCGGTCCCGCCGGGTGGACGCCGGTGGTGGCGATCACCGGGCTCGGCGGGGTGGGGAAGACCGCGCTGGCCGTGCAGGCGGCGCACGCGATGCGGGACCGCTTCCCGGACGGCCAGGTCTACGCGGATCTCGGAACGTCCGCCGGTCGCCCGGCGGACCCCGCCGCGGTCCTGGGCTTCTTCCTGCGCTCCTTCGGCGTGCCGGCGGATCGGCTGCCCGACCGGCTGGAGGAGCGGGCGGCGCTGTGGCGAACCGTGCTGGCCGACCGGCGGGCGCTGATCCTGCTGGACGACGCCGCCGACGCGAACCAGGTACGCCACCTGCTGCCGGCGGCACCCGGCTGTGCCGCGATCGTCACCACCTGGCGGCACCTCATCGACCTGCCCGGCGTCCGCTGGATCGGGCTCGACGCCCTGCCCCCGGCGGACGCGCTGGAGCTGCTGGCCCGGCTGGCCGGCCACGGGCGGGTCCTCGGGCACCGGCAGGACGCGGTCGAGCTGGTCGATCTGTGCTCGCACCAGCCGCTGGCCGTACGCGTGGCCGCCGACCTGCTGCAGGCCAGGCCGCACTGGACGGTACGGCAGGTCCGCATGCGCCTGGAGGACGACCTGTACCGGCCCGCGGGCGCCAACGACGGCTGCGCCCTGATCGAGGCCCCCTTGCTGCTGGCGCAGAGCCGGCTCGATCCGCAGCAGGCCACGGCCTTCCGGCTCGCCGCGCTGCCCGATTACGGCGAGCTGACGGCGGAGTCGGTCGCGGCGCTGCTCGGCCTGCCGCGACCGCGGGCCCATCGGCTGCTGGAGTCGCTGGTCGACGCCCACCTGCTGCTGGCCGGGCCGGGCGGTACCTACCGGTACCACGGCCTGGTCCAGGCGTTCGCGAGGCGGCAGGCCTGGGCGTGCGAGGGCGTCGAACAGTGCGACGCCGCGCTGAGCCGGCTGCTGCGGTTCCACTCACGGCGACCGGCGGCCCTGCCCATGGGCTGATCCACCGGCGAGTTCGGCGGCGGCCGCGCGGTCATCCATGGGGGATTGACGCCGCGCATACGCCGCCGTTCCTAGCGCGCCGGCTGCCGGTAGGTGTACGTGCCGCCCGCCGTCAGCTCCGTGACGAGGTGGTGGTCGGGGGAGAGCCCGCAGGCCGGATCGGTACGGCCGGCGTCGCCGGTCAGCGCGTACGCCTGGCAGCGGCAGCCGCCGAAGTCGAGCGTCTTGCGCGGGCAGCTCGCGCACGGCTCGCGCATCCAGCCGGTGCCCCGGTAGGCGTTGAAGGCGGGCGAGTGCTCCCAGATCCAGCCGAGCGAGTGATCGCGGGCGTTGGGCAGGTCCAGCGGCAGGTCGTACGCCGCCGGGCAGGGCAGCACCCGGCCGTCGGGCGCGACGGTGATCGAGATCGCGCCCCAGCCGCCCATGCAGGGTTTGGGCACGCCGTCGAAGTAATCCGGGATCACCCAGATCAGCTCAACGGCCGTTTTTTCCCGATATTTCTGGACTACGGCCTCGGCGCGGGCGAGCTGCTCCCTCGTAGGCAGCAGCGCCGGCCTGTTGAGCAGCCCCCACCCGTAGAACTGGGTGTTGGCCAGCTCGATGCGCTCCACGCCCCACGCCAGCCCGAGCTCGATGATCTCGCCGACGGCGTCGAGGTTGGCCCGGTGCAGGACCACGTTGAGCCCGAGCGGCAGCCCGCTCGCGACCACCGCCGCGGCGGCCCGCTCCTTCCTCGCGAACGACGCGACCCCGGCGATCCGGTCCGACTCCTGCGCCGTGGCCGACTGGACCGACAGCTGCACGCTGCGCAGCCCCGCCGCCGCGAGCTCGCCCATCCGGCGCTCGGTCAGCCCGACGCCGCTGGTGACCAGCTGCGTGTAGACGCCCGCCTGGTCAGCCGCCGCCACGATCTCCGGTAGATCGCGTCGCAGCAGCGGCTCGCCGCCGGACAGATGCGCGTGCACGACGCCCAGTGCCGCCGCCTCGCCGAATATCCGCCGCCACTCGCCGGTGTCCAGCTCGCTCGACCTGGCCGCCAGCTCGGTGGGGTTCGAGCAGTACGGGCAGCGCAGCGGGCACGCGTGCGTGAGCTCGGCCAGCATGGCCCAGGGGGCGTTCACCGGAGCCAGCCCTCGGCCCGGACCCGTTCGAGGAACTCCACGATGTCCGGCTCCGCGCCCTCGGGCAGCTCGGCCACGATGTCCGCCACGGTCCGCGCGCCGTCGCACAGGGCGACGATGGCCGCGGCCTCCGCGTTGAGCACAACGATCCGCTCGGGCACGATCAGCAGGTCCGCCCCGCGTACGGGGTCGTGGCGGAGCATGGCCGAGCGGGACAGCCCCGGTCGCCAGGTCATCGGTACGCCCCGTCCACGGCGTCGAGCAAGGACCACAGGAGGTCGCACTTGTAGGCGAGTGCCGCGACGGCCTTCTCCTGGTCGGCGCGCGTCCGCGCCCAGTCGAGCACCAGGGCCAGGGCCTCGCCGCCGTCCTGGCGGCCCTGGGAGACGCGTACCTGGAAATATCGCAGTCCGTTCGGGTCTATCCACTGGTAGTGCCGTTCGAAGGCCGCGATCCTCGTACGCATGAGGTCCGGGGCGAACAGCTCGGTCAGCGACGCCGCGACGGCCTCCAGCGCGGAGCCGTTGCGGCACAGGTTCACGTAGCCGTCGACGGCCAGCCGCACGCCGGGCAGCACGCCCTCGCCCGACAGCAGCAGCGACCGCTCCAGCCCGGCCGCCTCGCCCAGGCGCAGCCACCGCTCGATGCCGCCCTCGCCGGGCGTGGCGCCGTCGTGGTCCTGGATCCTGCGCAACCACATCCTGCGCAGCTCGGGCGTGGTCAGCTTGGCCAGGATGAACGCGTCCTTGACCGGGATGTGCCGCTGGTAGTGGAAGCGGTTGAGTATCCAGCCCCGCAGCTCGTCCCGGGTCAGCTCGCCCGCGTGCATGCGCTGGTTGAACGGGTGCAGGTGGTGGTAACGCTTCTCCGGTACGGCGCGCAGCTCGGCCTCGAAGCCGTTCAAAGGTCGATCACCATCCCGTCCGCGGCCACCTCGATCCCCAGCTCGGCGAGCACCTCGTGCTGCTCGGCCGCCGGGTCCACGAGGGGGTTGGTGTTGTTGAGGTGGGTGTACAGGCGGCGGCCGGGCAGCTTGGAGAGCCGTTCCATGGTCGCCTCGATCGGCAGGTGGCCCATCTGGGTGGCGGTCCTGGCGGAGATCCCGGTACGGCGGGGCTCCTCGTCGTCCCAGAACGTGCCGTCGACGATCACGCACGCGGCCTGCCGGAACGCCTCGTCCAGCTCGTCCGGCCACTCGCCCATGGCGGGCGCGTACACCAGCGGCCCGAGGCGCAGCGCCGACACCCAGCCCGTGGCCTCGGGGGAGTCGGCGGCGTACCGGGGCCGCTTGCCCGACACCGGGATGGTGGCGGCGTCGGCCCAGGTCAGCTGGAGGTAGGGGCGCAGGAGCTCGGCGAAGGGGCGCAGCGCGTGCCGTACGACCGGGGTGGAACGCACCTCCAGCGCGTCGGCCTCCCTGAGCCTGAGCAGGCCGATCGTGTGGTCGAGCTCGGCGTCGGTGAGGATCACGCCCCTGAGCGGCGACTCGCGGGGACCGGGCCCAGGGCGCAACCACGCGCAAGACTCGATCTGCTCGGCGATGTCGGGCGTGGCGTTGACGACGTAAGCGCCGTCGTCGAGCTGGACGGCCAGGCTGGCATGACGTCGGCGGCGGCCCGGATGGGCGCGCGCCCCGGAGCAGCCGGGGCACGCGCAGTTCCACTGGGGCACGCCGCCACCGGCCGCGGTGCCGAGCACCTGCAGTCGCATGGCGGCGCCCGGTTACCGGGTGGCCAGGAAGTACGCGGTCATCTCCATCGATGCCTCGACGACCTGGTAGTCGGGCTTGTGCCAGGTCGTCTCCTCGCCGCGGGTCCTGACCTTCTTCTCGTGGATCCTGCGAGGTTGCTTCTTGCCCTGCTCTTTCGGCTGGGACATATGTGTACCTGCCTTCCGTCGGGTGTTACAACCGATATGACCCTGCGATGTGGCGGACGTCAATGCCTTAGATCGGAGCTATATCGCCGATTTCCGGAACCTTTCCCGGCCTGGGCAGGTCCGACGGGGAGCGTTCATCCGATGTCTCACCGATCGGTCGGCGGAGCTGCCCGATCGCCGAACGAAGTTCGCCTCGTTCGCGGAGTCACGCCGATTTCCGGCCGTTCGTTCGGGCCGAAGGGCACGCGCACCGGCGTATGGCGGACGCTGGAGCCCTGATGCCGCTCGACCGGAAGGACCGCAGCCGTGCCCGGACTCGACCACGAACACGTCGCCATCCGCACCGGCCCGCGCTCCGGGCTGCCGGTGATCGTCGCCGTCCACTCGACCGCGCTCGGCCAGGCGGTCGGCGGATGCCGCGTCTGGCGCTACGCCGACTGGCGCGACGGGCTCGCCGACGCGCTGCGCCTGTCGGCCGGCATGACCGCCAAGTGCGCCGTGGCCGGGCTGGCCAACGGCGGCGGCAAGACCGTCGTCGCCGTGCCCGAGGGCACCGAGCTGGATCCGGCGCTGCGCCGCAGGGTGCTGGAGGACGTGGCGGACGCCGTCACGGCCCTGGACGGCACGTACGCGACCGGTCCGGACGTCGGGACGAGCCCCGAGGACATGGCTGTCATCGGCGAACGTACCGCCCATGTCTTCTGCCGGCCGGTGGGGCGGGGCGGCAGCGGGGACTCCTCGCCGGCCACCGCGCTCGGCACGCTGGCGGCCCTGCGCGCCGTACGCCACCGCCTCCACGGCACCCGGACCCTCAAGGGCGCGCGCGTGTCGCTGGTGGGACTCGGCAGCGTGGGCCTTCGCCTGGCCGGTCTGCTCGCCGAGGAGGGAGCCGAGCTGCTGGTCGGCGACATCGACCCCGCCAAGCGGGCCCCGGCCCGCGAGCTCGGCGCGACCTGGGCCTCGCCCGGAGAGGCCCTCACCGCCGAGGCCGACCTCCTCGTCCCGGCCGCGCTGGGTGGCATCCTCACCGGGGACGTCGTACCGGAGCTGCGCTGCGCCGCCATCGCCGGGCCCGCCAACAACCAGCTCGCCGCCGAGCCCGTCGCCGACCTGCTGCACGAGCGCGGCATCGTCTGGGTGCCGGACTACGTCGTCAGCGCGGGCGGCGCCATCAACGCGCTCGCCGTCGAACTGCGTCACGAGACTCCCGAGGAGGCCCGCCTGCGCGTGGAGGCCATCGAGCTCACCGTCGCCGAACTGCTCCGCGAGGCCGAACACCGGAACGTGACCCCCGCCCGGGCCGCGACGGAGCTGGCCCGGCGCCGCCTCGACGCCGCGCGAGCCGGGCGGCCCGTCAGGTGAGTCCGCGCGGGGCGGCGATGATTCAGCGGCCCGTCACGTGAGTCCGCGCGGGGCCGCAGCGCCGCCTCCTCGGTGCGGGCGGCCAGGCCGCCGCACGCGTTTTCCGAGCCGGCCGGCCGCCTGCGGCCGGGTCGCCGTCCTTTCGATCCGGCCGGCCGCCTGCGGTCATTGCCAGGCCAGCGAGCCCCGGGTCGTCCAGTAGGTCTCGGGGTCCTCGGCCAGCACGGCGAGCCGCTCGTCCAGCTCCGGGCCCCAGGCGACGTGGACCGCGGCGAGATTGCTGTGGAACTGCTCCACCGAGGCGGCCCCGCTCAGCACCACGCCGGTCCACGGCCTGGCCAGGACGGCGGCCAGGGCCAGAGCGTCCGGGGTGAGGCCGCGTTCCCGGGCGGCCCGGGCGAGCGCGCCCGGCGCGGCGTGGGCGGTGAGGCGGCCGTTCGCCACGCCCTCCTTGACGATCACTCCCAGGCCGGCTCGATGCGCCCGGTCCAGGGCCGGGCCGGCGGACGGTTCGAGCAGGTTCCAGGTCGCCTGGACCGCGTCGAACAGGCCGACCTCGACCGCCCGGTCGATGGTGTCCGCCTGACGCGGGCCGGTCGTGGACAGGCCGACCGACACGCCGGAGGCGCGCAACTCGCGCAACTCGGCCAGGACGTCCTGGTCGTCGAGCACGCCGCTCTCCACGGTGGCCGAGTGGATCTGGTACAGCGACAGGTGCTCGCCCAGCAGCTTCCTGGTCTCGTCGAGCTGCCGTCGCAACCGCCCGGCGGACAGCTCTTTCACCTCGTGCCGGTCGGCGTCCATCCGCCAGTCGCCGACGTAGGCGTACCCCCATTTCGATCCCACGGTCACCGTCCCGGGCGCGATGGCGCGCTCGCGCAGCCAGCCACCGAGGAACTCCTCCGCCCGGCCGTAGGAGCGGGCCACGTCGAAGTAGCGCACCCCGGCCGCCAGCGCCGCGTCCAGGACCGCCCAGCTCCGGGCCCGCATCGCGTCGACGCTGCGATCACCGCCGAGGTCCTCCTCCCGGCCGAGCGTGATGTACGCCGGCCGGCCCAGCGCGGCCAGCCCGATCCCCACGGGTGTCACCCGCAGCCCCGTGCGGCCCAGCTCACGCACAATCATCCCGTCCCAGCTCTCCGCGGTCATGCCGCCAGTTGACCACATGCCGCCCGCGTCGGGCCGGCCGCCCCGGTCCGTACGGGGTGATCACCCGCCCGAGCCCAGGCCCGCGTCCCTGGCCCGGGCGACGGCTTCGGCGCGGTCGGCGACCTGCAGCTTGGTGAAGACGTTGGACACGTGGTTGCGGACCGTCTTGTCCGACAGGAACAGCCTCTTGGCGATGGCGGCGTTCGTCAGGCCACGGGCCACGAGATCGAGCACCTCGCGCTCGCGTTCGGTCAGCTCGGGGAACGGCGTGGTCGCCGCCCGGCCGCCGGAGGCGAACCACGACAGCACCCGCCCCGCGATCGCCGCGCTGAAGACCACCTCCCCGCTGCCGACGGCCCGCAGCGCCCGCGCGATCTCCTGCCGGTCGGCGCCCTTGACGAGATAGCCGCGCGCGCCCGCCCGCATCGCCGCGAACACCGAGTCGTCACCGTCCAGCATCGTCAGGACCAGCACCGCGGTCTCCGGCCGGTGCCGGACGATCTCGCGGGTGGCGTCGATGCCGTTGAGCGCCGGGCCGCCGTCACGCGCGGGCAGGTTGAGGTCCATCACCACGATGTCCGGTGTCAGCTCGGCGGCGAGCCGGACGGCTTCGTGCCCGTCGGGCGCCTCGCCGATCACCTCCACGTCCGGCAGGGCCTCCAAGGCGGTGATCAGTCCCTCCCGGTAGAGCGGATGGTCGTCGACGACGAGCACTCTCACGCGGGCACCTCCTCGGTCAGCTCGATCTCGCCGCGCGTGTGCAGCGGCAGGCGGGCCTCGACGCGGGTTCCGGCGCCACCGGCCCCGGCGCCGATGGTCAGGTCACCGCCGAGCTCGCGCGCCCTGGCCCGCATGGACGCCACCCCCATGCCCGGCACCGGCGCCCGCGGCATGCCGCGGCCGTCGTCCTCGACCACGACCCGCAGATCGTCCGCCTCGCGTCGCAGCTCGACCCGGGCCGTGGCCGCGCCCGCGTGGCGGGTGATGTTGGTCAGGGCCTCGGCCACCATGCGGTACGCGGCGACCTCTACGGCGGCCGGCGCCTGATCCAGGGGCTCGGCGATCTCGACGTCGATCCGCAGGCGCGCGCCGGCGAACCGGCCGGCCAGCTCGCGCACGGCCGACGGCAGGCCGAGATCGTCGAGCGCGGGCGGCCGCAGGCCGTGCACGATCCCGCGAACGTCGTCCACCGCCCCGCGCAGCCGCGGCACCACCTTGTCCAGCAGCCGCGTCGCCGCCGCCCGGTCCTCGCCGATCAGGTCGCGGGCGGTCTCGGCCTGCAGCGCCGCCGCGGCCAGCAGGGGGCCGAAGCCGTCGTGCAGCTCCCGGTAGAGCCGCCGCCGCTCCTCCTCCCGCGCGGTGACGAGCTGCTGGCGCGAGCGAACCAGGTCCCGCGTGAGGGCGACCGTGTGCACGGCCACTGCGGCGGACTCGGCGAGGGAGGCCAGCAGCCTGCGCTCGACCCGGCTCAGGCCGTCGGCGCGGTGGCCGACCAGCATGGTGCCGACGTCGGCCCCGCCGTAACGCAGGGGAAGGTGTTCGGTCTCCGCCACGGGGCTCCCGTGCGCGACGCGCTGGCCGTCCGCAAGCTCGATCGCCACGTACGGCAGGCGCATCGTCGAGGCCACCGTACGGGTCATCTCGGGCAGCAGCTCGGCCCCGACCACGTCCGCGTCGCGGGCGGCGTCCAGGCGCCGGGCGATGCCGGCCAGCACCGCGTACGGGTCCTCGCGCCGGCCGTGCACCAGCCGGTTGACCCGGCCCCGCAGCAGGCCCTCCAACGGGCGGCCGGCCAGCGCCACCACGGCCACGGCGACCAGCGGCGCGCCGGTCGAGCGCCCCAGCACGCCGCTCAGGATGTCCACCAGCGCGGTGTAACCGACCAGGGCGCACAGCAGGAGCAGGGTGTAGCGCAGCGACCGGCTGACGATCACGTCGACGTCCCACAACCCGTACCGCATGGCCGCCACCAGGCACCCGAGCGGCAACGGCAGCATCGCCGCCGCGGTCACCACCGGGCCGACGGGGAACCCCAGCCCGAACAGCACCACCGTGGCCGCGAACCCCAGCCCGATCCACTTGAGCTGCTGCCGCTGCGCCAGCCCGCCCTCGCGCCACCTGCGCCACAGGCACACGAGGGCGCACGCCAGCGCGGCCGCCGGAACCGCGTTCACCGCCAGCTCCAGCCACGCCGGCAGCCGGTCCACGCCGACGGGGTTACGCAGGTGGGTGCCGGTCAGGCTGGGCGCGTCCACGGTGTAGCCGGTCCTCGCCGCGTCCACGCTCGCCGCCAGCACGCCGGCCGCCGCCAGCCACATCACCGGGCGCCAGCCGCGTCCCAGCAGCCGCCCGTCGGGCAGCAGCAGCGGCAGCACCAGGGCGATGAGGGCGAACCCGGTGCGCCACGTCCAGTTGCCGACCCACAGCGCGGCCTCGGCGCCCGGCAGGGGGTGCCCGACCGCCAGCGCGTGCACGGCATACTGCGGGCCGGCGAAGCTGATCGCCTGGAGGAGTCCGATCGCCAGCAGCAGCCAGCCGATGACCAGCCGCGGGCGCGCGCCGGCGAGCCAGGCGCCCAACAGGCCGTACGAGCAGGCGGCCGTCGCGCTCATCGGCCACCACGCCATGAGATCCGGGTTTCCGGGCGCCTGCCCGTCGGCGACGTGCAGCACGATGCCGGCCGCGGTGAGGCCCAGCGTGAGGGCCGCGCCGACGGCGGCGCCCGCCTTGATCTGCCTGTCGCGTGGTGGCACGGCGCCATTGTGCCCGCCGCGCGTGCGCGGGTCACGGGACAGGATGTCCCGACTGTCACGTCCCGCCCGGACGGGACAGGAGGTCCCGTCGCGATCATGACCGTGGCCTCGTGAAACGCGGACGACCGGGCGCCCATGGTTGATCCATCGACACACGGAGGAATCACCATGAACCGGACCGTTCCAGCCCTCGTCGCCCTGCTGCTCGTCATGGACGTCACGGGCGCCCTGATCTCCCTCAGCACCGGGCTCAGCCCGACCCTGCTCGACGCGCTCGGCTCGGAAGCACGCCTGTCCGCGCCGCTCCCCATGATGATCGCCCAGGCCGTCCTGGCCTTCGGGACCACCCGCCGCAACCGCGGCGTGGCCGCCGTCTGCGCCGGGTTGCTCACGATCGCGGGGGGTCTCGCGTTCGTCTCCGGCTTCTACGACGGCGGCTACGACGACCCGCGGCTCACCGCGTCCCTGCGGCTCTTCCAGATCGCCCTCGTCGGGGCGCACCTGGCGATGGGGGTCTTCAGCGGCGTACGCGTGGTCCAGGCGCTGCGCGCCTGACCCGTCAGTGCGACGGGCTATCGCGCGATCACCCAGGCGGCCTCGCGGCTCACGGCGGGCTCCGGGTGGACGGCGCGGGTGAGCATGGTCTGCGCCACGCTCGCCTTGAGCAGGGCGGCCATCCGGACCACCGGCACCAGCGTCAGCGCGAACAGGGCGCCCACCGCCGTGGTGACCAGCACGAACGTCGTGGGGGTGGCGGCGAGTCCCAGCCACTCGGGCAGCCCGTTCTCAAGGGCGCCGGGGATCCGGGCGATGGCCCAGCCGTAGATGGGGAAGGTGAGGCCGGCGACGGCCCCGGCCCACCACACGGCGCTGAGGACGAAGGCGACCAGCGCGAACGGCAGCGCGATGATCCCGTGCAGCAGGTCCATCATCGCCTGCCCGCTGGTCAGCGGGTTCATCACGCGGCGGAACCAGCCCGCGCCCTCGGGGACGGGCGTGTACGCCGGGCGGGCGACGGGGTGGCCGAGCACGCCGGGGAGCGCGACGCGTTCGAGGTCGGCGAGGTGCCTGGCCGTGGCGGCGGTCGCGGCCAGCACCGGCAGGCCGACGAAGGCGACCGCGCTGCCCAGGCCGGCCGAGACGCCGATCACGGTGGTGGCGAAGGAGGCGACGGAGAGCGGGAGGCCGAGCAGGGTGTAGCGGGTGTCGGTGGCGAGGCGGCGCTGGAGGGTTCTCATGGGGAAGACGCTACGAGCCGGGCCCATGGCGCATCGACCCTGCGCGCGGGCGTGTACGTGGTAGGGCCAGCCCTACCTGAACGGCCTCGGCAGCCGTATTGTCGGGAAAGATCCACGACGTGATGATCAGAGCATGCTCCGATCAAGAACCGTCCTGTCCGTGCTCTCCATCGCCGTGTCCGCGCTGCTGATCAGCGGGCCCGCCGAGGCGCAGGCGGACCAGCCGTTACCCTCGGCGATCTTCCGCGCCACGCACAACAGCTACTCGGGCAATGTCGCCGGCGCCAGGAACTCGATCGCCTACCAGCTCGACCACGGCATCCGCTTCATCGAACTCGACATACACGACAACGGCTACGCCACCTCGAACGACTACTCCATCGGCCACGACTCCCCGGGCAACCAGGTCGACCACACCGGCAACCCCGCCTCCAACCTCCTGCGCGACTGGCTCAACGTGATCAACACCTGGTCGGCGCAGCATCCCGCCGCCGCCCCGATCGTCGTCGCCCTCGACATCAAGGACGACCTGACCGACAACACCTCGTACGCCGCCGGCAACCTGGCGGCGCTCAACCAGGAGCTCGTCTCCGTCTTCGGCCCGCGGCTGCTCTGGGCCGAGGACTACCCGGCCACCCCGCCGACGGTGGACGAACTGCGCGGCCGGGTGCTGCCCCTGATCTCCGGCAACGGGACGACCCGCACCCTGTACAAGCGCGACGTCGGCTCCAACCCGGCCATCGCGATCAACGGCCGCGGCCAGGTCGTCGAGGTGCACGACTCGGGTGCGGGCGCGCTCTGGTACTGGTCCGGCACGTACGGCGCCGACGGCCGCGTGACCTGGCTGCGCCACGGCAAGTACGACAACGGCGTGACGCCGGCCGTCGCACTGAACGACAACGGCGACCTGGTCGAGGTCCACCAGTCGCAGACGGCGACCACGCTGTGGTACCGCGTGGGCCGCCTCGGCGCCGACGGCGAGATCACCTGGTCGGCCAGCCGCAAGTACGACGACGGCGTCCAGCCGACCATCAGGTTCACCGATCCGGCGGGCACCCGGCTGCGCGAGATCCACCGCAGCCAGAGCAGCAGCCAGAACTGGAACTGGGACGGCGTGCTCGACGCCGGCGCGATGACGGTGTCGTGGAGCGGCAACGCCAAGACCTCCGACGCCCGTTACGACAAGGCCACCTCGGCCAGCGGCACGTCACGCGTGCGCGTGTGGACCGGCGCCGACGGCCCGACCCCGTCGCAGACGCTGCGCATCGACACCGACAGGTACACCGGCGACCGCATCCGCTACCAGCAGGTCGCCTTCGACGAGTTCCAGCAGGGCGACAGCGCCGAGCTCCAGCAGGGCGCGCTGTTCTACGCCGCGCCCGCCACGCAGTCCTCGTTCATCACCGCCGCCCGGCAGGCGGGACGGATCGTACGAGGCTGGGACTTCGACTCCACCGGCGACGCGACCAGCCCGCCGGCCAACTATCCGGCGACCAACCACCCGTATGACACGTGGTACCAGAACCTTCTCTCCCAATTCGGAGCAATCCAGTAAAACCCGCGTCGTACGAGGGGGCGGCGGCCAAAAATCGTTCGCTCCCTCGTACCCCCGGACGGCAGCATGAACGGGGCGGTGTCTGCATTCGGGAGGGCGGATGGCTGTGCTCGGATCACTTGAGGAATCCCAAAGCGCTCCATCTGCGCGGAGGTCGGCGGTGCTGCTCGCACTGCGCTACTACTGCGGGGAGCTGGTCCGCCAGCGGTGGGTCGCGGTGCCCGCGCTGACGATGCCGGCGCTGGGCAACATCTGCCTGTTCTACCTGGCGCCGCTGGCGGTGGCCGGGCTGGTGGGGCATCTGGCGGGAGGCGGGGAAGGCAGCGTCGCCGCGCTCCTGCCGTACGTGCTCGGCTTCGGCGCGCTGCTGCTGGGGGGCGAGGTGCTGTGGCGGATCGGGCTGCACTTCCTCAACCGCACGGACGCCCGGGGCATCGAACGGCTCGGCGTGGTCGGCATGGACGAGCTGCTGGCCAAGGACGCCGCGTTCTTCCACAACAACTTCGCCGGTTCGCTGACCAAACGGGTGCTGGGGTTCTCCTCCCGGTTCGAGGACTTCGCCGACCTGCTCACCTTCTCGATCATGGCCAAGCTGGTGCCGCTGATCTTCGCCTCGGTGGTGCTGTGGCAGTATCACCCGCTGCTGGTCCTCGTTCTCGTCGGTCTCATCATCGTCACCGGCGTGCTCGTCGCCCCGCTGATCCGCCGTCGCCAGGCGATGGTCGACGATCGCGAGGCCGCCAAGGTGCTGGTGTCCGGCCACGTCGCCGACGTGCTGGCCAACATGGAGACGGTCCGCGCGTTCGCCGCCGAGGGCCGCGAGGCCACCGAACACCGGGCCAGGATCGCCGAGCAGCAGCGGCTGACGCTGCGGTCCTGGGACTACGGCAACCTGCGGGTGGACACGGTCGTCGCCCCGATCTCGGTCCTCACCAGTGCGATCGGCCTGCTGCTCGCCGTGGCGCTGCGGGGCGGTCTGGGCGTGGAGGCCATCGTGGTGGTGTTCTCCTACTACTCCAACACGATCAGCATCATGTTCGAGTTCAACCAGATCTACCGGCGGATCGAGAGCGTCCTCACCGAGGCCGCCCAGTTCACCGAGCTGCTGCTCGTGCCGCCGACCGTGCTGGACCCCGCCGACCCGCAGCCGCTGCGCCCGGCCGACTCGAGCGTCCGCTTCGAGCGCGTGAGGTTCGCGCACGACGGCGCCGCGCCCCTGTTCGAGGGCCTCGACCTGGACATCCCCAGCGGCACCAAGATCGGGCTGGTCGGCCAGTCCGGCGGCGGCAAGACCACCCTCACCCGGCTGCTGCTGCGCCTCATGGACGTCGACGCGGGCCGGATCCTGATCGGCGGCCAGGACATCACCCGGCTGCGCCAGGCCGACCTGCGCAGCCTCATCGCGTACGTCCCCCAGGAACCCGCCATGTTCCACCGGTCGGTGCGCGACAACATCGCGTTCGCCCGGCCGGGCGCGAGCGACGCCGAGATCCTCGCGGCGGCGCGGGCGGCGCACGTCACGGAGTTCGCCGAGTCCCTGCCTGACGGCTTCGACACCCTGGTCGGCGAGCGCGGCGTCAAGCTCTCCGGCGGCCAGCGGCAGCGCCTCGCCCTCGCCCGCGCCATCCTGCGCGACGCCCCGATCCTGCTGCTGGACGAGGCCACCAGCGCCCTCGACTCCGAGAGCGAGCTCCTCGTCCAGGAGGCCCTGTGGCACCTGATGCGCGACCGCACCGCGCTCGTGGTGGCACACCGCCTGAGCACCGTCGTGCGCATGGACCGGCTGGTCGTGCTCAACCGGGGCCGCATCGTGGAGCAGGGCTCCCACGGCGAGTTGCTCCAGACCGACGGCCCCTACGCCCGGCTCTGGCGCCACCAGTCCGGCGGCTTCCTGGTGGACGACGACCGCTCCATCGCCCAGGCGGCGGTTGAGTAGGGCTTACTCATGCGATCCCGGCCTGCCGTGCGTCATCGTTGGAACGGTGCATTCGACATCGAGGAGATCCCATGATCAGGGACGGACGCTATGAGGGGCAGAGCGGCGGCATCGCGCTCACGCTGCGGGTGGACGCGGACGGCTCGGGGGTGATCAGCGCGGACGTGTTCCAGGTCGCGGCGGACGGCCGGAAGGCATACCTGGCGTCGGCGCGCACCGCGCCCGGCACCAAGGTCGCGCTCGACGACGGGACGTGGCCGGCGATCTGGCAGGCCGGTCCCACGAACAGGACGACGGGGTCGCTGGCCCTGGCCCAGGCACAGACCGGCGGCGTGTCGGTCACGTTCACCCTCGACGCCCCGCTGAACGGGCTGCCCGCCCGGACCGAGGTGGTCGTGCCCGTCGAGCACAAGGACGACGCGCTGCGCGAGCTGGGCCTGGAGATCGAGCTGGAGCAGAACGTCCCGGCGCCGAACCCGGTGATCTTCCAGGGCGTGGAGCGCACGATCAACGGCTGCCTGCGGGGGGCCGGGTTCGCGGTCAAGGACGTCGGGCGGCAGAGCCCCATCCCGGCCGGGATCGCCGGAGCGTGGGACGACTCGCTGCTCTACACCATGCTGAGCGATCTCATGCTCATCACCGGCGACGCGTCGCTGCGCGCCAGGGCATGGGAGCTGCATCTGCTCCTGCTGTCCCGGGCGGCCATCCCCGGGCTGGCCGGGGTGATGTTCGACGCCGAAGGGCTGCTCCAGCGGCAGGGCGCGGCGGTCTTCACCGCCGGGTTCCAGGGGGCGACCAGGGATCAGAAGATCATCAGGACCATCGTCCACGAGCTCGGGCACGCGCTCAACCTCGCGCACCGCTTCGAGCGCGTGGTCGGCCGGGCCGACTCGACCTCCTTCATGAACTACGACTGGCGCTACCTGGGCGGCGGGCACGAGCAGGACTACTGGCGGGAGTTCGCGTTCACCTTCGACGCCGACGAGCTGGCGTTCCTCCGCCACGGGCCGCTGACGGCGCTGATCCCCGGGGGCGAGCCCTTCCACTCCGTTCGCTACTGGGCCGACGGGGGCGGCGGGCACTCGCCGTACGCGCCCGAGATCCCGTTCGACGGCTACCGGCTGGCGCTCGCCGCGCCCGAATCCGGGCCGGTCTTCGCCTTCGGCCAGCCGGTGTTCCTCAAGGTCACCCTGGAGAACCGCACGGCGGCGGACCTGGAGGTGGAGCGCTGGGTGCTCGACCCGAAGGCCGGGCCGCTGGAGATCCTGGTGCGCCGCCGCAGCGACCCGCCGGCGGACGTGACCGCGTTCACCCCGATCGCCCAGCGGTGCATGGACTCCACCGCCAAGCTCACCCTGCCGCCCGGCGGGGCGCTCAGCAACAACGTCAACCTCACCTTCGGCTCGGCCGGCTTCACCTTCGCCGAACCCGGCGAATACGACATCACGCCGGTCCTCGGCATCCCCGCCCGCGACCCGGCGGGCGAGCCCGTGCAGTGGGTGGTCACCGGCGAGCCGCTGCGCGTCCGCATCACGCCCCCGCTGGGCGTGGCGGAGGAGCGCGACGCCGAGGTGCTGCACGCGTCGGAGGTCGGCGCGTGGTTCGCCCTCGGCGGCAGCGACGCCCTCGCCTCGGCGGGCGAGGCGCTGGAAGGGGTACGCGAGCGCCGCCAGGCCGAGACGGGGAGTCACGACCCCGTCGTGGCGGCGATCGTCCGTACCGCCGCGCTCGACGCCGCCCGCCCGTCGATCCGCTTCCAGGACAACGAGTACGTCCGCCGCGACGGCGACCCCGCGCAGGCCGCCCAGCTGCTGGCCGGCCTGGACGCCCGGGCGCTGCGCACCTTCGACCCGTACACCGCGCAGCAGACGACCGCCCTCGCCGCCCAATACCGGAGCGCCGCCGGCGAATAGGTTGACGAAAGTAAGGGGGCGAACGGGTCTTTCGGGAGTATTAGTCACAGAGGGGCTATTTCTACGCTCCTGCCATGACCAGATCTCGTCTTGCGGCCGCAATCGTCGCTCTGCTCGGCGCCATGTTTCCGGCTTCCGCGGCCTCCGCCACCGCGGAAGCCCTCTCCATACCCCGCCCCACCGGGCAGTACGCGGTCGGGCGCGACACCCTGCACCTCGTCGACAAGAAGCGTCCCGACCCGTGGGTGCCCACCGCCGGCGGGCGGGAGCTGATGGTGTCGATGTACTACCCCGCCTCCACCGGCGGCAGCCCCGCCCCGTACATGACCGTCGACGAGGCCGGACTCCTGCTCAAGGGGCTGAAGCTGGACACCAGGTTCAAGGCGGGGCAACTCGCCGGCGTCCGCGTGAACGCCCGCGTCGGCGCCCGCCCGGTCGGTGGCAGGCATCCCTTGGTGCTGCTCTCGCCGGGCTTCACGCTCAACCGCGCCACCCTGACGACGCTCGCCGAGGAACTGGCGTCCAAGGGGTACGTCGTCGCGCTCGTGGACCACGCCTACGAGTCGTACGGGACCGCCTTCCCCGGCGGCCGTACCCTGACCTGCGTCGCCTGCGAGACGATCGAGCGGGCCCCCTCCGACGAAACGGAGAAGAAGCTGATGGCCAAGGCCGCCGAAGGGCGAGGAACCGATCTCTCCTTCGTGGCCGGCGAGCTGACCCACTGGAAGCGCTGGAAGATGATCGACCCGAGGCGGATCGGCGCCGCCGGACACTCCCTGGGCGGCAACGCCGCCGCCGTCGCCATGGCCGCCGACCGCCGCATCCGCGCCGGGGTGGACCTGGACGGTACGTTCTTCGCGCAGGTGCCGCGGTCGGGCCTCGGCAAGCGGCCCTTCCTCATGCTCGGCACCAAGGCCCAGCACTCGCCCGACGGCGTCGACACGAGCTGGCCGACGGCCTGGCAGCGGCTGGACGGCTGGAAGCGCTGGCTGACGGTCGCCGACTCCGGCCACTTCACCTTCATCGACCTGCCGATCATCGGCGGGCAGGCGGGAGCCAGCGACCCCTCCGCCCCGCTCTCGGGCGAACGGTCGGGCGAGATCACCACGGCCTATGTGGGCGCCTTCTTCGACCAGCACCTACGCGGCGAGCACCGGCCGCTGCTCGACGGCCCGTCCGCCGCCAACCCCGAGGTGGCCTTCCAGGCTCCTTGAAGAAAAACGGGCCCGCACCCCCTGGGTGCGGGCCCGTTTTCCGGCGAGTCAGGCGGGGACGATGTTCTCCGCCTGCGGGCCCTTCTGGCCCTGGACGATGTCGAAGGACACCTTCTGGCCCTCGTTCAGCTCGCGGTAGCCGCCGTTGGAGACGATGTTGGAGTAGTGCGCGAAGACGTCGGCGCCGCCGCCGTCCTGCGCGATGAAGCCGAAGCCCTTTTCAGAGTTGAACCACTTGACGGTTCCGGTTGCCATGCCGATCTCCTTTAGATAAGTGCAGAAAACATGACCCATCCCGGAAATGACCGGCAAGCAAAAACGCGCCCGAAGATCGTATTTCGTCGGGCGCGCAAGTCTCATGGGTACCACAACTGCAACTTGCCCCACCCTAGCACACGCTTCCAGTGCGGCCTGACGAAGCTTTCTTATTTGTCGCTGCCCTCGATATTTTTTGCCCCGGATTGACCTTTTCTTCCGGCGCAGCCGTACACGATGGTCTGCGCCACGTCCCGGACGGCGTCCCTGCTGACACTCCCCGGCGGCGCGCTGACCAGGGTGAACAGCGCACCTCCGTAGAGCGCGATCATGGCGGGGATCTGCTCGCGCGGGATGGTGAGGCCGAGCCGGTCGTGGTGTCCGGCGGTGACGAGCAGCGCCGTGTCCTGCAGGCCGGCGAGCGCCGTGGCGAGCGACGGCCGGCGCGTGGCCTCCAGCTGCAGTTCGAAGATCGCCAGATAGCGGTTGCGCAGGGTGGTCGCCGCTGTGAGCAGCGATTCCGCCAGCAGGTCGACCAGCGTCGCGGGTCGCTCCATGGCCCGGCCGGTGTCGGCGTGGTGCAGCTCGGCGATGCGCTCCGCGGCGGCCACCAGCAGGGCTTCCCGGCTGCGGAAGTAGTTGGAGGCCGTTCCCGGCGGGAGGTCCGCCGCCTTCTCCACCGCGCGGTGCGTCAGCCCGTGCACGCCCGACGACGCCAGCAACTCGATGGCCGCATCGGTCAGGGCTTGGCGACGGGCTGGATTCGTGGGGGGCATGCGGTCATGCTACCAATATCCGTACTAGTACGATCGTAGTGAATCGACCGAGGAGGTCCCATGAAGGTCGTCGTGGTCGGTGCCGGGCTCGGAGGAGTGGCGGCCGCGGTGGGGCTGCATCGCCTGGGCCATGAGGTGACCCTCTTCGAACGGGGCGCCGAGCTCAGGGAGGCCGGCACCGGGATCGTGGTCATGCCCAACGGGCTTCGCGCGCTGGACGCGGTGGGGCTGGCTGACGACGTTCGCGGGCACGTCATGCGCGCGACCTTCGGGGGATTGCGGGACTGGCGCGGGCGGCCGCTGCTGGTCACCGACCTGGCCCGGGCGCAGCAGGAGGTCGGGGCGCCCGCCATCGTCGACCGGGCCGAACTGCACCGAGCGTTACGCGCCCCGCTGCCCGCCGCCCTGGTGCGTGCCGCGACCCCCGTCGAGCGCCTGGAGCCCGACCCCGACGGGGTCACCGTGATCAGCGACGGCGGCCCCGTCGCGAGGGCGGACGCCGTGATCGCGGCCGACGGCATCGGCAGCAAGCTGCGCGCGCAGCTCTTCCCCGGCCACCCCGGGCTGCGGCGCACCGGCCGGATGGACCTGCGCGGCATGCTGCCCCGCCCGGCCGGCCTGGCCGCCGACCTGCTCGTCAGTCAGCTGGTCGATCGCCGCAGCGGGGCGATGTTCGGCCTGTTCCCCGTCGGCGAGGACCGCCTGTACTGGTTCACCGACTCCGTCCTGCACGGCACGCCGCCGGAGGCGAACGAGGCGCGCCGGCAGATGCTGTCCCTGATGGCCGACTGGCACCCCCTCGTCACCGCCCTGATCGAGGCCACGCCGGCCGGCGACATCTACGTCGACCCGATCACCCGCCTGGCCGAACCCCTGCCCTCGTTCGTGTCCGGGCGGATCGCGCTCCTCGGCGACGCCGCGCACGCCATGCCCCCCGACCTCGGCCAGGGCGCCAGCCAGGCGTTCGAGGACGCGGCCGCACTGAGCCGCCACCTGACCGGCGCCGCGCCGGCCGACGTCGCCGAGCGGCTCCTGCGCTACGACGCCGAGCGCAGACCCAGCGCCAACCGCATGATGCGGGCGGCGTCCCGGCAGTCGCGGCTGACGTCCCAGACCGGCCTCGCCGCATGGCTGCGCGACACGCTGCTCCGCGCCGTCCCTTCCCGCCTCGCCACCCGACAACTTGCCGCCCTCTGGCACGCCTAGGCCGTGTTTCATAAGGCCTTGAGCCACTGATTGATCGCAGCGATGATGACGACGGCTTCGTAGCGGACGGCGAGCTTGTCGTAACGGGTCGCCATGCCGCGGTTGCCTTTGAGCAGGTT
>NZ_JBIEIS010000018.1:0-228486 GCF_043496855.1 Nonomuraea sp. JJY05
TGGCCGGTCGCCCTCTCAGGCCGGCTACCCGTCGTCGCCTTGGTAGGCCACTACCCCACCAACAAGCTGATAGGCCGCGAGCCCATCCCCAACCGAAAAAACTTTCCACCACCACCCGATGCCAGGGGCGGTCGTATCCGGTATTAGACCCAGTTTCCCGGGCTTATCCCAGAGTCAGGGGCAGGTTGCTCACGTGTTACTCACCCGTTCGCCGCTCGAGTACCCCGAAGGGCCTTTCCGCTCGACTTGCATGTGTTAAGCACGCCGCCAGCGTTCGTCCTGAGCCAGGATCAAACTCTCCAAACAATGTCTTTCGTCTGGATTGTGAATCCAAGCAATTTCCGTCAATAATGACGGGGATATGCATGTGTATCTCATGCACTGGCTTTTAACACACTGTTGAGTTCTCAAGAAACGGACGCGTACATCCTCGCCAAGATCTTGCTTCAGATCCTAGCGCGGAGGCGCACATTTCATTTCCTTTATGTTACCAGATCCGGACGATCCTTGTCAAACCGCCCGATCCGGTAGCTTCCGGACTCGCCTCTCTTCGAGGCAACCCTGCTAACTTACTCCAACTTTCGGCGCTTGTCCAACCGAGCGGCTGGAACCACCCGAAAGCCGGGAGTCGATCAGGAGGGGTGTCAGGGCAACCGCCCTACGTTGAAAACTGTAGCAGCCCTGACGGCGTCGAAGGTCCATCTTAGGTAACGAATGGACCTTCCCCGCGTTCGTATGGTTCAAACCCCGAGCCCGGCGAGCTGTGCCTCAAGGCGCGCGATGTCCGCGGCGGCCTGCTCGGCACGGCTCCTGACCTTGGCGACCACGTCTTCTGGCGCCTTGGCCATGAACTGTTCGTTGCCCAGCTTGGCGGCCACCTGTGCGGCCTCCTTGCGGGCGACCGCCAGGTCCTTCTCCAGGCGCTTGCGCTCGGCCACGACGTCGATGGCGCCCGCGGTGTCGATCTCCACGGTCACCCCGCCCACCGTGAAGCTCGCCGTTGCGCTGAACGACTCCGCCGGCTCCGTGAGCCGCAGCAGCGATCGGATCGCGCTCTCCTGGCCGGCCAGCGCGGTGCCCGCCAGCCCGAGCCGGGCGGCGACCTTCTGGCCCGGCTTGAGCCCCTGGTCCGAGCGGAACCTGCGGACCTCCGTCACCAGCTCCTGCAGCGCCCCGATCTCCGCCTCGGCCGCGGCGTCGGTGTAGCGGGCGTCGACCTCCGGCCACGGGGCCGTCACGATCGACTCGCCGCCCGTGACGGCCCGCCAGAGCTCCTCGGTCACGAACGGCACGAGCGGATGCATCAGCCGCAGCAGCGCGTCGAGCACATGGCCGAGCACCAGCCGAGTGTGTTCGAGCCCCTCACCGAGCTGGATCTTGGCCAGCTCCAGGTACCAGTCGCAGACCTCGTCCCACGCGAAGTGGTAGAGCAGGTCGGACGCCTTGGCGAACTCGTATTCGTCGAAGGCCGCGTCGGCGGCCGACACCACGGACTGCAGGCGTGACAGGATCCACCGGTCGGCCGCCGTCAGCTCGGCCCCTTCCAGCGATCCCACGGCCGCGCCGTTCATCAGGGCGAACCTGGTGGCGTTCCAGATCTTGTTGCAGAAGTTACGGGATCCGGCCGCCCACTCCTCGCTCACCGCGACGTCGGCGCCGGGGTTGGCGCCGCGCAGCAGGGTGAAGCGGGTGGCGTCGGCGCCGAAGCGTTCGATCCAGTCGAGCGGATCGACCACGTTGCCGAACGACTTGGACATCTTCTTGCCGTACTGGTCGCGGACCATGCCGTGCAGCGCGACCACGCGGAACGGCGGCTCGCCGTCCATGGCGTAGAGCCCGAACATCATCATCCTGGCCACCCAGAAGAACAGGATGTCGTATCCGGTGACCAGCACGGAGGTCGGGTAGAAGCGCTGCAGCTCGGGCGTCGAGTCCGGCCAGCCGAGCGTCGAGAACGGCCACAGCGCCGAGGAGAACCACGTGTCGAGGACGTCGGAGTCCTGCGTGTAGCCGGCGGGCGGGTCCTCGTCGGGGCCCACGCACACGACCTCGCCGGCCGGGCCGTACCAGACCGGAATGCGGTGCCCCCACCAGAGCTGCCGGGAGATGCACCAGTCGTGCATGTCGTCGACCCAGTCGAAGTAGCGCTTGGCCAGCTCCGGCGGGTGGATGCGGGTGCGGCCGTCGCGGACGGCATCGCCCGCCTCCTTGGCCAGCGGCCCCACGTTGACGAACCACTGCAGCGACAGCCTGGGCTCGACCACGGTCTTGCAGCGCGAGCAGTGGCCGACCGAGTGGAGGTACGGGCGCTTCTCGGCCACGATAAGGCCCTCGGCGCGCAGCGCGGCGACCACGGCGGGTCTGGCCTCGAAGCGGTCGAGCCCCTGGAAGGGACCGTGCGCGGTGATGACGCCGCGCTCGTCCATGACGGTGATCGACGGCAGGGAATGACGCCGTCCGATCTCGAAGTCGTTGGGGTCGTGGGCGGGAGTCACCTTGACCGCGCCGGTGCCGAACGCCGGATCGACGTGCTCGTCGGCGACCACGGGGATCATGCGCCCGGTGAGCGGCAGCTCCACCATCGTGCCGACCAGGTGCGCGTAGCGCTCGTCAGAGGGGTGGACGGCCACGGCCGTGTCGCCGAGCATCGTCTCGGCGCGCGTGGTGGCCACCACGATCTCGTCGGAGTAGCGGATCGAGACCAGCTCGCCCTCGTCCTCGCTGTGCTCCACCTCGATGTCGGACAGCGCGGTCAGGCAGCGCGGGCACCAGTTGATGATCCGCTCGGCGCGGTAGATCAGCCCGTCGTCGAACAGCTTCTTGAAGATCGTCTGCACGGCCCGGGAGAGCCCGGTGTCCATCGTGAACCGCTCGCGCGTCCAGTCGACGCCGTCGCCGAGCTTGCGCATCTGGCCGAGGATCCGGCCGCCGGACTCCTCCTTCCACTCCCAGACCCGCTCGACGAACGCCTCGCGCCCGAGGTCGTGGCGCGACTTGCCCTGCTTGGCCAGCTCTCGCTCGACGACGTTCTGGGTGGCGATGCCGGCGTGGTCCATGCCCGGCAGCCAGAGGGTCTCGCGCCCCTGCATGCGGGCGCGCCGCGTCAGCGCGTCCTGGATGGAGTGGTCGAGCGCGTGGCCGATGTGCAGGACGCCTGTCACGTTGGGCGGGGGCAGGACGATGCTGTACGGGACGCGCGAGCTGCCCGGGTCGGCGGTGAAGTACCCCTGGGATACCCAGCGCTCATAGCTCCGGGTCTCGACGTCGGCCGGGGTGTACTGGGTGGGCAGCTCTGGCGTTCTCACGGTGACCAATTCTAGGGAGGTGGGAAAGCAAAACGCCCCAGGGATCGACTCCGCCGGGGCGCTTGCCGTGGTTTATGGGATCAGGCCGACTTTTCCCGCGGCGTGCGCTGCTGCTTGGCGGCAAGCTGGTCGCGGGGTACGAGCGTCGGGATGGCGTGTTCGAGCACGGACTCGCGCGTGATGACGACGCGGGCCACGTCTTGGCGCGACGGCACTTCGTACATCACCGACTGGAGCACTTCCTCCAGGATCGCGCGCAGCCCGCGCGCGCCGGTGCCGCGCAGGATGGCCTGGTCGGCGATGGCCTCGAGGGCGCCGTCGGTGAACTCCAGCTCCACCCCGTCGAGCTCGAGCAGCTTGCGGTACTGCTTGACCAGCGCGTTGCGCGGCTCGGTGAGGATCTGGATGAGCGCCTCGCGGTCGAGGTTGTGCACCGAGGTGATGACGGGCAGACGCCCGACGAACTCGGGGATCATGCCGAACTTCAGCAGGTCCTCGGGCATCACGTCGCCGAAGATGTCGGCCGTGTCGACCTCTTCCTTCGACCGGATGATGGCGTTGAAGCCGATGCCCTTCTTGCCGATGCGCGACTCGATGATCTTTTCCAGACCGGCGAACGCGCCGCCACAGATGAACAGCACGTTGGTGGTGTCGATCTGGATGAACTCCTGGTGCGGGTGCTTGCGGCCGCCCTGCGGGGGCACGCTCGCCGTGGTGCCCTCCAGGATCTTCAGCAGTGCCTGCTGCACGCCCTCACCGGAGACGTCGCGCGTGATCGACGGGTTTTCGCTCTTACGAGCGATCTTGTCGACCTCGTCGATGTAGATGATGCCGGTCTCGGCCTTCTTGACGTCGTAGTCGGCCGCCTGGATGAGCTTGAGGAGGATGTTCTCCACATCCTCGCCCACGTATCCCGCCTCGGTCAGCGCGGTGGCGTCGGCGATGGCGAACGGCACGTTGAGCATCTTCGCCAGGGTCTGCGCCAGCAGCGTCTTGCCCGAACCGGTCGGGCCGAGCAGCAGGATGTTGCTCTTGGCCAGCTCGAGGCCGTCGTCTCTGCCCCGGTCACCGGACTGCACCCGCTTGTAGTGGTTGTAGACCGCCACCGAGAGGGCCTTCTTCGCCTTGTCCTGACCGATGACGTAGGCGTCGAGGAACTCGTAGATCTCCCTCGGCTTGGGCAGGTTGTCCCACTTGAGCTCGGAGGACTCCGAGAGCTCCTCCTCGATGATCTCGTTGCAGAGATCGATGCACTCATCGCAGATGTAGACGCCTGGACCGGCAATGAGCTTCTTGACTTGCTTCTGGCTCTTTCCACAGAAAGAGCACTTCAGCAGGTCTCCCCCGTCGCCGATGCGTGCCACCCCAGATACTCCTTTGCGTGGGACCGCCCTGCTCCTGCGAGAGCAGTGTCTCCGGACATCCTCCGGACTAGGCCGAACCGCTCAGGTTTCGACGTTACCGTCTTCTGGGCCCTCAGTGAGCCCCCTAGCGGCGAGTCGCACCGGAACGTGCCCTATTGGGCAGCGCTCCGGTGCGTCACGTCCCGTCTAGGAAGCCACGGCCTGAGCGCGCTTCTTCCTGGACGGGATGATGTCATCGATCAGACCATACGCCTTTGCCTCGTCCGCGTTGAGAATTTTGTCGCGTTCGATGTCCTTGCGGACTTGGGCGGCGGTCTTCCCGGAGTGCCTTGCCACGATGTCCTCGAGGAGGTTTCGCATGCGAAGGATCTCGCGGGCCTGGATCTCGATGTCGCTGCCCTGGCCGCCACCCTCGGTGGACGGCTGGTGGATCAGCACCCGGGCATTGGGCAGCGCGAAGCGCTTGCCCGGGGTGCCGCCGGCCAGCAGCACGGCCGCGGCCGAGGCTGCCTGGCCCAGGCAGACGGTCTGGATCTCCGGCCGGACGAACTGCATCGTGTCGTAGATCGCCGTCATGGCGGTGAAGGAGCCACCCGGCGAGTTGATGTAGATGCTGATGTCACGGTCGGGGTCGAGCGATTCCAGCGTCAGCAGCTGGGCCATCACGTCGTTGGCCGACGCGTCGTCGATCTGCACTCCGAGGAAGATGATGCGGTCCTCGAAGAGCTTGTTGTACGGGTTCATCTCCTTCACGCCATATGACGTGCGCTCGACGAAGGAGGGGAGAACGTAGCGGCTCTGAATGTTCACTTCTCTACTCCCCCTTAGGAGACCGGGCCCTGCGAGGGCACCTGCCGCGCGCTGCGGACCACGTGGTCGATGAAGCCGTAGTCCTTGGCTTCCTCGGCCGTGAACCAGCGGTCGCGGTCGGAATCGGCCTCGATCTGCTCCAGCGGCTGGCCCGTGTGGTGGGCGATCCGCTCGGCCAGTGTCTTCTTCACATAGAGCATCTGCTCGGCCTGGATGGCGATGTCGGCCGCGGTGCCGCCGATGCCTCCGGACGGCTGATGCATCATGACCCGGGCGTGAGGCAGGCCATATCGCTTGCCCTTGGTGCCCGCGGTGAGCAAGAACTGCCCCATCGAGGCGGCCATGCCCATCACAACCGTGGAAACGTCGTTCGGTACGTATTCCATCATGTCGTAGATGGCCATGCCAGCGCTCACCGAGCCACCCGGCGAGTTGATGTAGAGGGTGATGTCACGGTCGGGGTCGTCGGCCGCGAGCAGCAGGAGTTCGGCGCAGATGCGGTTGGCGATCTCGTCGTTGACTTCCTGCCCGAGCACGATGATGCGCTCCCGGAGCAGGCGCTGGTAAAGCTGGTCCTCAAGCCGGAAGGACGAGCCGTTCTCACGGCCTCGCGACTCAGGCTGATAGAAGGTCGGCGGGCTGGTCACAGCGTCACCTTCCGATGCGTCGTAATCGATTGGCTTTGCTTGTGACCTTAACGCGCGCCGCGCACAGCTCATGCCCGGTCCCCCGTACTGTTCGCTGACGGCGCAGGTTCATCGTGCCCTCCTGCGCACTGGTTCCCTGAGGCGCCGCGCAGGGCGTGCTGAACGCAGGTCCGGCACCCTGAGCCCGTCGAAGCCCTTCGGGTGCCCACGAGCCCTCTCAGGGCCTCACACGGCCGCACGCCCTCCTCAGGAGCGCCCGGGAAGGCCGAAGCCCCCGAACCGGACGGTTCGGGGGCTTCGGAAAAGAGCGAGAGGGCGATCAGGCCTCGGACTTCTCCTCGGCGGGCTCGTCCCTGGCGGCGTCCTCTTCCTCCACGACCTCCTGGCCGTTGATCTCGGCGTAGATCGCCTTGAGGTCCACCTCGTTGCCGTCGCTGTCGACGACCTTGGCGGCGTCGCCGAGCACCGACTTGGCCTTGTCGCGCACGATCTCGACCATGGCCAGCGTGAGCTGGTCGTTGTCGGCGAGGTGCTTGGCCAGCTCGTTGGGCTGCACGCCCATCTCCATGGCGCGGCGCACGACGAAGTTGGTCAGCTCCTGCTCGGAGACGCCCAGCTCCTCGGCCTTGACGATCTTGTCGAGCACGAAGCCGACCTTGATCGCGCGGGCGGAGTTGGTCTCGAACTCGGCGAAACGCTCCTCTTCCGTCGTCTGGTAGAGGCGGAAGAAGGCGTCGCGGCTCAGGCCGCTCTCGGACACCTGGTGGTCGAGGTTGTGCTTGCGGGCGTCGATCTCGGCCTTGAGCGCGCTGTCCGGCAGCGGGATGTCGATCTGCTCCAGGAGCGTGTCGAGGGCCTTCTCGCGGGCCTGCACGACCTGGTCGATCAGCTTGTTGCGGCGGGCCTGCTCGCGGATGCTGGCCTTGAGCTCGTCGAGCGTGTCGAACTCGCTGGCGAGCTGGGCGAACTCGTCGTCGAGCTCGGGCAGGACCTTCTCCTTGACCGACTTGACGTTGATGATCACGTCGGCTTCCTCGCCGGCGTTCTCGCCGCCGACCAGCTCGGTCTTGAAGCTCTTCTCCTCGCCCGCGGACATGCCCTCGAGCGCGGCGTCGAGGCCCTGGAGCACGGAGCCGGCGCCGACCTCGTAGGAGACCTCGCTGGCCTGCTGCTCCTCGATGTTGTTGCCGTCGATCTCGGCGCGCAGGTCCATCACGACGAAGTCGCCGGCGGCGGCCGCGCGCTCGACGCCGGTCAGCGTCGCGAAACGCTGGCGCAGGGCGTTGAGCTGGGCGTCGACGTCCTCGTCGGAGACCTCGGCGGAGTCGACCGTGATCTCGAGGCCCTGGTAGTCGGGAACCTCGAAGTTGGGCCGGATGTCGACCTCGGCGGTGAACTCGATCTGCTCACCGTCGTCGATCTTCGTGACCTCGATGTCGGGCTGGGCGACCGGGAACACGTCGACCTCGTCGACGGCCTTGCCGTACAGCTTGGGCACCGCGTCGTTGAGGGTCTCCTCCAGCACTACCGCCCGGCCGAAGCGCTGCTCGATGATGCGGGCCGGAACCTTGCCAGGCCGGAACCCGGGGACGCGCACCTGCTGCGCGACCTTCTTGTACGCCGCATCCATGCTCGGGCGCAGCTCGTCGAACGGCACCTCGACAGTGAGCTTGACCCGGGTCGGGCTGAGCTCCTCGACAGCGGTCTTCACGGAATGGTCTCCTTGATCAAGCTACGAGTGATCGCGGGCGCGTCCATCGGTTACGGCACACGCGCCGCGCCCACATGAGCGGTGTTGGGCATGCTCCGCTACGGCGGGATCCAACGCCGATGGCCAGTCTAGGGCAGATGCGTACCCAACAACGACGTCCGCGCCGTCACAAGTCGCCCGCGATCATCCGTAACCGTCCGTCAGAACTCGTCCGCGATCGTCCGCAGCAGCTCGACCGTCTCGTCCGGAGTGGTGCTCACGGCACAGAGCCGCTCCATCACCTCGGTGTATCGGTCCACGTCCTCACGCTTGTCGAGGTAGAGCGCGCTGGCCAACTGCTCGACGTACACGACGTCGGGCAGGTCGGTGTCGGGGAAGCGCAGGACGCTGAACGCCCCGCCTTCCGCGCTGTGCCCGCCGAAGCTGAACGGCATGATCTGAATCGTGATCTTGGGCTGGCGCATCAGGTCGATGAGGTGCTCGATCTGGGCCCGCATCACCTCGACGCCGCCTATGGGTCGTCGTAGGGCGGCCTCGTCGATCACGGCCCAGAACACTGGCCCGTCCGGCCTGTCGAACATCCGCTGGCGCTCCAGCCGGAGATCCACTCTTCTGGAGATCTCCTCGGCCCCGATTCCCGCCGATCCGGCGGTCACGACGGCCCTTGCGTACTCCTTGGTCTGCAGCAGTCCTGGCACGAACTGGACTTCGTAGGTCCTGATCCTGGCGGCGGCCTCTTCAAGGCCGACGTACGCCTGGAACCACGTGGGCAGGACATCGTTGAACCGGTGCCACCAACCAGGCTCGTTGGCGGTGGCGACCAGGTCGAGTACGGCGGAGCGGGCCTGCTTGTCCACGACCCCGTAGAGGGTCAGCAGGTCCGCCACGTCCCGTTCTTTGAACCCCACCCGGCCCAGCTCCATGCGGCTGATCTTGGATTCGGAGCCACGGATGAGGTGGCCCGCCTCCTCACGAGTGACGTTCTTCGCTTCCCTGAGCTTGCGCAGCTGGGAGCCCAGGAGGATGCGCAGCGCCGTCGGTCCGGAACCCGGCTGGTTCTGCGTCACTTTGCCTCCTATCAAGGTCCGCACACACAGTGACACCACATTGCCGGGTATGACAAGGTCTCAACCTCGTGTCCGATTAGCAGAGTTATGCCCCAAAACGCCGCTTGCTACTGCACAATGCAAGTGCACGTGCATTTGGGTCTTGCAGGTGCAGCGATCGTGACCCATGATGGCTTAGTGCATATTGGGCCAAACATGCACTAACTCGGGCTGAACGGGGAGGTATCGGCAGCATGGTGGAGGATCCTCTGGCCACTGCCGATGCGTTGCAAATCACCCGCGAAGTGGGCTTCGACCACCTGCTGATGGGTGGCAAGCCGTACACGACCTCGTGCCCGTTGCCCTTTCAGGCCGACTCCGTGAAGACGGCCAGGGACGTGACCCGCTCGACCCTGAAGGGCTGGGGCCTGCACGAACTCAGCGACGACGCCGCGCTGGTGGTGTCGGAGCTGGTGACGAACGCGGTGCGGTACGCGATGTACGCGGCGGGGCGGCGGGAGATCGAGCTCTTGCTGATGCGCGTACAGCCGCACGTGCTGCTGGCGGTGGCCGACCCCAGCGACGAGGTGCCGCGCCCCAAGGAGCCGGACTTCATCTCCGAGAACGGGCGCGGCCTCTACATCGTCGAGACCTACAGCCAGTGCTGGGGCTGGGACCCGCTGGCGCGCGGCGGCAAGGCCGTGTGGGCGTTGTTCCGCACCGAGCCCTGATCGCTCCCGCTAGTCTCCGGTCACCCCGTCGATGCGCTCGCGCAGCAGGTCCGCGTGCCCGTTGTGACGGGCGTACTCCTCGATCATGTGGATGAGGATCCAGCGGTGGGTGCACTCCCGCCCGTTGCGGTCGCCGACGGCGTCCAGCGGCTTGGCGGCCGAGATGGCGCGGGCGCGCTCGATCTCCTCCTCCCACGTGGTGAAGGCCTCCTTGACGGAGGCGCTGTCCACCTCCTTGAAGTCGGCGTCGTTGTCGCGGTCCTTGTCCCACAGCTTGGGGAGGTCCTCGCCGTTCAGCACGCGGCGGAACCAGGAGCGTTCGACGTGGGCCATGTGCCGGACCAGACCGAGCAGGGACAGAGCCGAGGGTGAGGCGGAGCGCAGGCGCAGCTGATCGTCCGACAGGCCCTCGCACTTGACTGCGAGGGTGCCGCGGTGCCATTCGAGCCAGTTGTTCAGCGTGGTCCGCTCATCGCCGGTGAGAGCCGGCGGAATCCGGGTGTCAGTCATGATGTCCGACCTTATCCAGCTTCAGTACATCGAGATGTGGACGTGGTCGTAGTGGTTCTCGGTGATGCTGCCGCGGTCCGACATGGCCCGCCAGCCCGAGCCCATGTTGATGCGCTGCTTCCAGATCACGTACTTGACGCCGAGCTTGGCCTTGTTCTTGAGCGCCCAGTCCGCGATGCGGTCGCCCAGGGCGTTGTTGATGGCCGCGGGCATCGTGCCGCCGGTGCTCATCATGAAGTCGCAGGCCCGCCCCAGCGGGTGCTCGCCGCTGGAGCCGGAGCGGAAGCAGCCCACCGTGTACGGCAGCTTGAAGTTCTTCTCCAGCTCCGCCTTCATCAGCCGCGTACGGGCCGTGATGTTGTCCGAGCCGGTGGGCAGCTCGGGCGCCCAGCTGCCGTCGGACTTGCGGCCGGGGCCGAACGGCACGAGGTCCTGGAGCTTCTTCTTGATGTCGTCGATGACGTCCTCGGCCTCGGCGCGCTGTTCGGAGACCTCTTTGGCGTCCACGCCGATCCGGGTGGCCAGCGCGGCGGCCTCGTCGGAGGCCTTCTTCTTGTCGTCACGGGCCTTGGCCACCCCCTGGACCAGGGCCTGCCGCTCGGCCGTCAGCTGCTCCAGCAGGGCGGCGCCGCCGCCGTTCTGCACCATCAGGACGGAGGGCAGCGACGGGTCGTGGCTCTGGTAGCGCATCCTGGCGAGCTCGCCGACCCGCTGCTCGGCGGCGGCCAGCGTCTTCTCCGCGGCCGTCAGCCGCTCCTTGGCCGCCTTGGCGGCCGCCTGCGCCTTGGCCAGCTCGACGCGCTTGAGGTTGTACTTCTCGATCAGCTTGTCGATCTTGCCGTTGAGCTGCTTGAGCTGGGCGCGGAGCTCGGCCTCCGACGGCTTGGGCGCCGCCGAGGCCGCGGTCGCCGGCAGGAGTGCGACGGCGGCGGCCGTGACGAGGCCGATGGCGAAAGTCGCGGGGGACACAGCCGCCACGTGGATGTTCCTCTCCCTCTGCCGGCCGGGTTAGCTGACGGGTTCGGGCTGGGAGCTGCGTGCCCTACCACCGAAGTGGATTCACCCCAGGTGCGGATGGGTCCCCGGCTCCCGGGCGACTCGCCCGGGATTAGGCGTGTGCCGGATGTTACGGCCGGCACAAAAGGGATGTTAGTGGTAGATCACGAGTAACGCGACCCCCATTAGAAATCTAATAGTGATCTACTTGTGATCGAAGCATCCGAGCGGCCTCCTCCGGCAGCACGTCGTTCACGAAGGCCCCCATCGCGGACTCCGACCCGGCCAGGTATTTGAGCTTGCCCGGCGCCCGTCTGATGCTGAACAGCTCCAGGTGCAGGTAGCCGAGCTCGCGGTCCTGCCGCACGGGTGCCTGGTGCCAGGCCGAGATGTACGGCATCACCACGCCGAACAGGTCGTCGAAGGCCCGCAGCACCGAGGTGTAGAGGGGCGCGAACGCCGACCGCTCCTCATCCGTCAGCGCGGCCAGATCGGGCACCTGCCGGTGCGGGTAGATGTGCACCTCGTACGGCCACCGCGCGGCGGCGGGCACGAACGCCGTCCACAGCTCGTTGGCGGCCACCACGCGCGTTCCCGCGGCCCGCTCGGCGGCCAGCACGTCGGCGAACAGGTTGCCCTTCGAGTAGCGCCTGGCGGCGGCGAGCTGGAGCTTGGTCCTGGGCGTGACGTACGGGTAGGCGTAGATCTGGCCGTGCGGGTGGGCCAGCGTGATGCCGATCTCCTCACCCCGGTTCTCGAAGCAGAACACCTGCTCCACGCCCTCGATCCCGGACAGCTCGGCCGTCCGGTCGGCCCACGCCTCCATGACCAGCTCCACCTGGCCGTCGGAGAGCCTGGAGAAGGACGACGAATGCTCAGAGGTGAAGCAGACCACCTCGCACCGCCCCACCCCCGGCCGGACCTCACTCAAGCCCCCCGCATCCGCGTAAGTCCCGAAATTGCCGGAGAAGGAGGGGAATCGGTTCTCGAACACCACCACGTCGTAGTCGTACGACGGCACCTCCGTCGACCGCGTGTCCGACGACGGGCACAGCGGGCACTCGTTCGCCGAGCCGGTCGGCTGGAACGTGCGCGTCTGCCGATGCCCCGCCACCGCGATCCACTCCTCGGTCAGCGGGTCGTAGCGCAACTCGGAGGCCACCGGCCGGGGGTCGAGCACCCGCCGGTCGATCGCGCTCCGGTCGGCGTCGTCCCGCCGATCGAAGTAGATCAGCTCACGGCCGTCGGCCAGGTGGGTGATGGTGCGCTTCACGAGCCCTCCGCGATGATCAGTTCTCCGGCCCGTTCGGCCAGCTCCATGCGTGCGTCCTCAGGCAGCCCCGCGTCGCTGATGACCACGTCGGCCTCGGTCAGCTCGGCGATGGTGCTGATGCCGACCGTGTTCCACTTCGTGTGGTCGGCGGGGATGACCAGCCTGCCGGCGGCCGTCACCAGCTCCCTGTCGGTCTCCGACTCCAGCAGGTTGGGGGTGGTGAACCCGGCCCGCACGCTCATCCCGTGCACGCCGAGGAACAGCGTGTCCACGTGCAGGCGGCGGATCGCGGCCACGGCCACCGGGCCCACCAGCGCGTCGGACGGCGTGCGCACGCCGCCGGTCAGCACGACCGTGCGGTCGGGACGCGGGTTGCGGTGGAAGACCTCGGCGACGGGGATCGAATTGGTGATCACCGTCAGCTCGGGGACGGCGATCAGGTGGCGGGCCAGCGTCCACGTGGTCGTGCCCGCCGAGAGCGCCACGGCCGTGCCGGGCCGGACGAGGCCGGCCGCGCGGCGCGCGATGGCCTCCTTCTCCTGCTGCTGGCGGGCCGACTTGGCGGTGAAGCCGGGCTCCTCGGTGGAGCCGGGGCCCAGGGCGGTGGCGCCGCCGTGCACCTTCTCCAGCAGGCCGCGCTCGGCCAGCACCTCGAGGTCCCGGCGGATGGTCATGTCGGACACGCCGAGCTCGCGGACGAGGTCCGCGACCCGGACTCCGCCGTTGCTGCGCACGCGTTCGAGGATCGTCTGCTGCCGCTGCTGTGCGAGCACGCCCGCTCCTTCCAACAGATTCCACCAAATTATGACACGGAATTGTTGGGGAATGTTAGTTCGCGTGCTGCGCTTGCGCTGGTCAGCACGGGCGGCGAGGCTCGTGGCATTACCCGATCACCGGAGGCGAGCTTATGGCCAGGCGCGCACGCAAGGGCAAGGCACGCAAGAAGAAGAAGGCGAACCACGGCAAGCGCCCCACGGCGCGTTGACCGGGTGGCCGCCTCTCGCGGCGGCCACCCCGCTTTCATCCCGGCAGCTCGGTCAGGGCCCGCTCGATGCGGTCCTGCGGCAGCGTGTAGTCCTCCAGGTGCCCGGCCAGGTAGCGGTCGTACGCGCCCAGGTCGAAGTGGCCGTGGCCGCAGAGCGCGGTCAGGATCACCTTCTCCTCGCCGCTCTCCTTGCACCGCAGGGCCTCGGCGATCGTCTCGGCGAGCGCGTGCGTGGGCTCGGGCGCGGGCACGATGCCCTCGGTCCTGGCGAAGCGGACACCGGCCTCGAAACACTCGCTCTGGGCACGGGTGACCGCCTCGAACAGGCCCAGCTCGTACATGTGCGACAGCAGCGGCGACATGCCGTGGTAGCGCAGGCCGCCCGCGTGGATCGGGTCGGGGACGAACGCGTGGCCCAGCGTGTGCATCTTGAGCAGCGGCGTGAGGCCCGCGGTGTCGCCGAAGTCGTAGGCGTACACACCGCGCGTGAACGACGGGCAGGCGGCCGGCTCGACCGCCCTGAACACCGTCTGGATGCGCCCGGCCAGCTTCTCGCGCAGGAACGGGAAGGTGAGGCCGGCGAAGTTCGAGCCGCCGCCGGTGCAGCCGATGACCAGGTCCGGCATCTCGGGCAGCTGTTCCAGCGCCTCCTCGCCGATCACGGTCTGGTGCAGGAGCACGTGGTTGAGGACCGAGCCGAGCGCGTACCGGGCGTCGGGCGTGGCGGCGGCCACCTCGACGGCCTCGCTGATCGCGATGCCCAGGCTGCCGGGCGAGTCCGGGTCGTCCGCCAGCACCTTGCTGCCCGAGCCGGTGATGGGTGACGGGCTGGCGTGGACGGTGGCGCCGTACACCTGCATGAGAGAGCGGCGGTACGGCTTCTGGTCGTACGAGGCGCGCACCATCCAGATCCGGCACTCGATGTCGAACTGGGAGCAGGCGAACGCCAGGGCCGACCCCCACTGCCCGGCGCCGGTCTCGGTGGTGAGCAGGCGCACCCCTTCGCGGGCGTTGTAGTACGCCTGGGGCACGGCCGTGTTCGCCTTGTGCGACCCGGCGGGCGAGACCCCCTCGTACTTGTAGTAGATCCTGGCCGGCGTGCCGAGGGCCTTCTCGAGCCGGCGCGCCCGGATCAGCGGCGTCGGCCGCCAGAGCCGGTAGACGTCGAGCACCTCTTGCGGGATCGGGACGAACCGCTCACCGCTCACCTCCTGGCCGATCAGCTCCATCGGGAAGAGCGGAGCCAGGTCGTCGGGCCCCACGGGCTCGCGCGTCGCCGGGTGCAGCGGCGGCGGTGGCGGGGCGGGCAGGTCGGGAACGATGTTGTACCAGTGGCTGGGGATCATCGCCCCAGTCTGCGCCGCTCACGCTCCGCGTTCCAGCATCAAGCGTCGCGGGTCACGACGGCGAGTCTGCGGGGATGATCGGCCCTGACCACGACGTCGGCCGTCTGCTGGGGGCGTGCCTCCCGCTCGTACCGCTCGTACGCGGGCAGCCGCCACCGCTCGTCCTCGGGGGTCCCGCGCTCCAGCGCCCCCGCCGACAGCCACACGTGCACGCTCACCTCGAACGCCAGCCCCCGTCCCAGGAGCAGCGTCCCGTCCACGATCAGCACGCCGCCCGGGGCCAGCTCCTCGTACGACGCCCGGTACGCCCGGTCGACGCGGCTGTCCCAGAGCCGCGGCAGCACCCGCCCGGAGCCGCCCTCGTCCAGGGGCTCCAGCACTTCCCTGCGCAGCGCCTTGACGTCGAGCCGGTCCTCGTAGAAGGCGTCCGGATCGGTCCTGCCGTGCTCCAGCCGCAGCGACGCGGGCCGCAGGAAGTCGTCCGCCGACACGCGCAGCACGGGCCGCCCGCGCAGCCGGAGCGGGGCGACGAGCTCGTCCGCCAGCGTCCCCGGACGCGCCGCCGGAGCCCCGTCCACGGCCATCCGCACCCACCCCGGCCGCCCGGCGGCCAGTTCGGCCAGCTCCTCGACGAGGCCGTCACGGGAGATCGCTCGTGCGCGCATGCCTACGATCGCAGCCCCGCCCCGAACCGGTCCCTCTCCGCGGCAGCGTGGCGCAGCGCCCCGCCGACGGCCTTCTGCCTGGGCAGCGGGGTGAGCCAGATCGCGGGCAACCCCCGCTCTGCGGCCGGCGGCGCGGCGCGCATGCCGAGCGACTCGCCGCGCGACTCGCCGACCAGGAGCAGGCGCCCGGCCCGCTCAGGGTCGAGGGCCCGCCGAGCCCGCTCCATGACCCAGCCGGCCGGCTCCCCCGCGTCCCGGGTGGCCGGCGACTGCCACCAGACCTCCCGCACGGACCAGCCGTACCGCCTGAGGACCGCACCGGCGAAGTGGAGAAGGGGACGGGCGGCCACCCGATCAGGATCGCCGTCGTGCCGCGTCGCGGCTCCGAAGATCCTTCCAGGCACCATCCCCCAAGGATAGGCACAGCCGCGAAGGCCGGTCGTCTTCAGGTCTTCACATGCACATCCAGCAGTAGAGCAGCTCATCCGCTTCCCTGGCCCGGCGCGCCAGCCCGACGAACGCCTCGACGAGGGACAGCAGGTTCCCGGCCTCTGCGGCCCCCGCCCACTGTCTCGCCAGCTCGGGCAGACGCTCGTCGTCCACGTCGGCCAGGGTGTCGCGCACGGACGCCGACAGTTCGAAGATCCCCGGACCGTCCAGGTACGGCGAGTCCGGCGGCAGCGCCTCCCACTCCTCGCACCCCGTCGAAGACCGGCTGGCCCGGCAGAACCGGGGCCTCCGTGCGCCCGAGGTCCGGCCGCACCGTCGCCGCCTCGCGGTCCGCGGCCCGGTAGTAGTCATAAAGAACGCCCACATGCCGACTTTGCCCTGTCGGACACAACTCCGCGAAAGAACTCGACCCATACTCGCCTGAGCTGCCGCGCCACCGGCCGGACCGTTGAACGCTTGAGCCGCGCAAATGTGTCCGAGGGCGGTCGAGGTATCGGAAGCAGACAGGGAAGAACGGTCACGTCTTCACCGGCCCCGGGCCTTCTCTCCGCGTCCGCAGGCGCGAGCCTCCGCGCGCTGATGACCCGTAGGGGCGTTCCCTCCACGCGAGCGGCGCTGATCACTAAAGATCAAGAAGAAGTAGTGGAGATCACGAAGGCCAGGCCACCCCATGGGGCTGACCTGGCCTTTCGCCGTCTGGAGCGGACGACGGGAATCGAACCCGCGTAGCTAGTTTGGAAGACTAGGGCTCTACCATTGAGCTACGTCCGCGCGAACCGGTCGAACTCTGGTCTAGACTTCATCCGGTCGTCAGGGCGTAAGCGTACCGGAGTCCCGGAGCGCATGCGCACTCGGCGAGGCGGGGCGTGGCGCAGCTTGGCAGCGCGCTTGCTTTGGGAGCAAGAAGTCGCAGGTTCAAATCCTGTCGCCCCGACCAGGTCAAAGGCCCTCTCCATCCAGGAGAGGGCCTTTTCGTCTGGAGGAAGGCGCCCGAGAGGAGACGGCCGTTCTTCAGGTCGAAGGTGCACACCCCGTCCTCACTCGCGAGAAGGACGGCTCCAGCGGTGAGCACCGCTCGTTCCGGAGAAGCCGGCTTCAAGAGGGCCACGAAGCGGCCGCTCGGATTGCTCTGCACGGCGCTCCTCCACCGGACGCGTCCAGTGGTGATCTCGACGGCCTGGACCTCGGCGACGAGCAGGTCGCCGGCGAAGCAGATCGAAGTCAGGGCATGCGGGCGATCAGCGACTTCGGGGCGATCTGGCGGTAGGCGTCGGCGACGATCTCCGCGACCTCCGTCCAGTCCACCTCCACGTCCAGATAGACCCCCAGCCACCCCCTGTGCCCCACGTACGGCGGGCGGAAGAAGCGCTCCGGGTCCTCGGCCACCAACTCCCCCTGCGCCCCGGAAGGCGCGGCGCACCAGAAGGCGAGCCGGTCGTCGTGATGGTGGTCGGCGAACATCACGAACGTCTTCTTCCCACGGACGAACCAGGTCGGCTCCCCGTGGCTGAGCCGTTCGGTGACCTCCGGCAGCGCGAGGCACAGGGCGCGCAGCCGCTCCACGGCGTCCACAATGTCCACGGCGACGGGTCAGCCCGTCAGCGTGAGCGGGTTGACGAGGTCGGCGTAGACCAGAAGGCCGGCCATGATCATCATGACGAGCGCGATCGCGTACGTCAGCGGCAGCACCTTGGCGATGTCCACGTAGGCCGGCTCCGGCCGCCGCATGATCTTGGCGTACGCCCGCTTGATGCCCTCCCACAGCCCGCCGGCGATGTGGCCGCCGTCGAGCGGCAGCAGCGGGATGAGGTTGAACATGCCGATCGCCAGGTTGAATCCGGCCAGCAGGTTGACGAAGATGGCGATCTTCTTCTCGTTGGACAGGTCGGAGGCGAGGATCTCGCCGCCCATGCGGCCCGCGCCGACCACGCCCACCGGGCCCTCGGGATCGCGCGCCTCGCCCGAGAAGGCCGCCTGCCAGACGCCGACCATCTTCTGCGGCAGGTTGACGATCGAGCCCGCCACCCGGCCCATCAGCTCGCCCATGTAGCCGAGGACCTGGCCGACGCTCTGCTGCTGCATGACCTCGGTGGGCAGGACGCCCAGGAAGCCGACGTTCTTGTCGATCTTCTTCGGGTCCTGCAGGTTGGGCCGGTCCTGGGCGATGAGCGTGACGTTGAGGGTCATGGGCTTGCCGTCGCGGACGATGCCGAGCGAGACCGGGCCGGGGCCGTGGGAGCGGATCAGGCGGGTCGCGTCCTCCCAGGAGCCGATCTTCTGGCCGTCGAAGGAGACCATGCGGTCGCCGGCCTTCATGCCCGCCTGGGCGGCCGGGGTGGGCTTGTCGGTGGGCTTGCAGGTGGTGCGGTGCTCCGAGATCGGGATCACGCACGTGTCGGTCTCGGGCGACACGACCGGCGCCCACGTGGGCAGGCCGATGCCGACCAGCAGGATGCTGAAGAAGACGAACGCGAGCACGAAGTTCATCGCCGGGCCGCCGGACATGATGATGACCTTCTGCCACCACTTCTTCCGGTAGAAGACCCGGCCCTCGTCGCCGGGGCGCACCTCCTCCTGCGCGGCGTCGCGCGCGGAGTCGATGAGACCCTGGAACGGCCCCGTCGAGGTGCTCCTGAGCTTAGTCGGGTCGTCACCCGGGCGCGGCGGCAGCATGCCGATCATGCGGATGTAGCCGCCGAACGGGATCCACTTGACGCCGTACTCGGTCTCCCCCTTCCGCCGCGACCAGGCCGTCGAGCCGAAGCCCACCATGTACTGGGTCACCTTGACGCCGAAGATCTTGGCCGGCACGAGATGTCCGATCTCGTGCAACGCGATGGAGAACATCAGCCCGAGGAGAAAGAGGATGATCCCCACGATGTAGAGCCAGTTCATCTATGCGCGCTCCGTAGCCGACGACAGGGGCGGACGAACCGTCCGACAGCCCCAGGGTAGTCGAACAACCCCCGCTCCACGGCTTGCGTGCCTTTTAGAGAGGATTGACAGTTCGCTATCAAACAATCACTCTGGGTGACGACGGAGGGGGACGTCTTGATTCAGATACTCATAGCCGAACACCTGCCCTTGGTCCGCCGCGGACTGCTTGCCACCCTGGAGGCCGAGCCTGATCTGCGCGTCGTCGCCGAGGTCGGCTGCCCCGAGGAGGCGGTGCGGGCGGCGCTGATGTGCGGGCCTGACGTGGCGGTCGTCGACCTCGACCTGCCGGGGCTGCCGCTGGCCGTCCAACTCGCCGAGCAGGCGCCGCGGTGCGGGGTGCTGATGCTGTCGGCCCGCCCCAACCCAGGGCAGGTGCGCAAGGCGCTGGCCGGGCCCACGCTGGGGTTCATGAGCCTGTGCGTACGGCCGGAGCGCCTCGCCGAAGGAGTGCGCCAGGTCGCGGAGGGCCGCCGGGCCATCGAGGCGGAGCTGGCCGTGGCCGCGTTCCAATGCGCGACCAACCCGCTGACCCGGCGGGAGCTCGACGTGCTGCGGATCGCCGCGGGCGGCGCGCGGTCCACGGAGATCGCCGATCAGCTCTTCCTGTCGGTGGGCACTGTGCGTAACCATCTGTCGCGGATCATGTGCAAGACGGGCGCCCGCAACCGTCTCGACGCCGTACGCATCGCGAGCGACTCCGGGTGGATCTGAGACGGGTCCGGCGGAGCCGCGCCGCTCCCCCGGGCCCGAACCCCTAGAGGATCTCAGCACCGCGGGAACGCTGCCAGTGACCACGATCACGACCGCCCCGTGTGAAACGTCACCGGGTGCAACCGGGCTAGGGCCGCCAGATCAGCACCAGCGCGCAGTCGTCGTTGTGCCCCGAGGACATGGCGTTGACCAGGGCCCTGGCGCCGTCGCGGAAGCCGGACGGCAGCAGCCGCTCCGCCTCCCCGAGCAGCCGGTCGAGCCCGGCGTCGATGTCGCGGCCCGGCTGCTCGATCAGCCCGTCGGTGTAGAGCAGCAGCGCGTCGCCCTTGCGCAGGGTGCCGCTGTCGGGCTCGCAGTGCAGGTCGGGGACGACGCCGAGCACCACGCCCTTGGCCGAGGCCACCTGCCAGTTGCCGGTGCCCGCGTCGAACTTCACCACCGGCGGATGACCGGCCGAGGTGATCGTGTAGTCGCCGGTGTCGAGGTCGAGGCGTACGTGCACCGCCGTCACGAAGCCCTCGTCGCCCCGCTGCCGGTGAAGGTAGGTGTTGCACGCGGGCAGGAAGTCCTCGACCGAGCCGAGCAGCCCGCCGAACGTGCCCGACAGCAGCAGCGCCCTGGTGCCCGCGTCGACCCCTTTGCCGGACACGTCGACCAGCGCGATCTCGACGGAGTTGCCGTCGCGCATGGAGACGAGGAAGTCACCGCCGAACGAGGACCCGCCCGCCTGCTTGAGCACGACCTTGCCGCCCCAGTCTTTCGGCAGCGCGGGCAGCTCGCCCTGGCTCTTGAGCCGGTCGCGCAGCTCCAGCAGCATCGCGTCGCCGCGCAGCCCCTGGACGCCCAGCTTGCCCCGGGTGCGCGCCATGAGCACGGCCAGCACCGTGGTGAACCCGATCGTCACCATGAGCCCCAGGCCGACGCGGCCCACGCCCAGCGTGATCGCGATGTAGCCGAGCGCGGCCCCGACTCCCACGAGCAGCTTGACCAGGCTGCGCAGCCGGAGCTGGAGCCCGCCGATCAGGGTGACCAGGATGAGCAGCGACGGCGAGAAGAATTCGGTCGACACCTTCGCCGCCAGGAACCCGATGACGAGGGCGAGCGTGGTCAGCGCGACGAGCAGGTTGCGTTCGCGGGCCAGCGGGCCACGCCGGAAGAACCGCACGGCAGCCACCAGAAACGGCACCCGCACCAAGACCGCGCGGACCCGTGGCGGGATCAGCGGCGCCGGACGGGTACTCATGATGGGCCTGACTGTATCGGTCTGACCCGTGTTTGGGCAGCCCACTTGACCAAGGCCTTGATCATTAAGCACGTATATTGGGTGGCCGTCCCCCTTTGCCCGCTCCTACCGTGGACAGATGACGTATCCGATCCGTCCGATTGACGAGTCCGAGTGGCCGGCCTACTTCCCGGTCATCGAAGAAGCGTTCGGCTGGACTCCGCACCCCCAGCAACGGGAACGATTCAAGGCGGAGACCGAGTTCGATCGCACGCTGGCGGCCTTTGACGGCGACGTCATCGCGGGCACCACCGCCGTCCTCAGCCTCACCATGACCGTCCCCGGCGGCCGGCTCCCCGTCGCGGGCGTGACGAGCGTCAGCGTCCTCCCCTCGCACCGCCGCCGCGGCATCCTGTCCGCGCTCATGCGCAGGCAGCTCGCCGACATCCGCGAGCGCGGCGAGAGCGTCGCCGCGCTCTATGCCTCCGAGGCCGCCATCTACGGCCGGTACGGATACGGCAGGGCCTCGCACGAGCTGTCGTTCCGCATCAACAAGGCCGGCTCGGCGTTCGTCAAGAACGCCCCCGTGGACCCGTCGCTCAGGATCAGGGTGGCCACGCCCGCCGACGTCCGCGCCGACCTGGAGCGGGTGTTCGCCTCCGTCGCGACCCGGCGCCCGGGTCGCTATGACCGCCGGCCGTACAACTGGGACGCGGTGCTGGCCGACGAGGAGTTCGACCAGCGCGGCAACGGGCCGCTGCGCTCGGTGCTCGCCGAGGACGACGGCGGCGTGCGCGGCTACGCGCTGTTCCGGATCAAGGGGTCCTGGGACGCCAACAGCATCCCCGACGGGGAGCTGAAGCTGCAAGAGCTGGAGGCGACCGACCCGGCGGCCTACGCCCTCCTCTGGCGCAACCTCCTGGACCGCGACCTCGTCTCCAAGGTCGTGGCGGGCTCCAGGCCGGTGGACGACCCGCTGATCGCGCTGATCGCCGACCAGCGCCAGCTCCGCGCGACCTGGGCGGACGACCTGTGGGTACGCGTGGTCGAGGTCGACAAGGCGCTGACCTCGCGCGCCTACTCGGCGCCGGTGGACGTGGTGATCGAGGTCGAGGACGACGTGTGCCCGTGGAACGCCGGGCGCTGGCGGCTGACCGCCGACCGGACCGGCGCCGAGTGCAAGCCGGTCGAGGACGAGCCGGACGTGACGCTGCCGGTGGCGGCGCTGGGCTCGGCGTACCTGGGCGACGGCCTGCTCGTGGAGTCGCTGGAGGCGGGCGTGCTGCGCGAGCACTCGAGCGGCTCGGTACGCGCGCTGGCCACCGCGATGTCATGGGGCCCGAAACCGTGGTGCGGCCTCGTCTTCTGACGACCGTGTCGTAAGGTCGAGGGCATGGCATTGCAAAGTCTGCAGATCACCGCGACCATCGCCATGCGCGCCCGCGACGTGTCGAAACCGTCGAAGGAGCAGCAGGAGGCCGCCGACCGGCGGCCCCTGCGCGACGAGATGCCCAGGCGCGACGCCAAGCGCAAGGGCTGAGGGTCAGGGCAGCGAGGGCAGCTGGCCGATCGTCTCGTACGTGGTCAGCTGCGCGATGCGCCTGCTGTGGCGCTCGCTGCCGGAGAACACCGTGCCCAGGAAGACCTCCACGAACCGGGTGGCCTCCTCGGTGGAGTGCATGCGCGCGCCGACGCTGACCACGTTGGCGTTGTTGTGCTCGCGGGCGAGGCCGGCCGTCTCCTCGCTCCAGGCCAGCGCGGCGCGGATGCCGCGCACCTTGTTGGCGGCGATCTGCTCGCCGTTGCCCGAGCCTCCGATGACCACCCCCAGGCTGCCGGGGTCGCCCGCGACGCCCTCGGCGGCGCGCAGCACGAACGCGGGATAGTCGTCCTCGGCGTCGTAGACGAAGGGACCGCAGTCGGTGACCTCGTGACCGTGGTCCTTCAGCCAGGACACGAGGTGGTTCTTGAGCTCATAGCCGGCATGGTCGGCACCGATGTAGACACGCACCCGCCCAGTCTTCCACAGCCCCCGCGGATGAGCCTCGCTGGCTAGAGTAAGGACCTCTACCGTTGTCCAGTCCTTACGAAAGTAGATGCCCATGCGTGAGATCCGCGTCATCGGCGATCCGGTCCTGCGCACGCCCGCCGATCCCGTGACGGATTTCGACCGCGAGCTGCGCCGGCTGATCGACGAGATGTTCCAGGCGATGTACGCGGTCAACGGCGTGGGCCTGGCCGGCCCGCAGATCGGCGTGTCACGCCGGCTGTTCGTGTACGACATCGCCGGGCGCAAGGGTCACGTGATCAACCCGGTGCTGACCGTCGACGACCCGGAGGAGGTGACGGACGAGGAGGGCTGCCTGTCCGTGCCCGACCGGCAGACGCGGCTGCCGATCTACGCCCCGGTGGGGCGTGCCGCGGGCGTGACCGTCGAGGGGATCGACAGGCTCCAGCGTCCGGTACGGATCAAGGCGCGCGGGTCGCTCGCGCGCTGCTTCCAGCACGAGACCGAGCATCTCGACGGCAGGCTGTACGTCGATCGCCTGCCGCGAAACGAAGCTCGCAAGATCATGCTCAGAGCGTAGGTTGGCCGCATGAGCACACTTTCCGGCAAAGGCGCATTGGTCACAGGGGGATCCAGGGGCATCGGGAAGGCCATCGTGGAGCGGCTGACCGCCGAGGGAGCGGAGGTGGTCTTCTGCTACGAGCGCTCGGTGGAGGCCGCCGAGCAGGTCGCCAAGGAGACGGGCGCGCACGCCGTACAGGCGGATCTGGGCAGCAAGGAGGACCTGGCGCGGCTGTTCGGCGAGGCCGAGTCGCGGCTGCCCGGGCTCGACATCCTGGTCAACAACGCCGCCGCCGTCCTCGGGCAGAAGCCCATGGCGGAGATCACGGACGAGGAGTACGAGCGGGTGTTCGCGGTCAACACCCGGGCGGTCTACCTGGCCATGCAGTGGGCCGCGCGGGTGATGCGCGACGGCGGGCGCATCGTCAACATCTCCACGCTCAACACCCAGGTGCCCGCTCCCGCCCTGACGCTCTACTGCGGCAGCAAGGGGGCCGTCGAGCAGTTCGCCAAGGTGGCGGCGCGGGAGCTGGGCGGGCGCGGGATCACCGTCAACGTGGTCTCGTCCGGCGCCACCGACACCGACCTGCTGCGGGGCACCAACCCGCCGGGGGCGCTGGAGCAGACCGCGGCGATGACGGCGCTGCAACGGCTCGGGCAGCCCGACGACATCGCCTCCGTGGTCGCCTTCCTGGCGGGCCCGGACTCGCGCTGGATCACCGGCCAGAACCTGATCGCCACGGGCGGCCTGCTCGTCTGACCCACCGGCGCCGCCCTCCGCCAGGGGCGGCGCCGGACGGGTGAGCGCAGCGGCGCTGGGCCGGCCGGTACGGGGCAGGCCGGAGCAGGGCCGCGCAGGGTCGGGCGGCGCAGGTGCGGGCGCGGGGCCGGGCGGTGCGGAGGGCGGGCGGTGTTACAGCTGCATGGCCTTGGTCTCCAGGTATTCCTCCAGGCCCTGCTCCCCCAGCTCCCGCCCCACCCCCGACTGCTTGTAACCGCCGAAGGGCGCCAGCGGGTTGAAGCGGCCGCCGTTGATGGCGACCTGCCCCGTGCGCAGCCGCCGGGCGACGGCGACGGCGCGGTCCTCGGTGGCCGCCCAGACCGCTCCGGCCAGCCCGTACTTCGTGTCGTTGGCGATCGCGACGGCGGTGTCCTCGCTCGTGTACGGGATCAGCGACAGCACCGGCCCGAAGATCTCCTCCTGCTCGATAGTCATCCCCGACTCCACCCCCGCGAACACGGTGGGCTCCACGTAGTAGCCCCGTTCGTGGGGCCGCTCGGTGCCACCGGCCACCAGCCTGGCGCCCTCCTCCTGGCCCCGGTTGATGTAGCGGACCACGCGGTCGCGCTGGGTGGCGGAGACCAGCGGGCCGATCCTGGTGGACTCGTCGAAGGGGTCGCCGACGGTGTAGCCGCGGGCCGCCTGGACGGCCAGGCGGACGGCCTCGTCGTACTGGTCGCGGTGGACGATCATCCGGGTCCACGCCGAGCAGGTCTGGCCGGCGTTGACGAAGCAGTTGGCGACGCCGACCTTGACGGCCAGCGCCAGATCGGCGTCGGGCAGGATGATGTTCGCCGACTTGCCCCCGAGCTCGAGCGCGACCCGCTTGACGGACTCGGCGGCGAGCGCGGCCACCCTGCGCCCGGCGGCGGTCGAGCCGGTGAAGGAGACCATGTCCACCTCGGGGTGGGCCGCCATGGCCTCGCCGACGACCGGACCGCGCCCGCTGACCAGGTTGAACACGCCCGGCGGCAGGCCCACCTCGGCGAAGATCTCCGCCAGCGCGTACGCCGCCAGCGGCGCCACCTCGCTCGGCTTGAGCACCACGGTGCAGCCGGCGGCCAGCGCGGGGGCCACCTTGCAGACGATCTGGTGCAGCGGGTAGTTCCATGGCGTGATCGCGGCGACCACTCCGATGGGCTCCTTGACCACCATCGAGTTGCCCACGCGCGACTCGCGGGGGTGGGTCTCGGCCAGCTGCGCGTAGGAGGACAGCACGGTCGCCGGCATGAGCGTCTGCACCTTGCGCGCGAAGCCCAGCGGCGCCCCCATGTCGGTGGCGATGGTCTTGGCGATCTCCTCGGAGCGCTGCTTCAGCAGCTCGGCGGCGTCATCGAGCAGTTTGCCGCGCTCCGAGGCGGCCAGGTCGGACCAGCCGGGGAAGGCCTTTCGAGCGGCGCTCGCGGCCGCCTCGACGTCGTCGGGCGACCCCGCGGGCACGCGATCGATGATCTCTTCCGTGGCCGGGTTGACGACGTCGATGGACTCGTCCGACGCAGAAGCGGTCCAGGAGCCGCCGATGTACAGCTGACGCATAGCCACCATCCTGTCAGGAGCTCAGGTGGCGGTGAGAGGCTTGCCCTGATCCAGGGATAAGTCTTCTACACCGCAAGCAGCGTTCTTCCGTCAGCGTACGATGATTGACCCCGGGAGAATGAGAGGGTTAGTCGAATTCGGGGCGTTTGGTCCGGCTGCGCTTCAGCTCGAAGAAGTCCTCGAAGGACGTGACGGCGAGCACCCCGTCCCAGAGGCGGCCCGCGTCCTCACCCTTGATGATCTTGGTGATCACCGGCCCGAAGAAGGCGTTGGCGCCGACACGGATGACCGGGGTGCCGACCTCCTGACCGACGAGGTCGATGCCCTCGTTGTGGGAGGTGGTGATGGCCTCGTCCCATTCGTCGGAGTCGATGGCCTCGATGAGCTCCTTCTCGAGCCCCGCGCTCTCCAGCGCGCTCTCGATGACCTCGCGCAGGCGCTCCGGCTCCCTGCCCAGGCCCTGGTTGTGCAGGCGGGTGCCGAGCTCGGTGTAGAGCGGGCCGAGGATCTGCTCGCCGTGCTTGGCGGCCGCGGCGGCGACCACCCGGACCGTACCCTTGGCCCGCTCGGTCGACTTGCGGTACTCGTCCGGGATGTCCTTGTCCACGTTGAGGACGTAGAGGGACATGATGCGCCAGCGAGGCTCGATGGGACGGACCTTCTCGACTTCGAGAAGCCATCGTGACGTGACCCATGCGAAGGGACAGGCAGGATCGAACCACAGATCCACGGGAATCTTTTCGCTCATGTGGACCCGTAACCTGAGGTGGATCGAGTCCTATTCCCAGCGTGGAACGATACCGACAAACTTCGATGAAGTGGTGAAAAGGAGCGCAACTTGGCAGGCAATCTGACCCGGGACGAGGCTCGTGAGCGCGCCCGGCTGCTGAAGGTCGAGTCGTACGAGGTCGCACTCGACCTGACCGAGGGGGAGGAGCGCTTCGAGAGCGTCACGACCGTCCGTTTCAGCAGCGCCCGGCCAGGCGCGTCCACCTTCATCGACCTGCACGGCGCCCATGTGCGCAAGGTGACGCTCAACGGCGAGGACCTCGACGTTTCCGCCTACGACGAGGAGAAGGGCCGCTTCCCGCTCCCGTCGCTGGCCGAGTCCAACGAGCTGCGCGTGGACGCCGACTGCAGCTACATGCGCACCGGCGAGGGCCTCCACCGCTTCGTCGACCCGGTGGACAAGAAGGTCTACCTGCACAGCCAGTTCGAGACAGCCGACGCGCACCGCATGTACGCCTGTTTCGACCAGCCCGACCTCAAGGCCACCTTCCAGCTCACCGTGCTGGCCCCGGCCGAGTGGGAGGTCGTCTCCAACGCGGCCGCCTCGGCGGTCGAGGAGCTGCCGGAGCAGGGCGGCAAGCACGGGGCGGTGGCCCCGGCCAGGCGGTGGGAGTTCCCGCCCACGGCGGTCATGTCCACGTACATCACCGCGCTGGTGGCCGGTCCGTACCACAAGGTGACCTCGGAGCACGACGGCATCCCGCTGGGGATCTACTGCCGGGCCTCGCTGGCCGAGCACCTCGACCCGGACAACATCCTCGAGGTCACCAGGCAGGGCTTCGACTTCTTCCACAAGGTGTTCGGGGTGCGTTACCCGTTCGGGAAGTACGACCAGTGCTTCGTGCCGGAGTTCAACGCCGGCGCCATGGAGAACGCGGGCTGCGTGACGTTCCTGGAGGACTACGTCTTCCGCTCCAGGGTCACCGACGCGGTGGTCGAGCGGCGCGCGGAGACGATCCTGCACGAGATGGCGCACATGTGGTTCGGCGACCTGGTCACCATGCGCTGGTGGGACGACCTGTGGCTGAACGAGTCGTTCGCCACCTACATGTCCGTCCTGGCCCAGGCCGAGGCCACCAGGTGGGGCAAGGGCGCGTGGACCACGTTCGCCAACGTCGAGAAGGCCTGGGCCTACCGCCAGGACCAGCTCCCCTCGACCCACCCCATCGCCGCGGACATCCCGGACATGCAGGCCGTCGAGGTCAACTTCGACGGCATCACGTACGCCAAGGGCGCCTCGGTGCTCAAGCAGCTCGTGGCCTACGTCGGCCTGGACAACTTCCTGGCCGGCGTGCGCGACTACTTCGCCGAGCACGCCTGGGGCAACACCGAGCTGAAGGACCTGCTCAACGCCCTGGAGCGGACCTCGGGCCGCGACCTGTCGTCCTGGTCGAAGGAGTGGCTGGAGACGTCCTGGGTCAACACGCTGCGGCCCTCGTTCGAGGTGTCCGACGGGCGGTTCACCAGCTTCGAGGTGCTGCAGGAGGCGCCCGCGGAGCACCCGACGCTGCGTTCGCACCGGGTCGCGGTCGGCCTGTACTCGCTGGTGGACGGCGAGCTGAAGCGGACCAAGCGGGTCGAGCTGGACGTGGTCGGCCCCCGCACCAGCGTGGCCCAGCTGGTCGGCGAGGAGCAGCCGGACCTGGTGCTGCTCAACGACGACGACCTCACCTACGCCAAGATCCGCCTCGACGAGCGGTCGATGCGGACGCTGGTCGAGGGCGGCATCGCGGCGTTCACCGAGTCGCTGCCGCGCGCCCTGTGCTGGTCGGCGGCCTGGGACATGACCCGTGACGGCGAGATGGCCACGCGCGACTACGTCAGGCTGGTCGTGTCGGGTGCCGGCACGCTCAAGGACATCACGGTCCTGCAGGCGGTGCTGCGCCAGGCGCGCCTGGCCGTCCAGCAGTACGCCGACCCGGCCTGGCAGGCCGAGGGTCTGGCTCTGCTGGCCGCGGAGCTGCGCGAGCAGCTCGGCCAGGCCGCGCCGGGCTCCGACCACCAGCTCGCGTTCCTGCAGGCGTTCGGGCCGGTGGCCACCTCCGACGCGGACCTCGACCTGCTGCAGCGCATCCTCGACGGCTCCGAGGTGCCCGAAGGCCTGAGCGTGGACGCCGACCTGCGCTGGTCACTGGTGCACGCGCTGGTCACCGGCGGCCGGCTGGGCGAGGCCGACATCGACGCCGAGCTGGAGCGGGACCCTACGGCGACGGGTGAGCGGTCCGCGGCGCTGTGCCGGGCCGCGATCCCGGCGGCCGGGGCCAAGGCCGCCGCCTGGGAGCGGGTCGTGGGCGGCAAGCTGGCCAACCACATCGCCCGTACGACGATCTCCGGGTTCCAGGACCCGCACCACCCCGAGCTGCTGGCGCCCTACCGGGAGAAGTACTTCGCCGAGGTGGGGCGGATCTACCGGGAGTGGACGTTCGACCAGGCGTCGACGTTCGCGGTGGGATGCTTCCCCGCGCTGCTCATCGAGCCGGAGACGGTGCGGGCCGCGCAGGACTACCTGGAGACCGAGCAGCCGCCGCAGGCGCTGCGCCGGCTGATCCTGGAGGGCGCCGACGGCGTCAGCCGGGCGCTGCGCAACCGGGACAAGGACGCCGCGTCCGCCTGACGCGCCGTCCCACCGAGGACCCCTGCCACGGGCGGGGGTCCTTTCGTTTGTCCGGGGGTTGACAGGCACGCGAACCAAGGGGATATTTCGGGACTAACTTTACTTCTGAAGAAAGTCCCTCATCGCATGGTAAGCACCGATCGCGGAGACCTCACCCGGACGGCGATCCTCGCCCTGCTGGGCACGGTGGGGCCGCTCAGCCGCAGCGAGATCGCGCGCCGGCTCGACCTCAGCCCGGCCACCGTCACGCAGCTCACGCGGGAGCTCATGGGGCACGGGATGCTCGAGGAGCTCGACCTGAAGCCGTCGCGAGGCGGGCGGCCCGCCGTGCGGCTCGGGCTGGTCGGGAGCGCGGGGCGGGCGCTGGGCGTCAAGGTGACGGCCGACCACCTGGTGCTCGTGGACGTGCGGCTCGACGGGGAGGTGCTGGGCTCGTGGGAGCGGCCCTTCGACCCGTCCGCGCCCGACGCGCTCGACTCGCTGGCCGGGGCGATCTCGTCCGTGGTGTCGGAGAGCTCGGCCGACGAGCGGACGCCGCCGCTGCTCGGGATCGGAGTCGGGGTGCCGGGCAGCGTGGACGACCAGGCGGCCGGGACGGTGAACGCGCCCACCCTCGGGTGGCAGGCCATGGCGGTGGGCGACTGGCTGCGGCGGCGGCTCGAACTGCCGGTGCTGGTGGAGAACGACGTGAACGCGCTGGCGGCGGCCGAGCGGCTGTACGGGCGGGGGCGTACGCACCGGGACTTCCTCGTGGTGACGATCGGGCGCGGCGTGGGCGCGGCGATCGTGGCGGACGGGCGCGTGTACCGGGGGGCGCGCGGCGGCGCCGGCGAGTTCGGCCACCTGCCGGTGGACCCCGGCGGGCCGGTGTGCGGATGCGGGGCCCGGGGCTGCCTGGAGGCGTACGTCGGCGCCGCCGGCCTGCTCGCCGCGGCGCGGGCCAAGGACGTCCAGCTCGACCTGCCGGCGCTCGGCCGGGCCGCCGCCGGGGGCGACGCGGGGGCGCGGGAGGTGTTCGCCGAGGCCGGGGCCATCCTGGGGCGGGCCACGGCCGGGCTCATCAACGTCGTCGACCCCGAGGTCGTGGTGGTGCTCGGCGAGGGGACGGCCGACTGGCCGCTCTGGCGGGCGAGCTTCGACGCGGCGCTCAGGGCGCAGCTCTACCCGGGCCGGCGCGACATCTCCGTCGAGGTGGAGAGCTGGGACGACACGAGCTGGGCCCAGGGCGCGGCGGCCCTCGTGCTGGCCACCCCGTTCGACGCGGCGGGGGCGGCGGGCGAGCAGGGCCGCCTGGTGCGGGCCCGCCTGATCGGGGCGACGCCGTGACCCTCACCGCCGCCCCGCCCAAGGCCCCGGCCGCGCAGGCGCGCCCGCGCAGGAAGGGCTGGCGGTACGGGGCCACCGTCGCCGTGTTCCTGCTCCCCAGCCTCGTCCCCCTGACCCTCTACACGCTCATTCCGATGCTCGGCTCGTTCTGGACGAGCCTGCACGAATGGGACCTCATCACCGACATGCGCTGGGTCGGCCTGGACAACTACGCCGAGCTGATCGGGGACCCCGAGACCCGGGCCGCCTTCCTGCACACGCTCTCCTTCATCGCCGGCTACCTGCCGCTCGTCTACGCCGGCGGGCTGGGCCTGGCCGTGCTGCTGAACCGGGCGATGCGGGGCCGGAGCCTGCTGCGCGGCATCTACTTCCTGCCGGTGATCACGAGCTGGGTGGTCGTCGCGCTGATGTGGAAGTGGCTGCTCAACCCCGCCAGCGGCGTCGTCAACTGGGCGCTCGGCCTGCTCGGGGTCGGCGGCCCCGGCTGGTGGACCGACCCGGACTGGGCGATGCCGTCGATCGTCCTGGCCTCGGCCTGGAAGGACCTGGGCTTCGTGATGATCATCCTGCTGGCCGGGCTGCAGGCGATCCCGCGCGAGTACCAGGAGGCCGCCATGGTGGACGGCGCGTCGGCCTGGCGCAGGTTCCGGCACATCACGCTGCCGCTGCTGTCGCCCTCGACGTTCTTCGTGATCGTGATCTCGCTGATCAACGGCTTCCAGGTCTTCGACCAGGTCAAGATCATGACCGGTGGAGGCCCCGGGGGCGCGACGCAGGTGGTGGTGTCGCAGATCTACGACCTCACCTTCAGGTACGGCAGGGCGGGCGCGGCCTCGGCGCTGTCGTGGCTGCTGTTCGCGGTGGTGCTGCTGGTGACCATCGTGCAGATCCGGGGCCAGAAGCGGTGGGTGACCTATGGGTAAGATCCTCCGCTACGCGCTGGTCGGTCTGGGTGCGCTGGTCATGTTGTTCCCGTTCGCGTGGGCGGTGATCACCTCTGTCACGCCCGGTGACGCGGTGCTGGCCGTGCCGCCCGACTTCACGCCCGAGGGCGCGAGCCTCGACGCGTACGGCAAGCTGCTGGAGACGTTGCCGTTCTGGCGCATCGTGCTCAACAGCGCCTGGATCGGCGCCGCCTCCACCGCGCTGCAGCTCGTCACGAGCGCGATGGCGGCCTACGCGTTCGCCCGGCTGCCGTTCCCCGGCAGGGGCGCCCTGTTCGCGGTCTATCTCGCGACGCTGATGATGCCGCTGCCGGTGCTGGTCGTGCCGCTGTTCATCGAGATGCGCACGTTCAACCTGGTCGACACGTACTTCGCGCTGCTCGCGCCGACGATCGCCTCGGCGTTCGGGGTGTTCCTGCTGCGTCAGGCGGTCAACCAGGTGCCGCGGGAGTTCGACGAGGCGGCGGTGCTGGATGGCGCCGGACATTTCAGGATCTTTCTGTACGTGGTGCTGCCGCTGATCCGCCCGGCGCTGGCCACGTTCGCCATCTTCGGCTTCATGGCCAGCTGGAACAGCTACCTCTGGCCGCTGATCATCATCAAGTCGCCCGAGTTCATGACCCTCCCCCTGGGTCTGGCCACGCTGCACGGCCAGTTCACCACCGAGTGGGACGTGGTCATGGCGGGCTCGGTGATCAGCGTCGTACCGATCCTCATCCTCTACGTCTTCGCGCAGAAGCACGTCATCGCCAGCGTCGCGCAGAGCGGGCTCAAGTAAAGGAATCCCCCCATGTCCAGACATTTCCTCATCGTCGCGGCGGCCACGGCGCTGCTCGCCTCCGCCTGCTCCCAGGGCTCGGCCACCAAGGCCACGACCGGCGCGGACGGCAGGGTGACCCTGCGGTACTTCACCTTCTCTGCGGCCCCCGACCACGTCAAAGACCTGAACAAGATCGAGAAGGCCTTCGAGAAGGAGAACCCGAAGGTGGACGTGGTCGTCGAGACCGCGCCCTTCGACGAGTACTTCACCAAGCTCCAGACCAGCATCGCGGGCGGCACCGCGCCGGACACGTTCGAGCTCAACTACGAGAACTTCGTCACCTACGCCAGCGCCGGCTCCCTGCTCGACCTCGCCGGCGTGGCGGGCGACGGCGACACCTCGGTCTACGCGCAGGAGTCGCTCGACGCGTTCAAGCGCGACGGCAAGCAGTACGCCCTGCCCGCGTCGTTCTCGACGGTCGTGCTCTTCTACAACAAGGACCTGTTCGACAAGGCCGGGGTCGCCCTGCCGACGGCGGACTGGACGTGGGCCGACGAGCAGGCCGCGGCCGCCAAGCTGACGGACCGGAAGAAGGGCGTGTACGGCGACTTCCAGCCGGTGCAGTTCTTCGAGTTCTACAAGACGCTCAAGCAGGCGGGCGGCGAGTTCCTGTCGGCCGACGGCAAGAAGGCGGCCTTCGACAGCCCGCAGGGCGTCAAGGCGGCGCAGTGGCTGGTCTCCAAGGTGGGCAGGACCATGCCGACCGAGGCGGAGATCGGCGGCACCGCCGACTACGACACGAACCTCTTCAAGTCCGGCAAGCTCGCCATGTGGCACAACGGCATCTGGCAGTTCGCGGGGCTGAAGGACGTGCCGTTCGAGTGGGACGTGGTCGTCGAGCCCGGTGACGCCGCCAAGGCCAGCGCGGTCTTCCACAACGCGGTCGCCGCCTCGGCCACCACCAAGCACGCCAAGGAGGCGTGGGCGTGGGCCCGCTTCCTGTCCTCGTCGGACACCGCGGCCACCACGCGCGTCGAGTCCTCCTGGGAGCTGCCGCCGGTCGCCGACCAGCAGGTGCTCGCCGGCTACCTCAAGGACCCCAAGCCGGCCAACCGGCAGGCCGTCTTCGACTCGCTCAAGTCCATCGCGCTGCCGCCTGTCATCAAGCGGCAGCAGGAGATGCAGGACGCGGTGACCAAGCAGCTCGGCGAGGCCGCTGCCGGGCGCAAGCCGGTGCCGGACGCGCTCAAGGCCGCCGCCGCCGACGTGAACGCCCTGCTCGGCTGATCATTAGGAGAGTTCTCGTTGTCCCTCGTCGCGCACAGCCTCGACGTGATCAAGAGGTTGCAGTCCCCCACCGGGGCCTATCCGGCCTCGCCCACCTTCTCCGCCTACCGCGGCTACTCGTGGCTGCGGGACGGCGCGTTCATCGCCGAGGGGGTGAGCAGGCACGGCGACGTGGCCGGGGCGGACGCCTTCCACGCCTGGTGCGCCCGCACGGTCGGCGACCGGGCGGGCCAGGTGGACTCGCTGGTCTCACGGGCCGCCCGGGGCGAGGCCGTAGCGGTGGCCGAGATGCTGCCGACCCGCTTCACCCTCGACGGGGTGGACGGGGACGACGACTGGTGGGACTTCCAGCTCGACGGGTACGGGACGTGGCTCTGGGCGCTGCGCGAGCACTCGGTGCGGCACGGCAGGGCGGTCCCGGGGGTCGAGAAGGGGGTCAGGGCGACCGTCCGGTATCTGACGGCGTTCTGGCACCTGCCCTGCTACGACTGGTGGGAGGAGCACGTCGAGCAGCGGCACGTGGCCACGCTCGGCGCGATCCACGCGGGCCTGCGGGCCGCCGCCGCGCTCGGCGTGCTGAGCGCGGCGGAGGAGGCGTCGGCGACCGAGGCGGTCGAGGGCATCGCGGCGCTGGTGGAGCGCGAGGGCCTCGTCCGGGACGAGTCCGGCGCGCCGCGGCTGCGGAAGTGGCTCGGCGGCGACGCCGTGGACGCCAGCCTGCTCGCCTGCGTGGAGCCGTTCGGCTTCTACCCGGCCGCGCACCCCGTCGGGGCGGCCACGGTCGCCGAGGTGGAGCGCGTGCTCGCCAGGGACGGCGGGGTCCATCGCTACCTCGCCGACACCTTCTACGGCGGGGGCAGGTGGGTGCTGCTGGCGGGTTTCCTCGGCTGGAACCACGCCAGGGCGGGACACCCCGCCGAGGCCCGGCGCTACCTGGACTGGATGGCCGCCCAGGCCACCCCCGGCGGTGACCTGCCCGAGCAGGTGTCCGGCCTGCTGCTGGCGCCCGGGCGGCGGCAGGAGTGGCTCGACCGCTGGGGGCCCGTGGCCACGCCGCTGCTGTGGTCGCACGGCATGTACCTGATCCTCGCCGACGAGTTGGGAGTGCACGCATGATCCGGCATCGGCCGCACGGCTCCGGGCACCCGTACGCCGAGACCGAGGACCAGCGCGTCCCGGCCAGACCCGTGGACGGGGAGCCGGTGGAGCTGCGGGTGCGGGCCTCGGCGAGCGTGACCGCCGTGGTGTGCGAGTGGGCCGCCGACGGCGCGCCGCCGATCGAGCTAGCCCTGACCAGGCGCGACGCCGGTGCGGGGCCCGGCTCGGGCGTGGACGGCGGGCATCTCGCCGCCGCCCAGGCCAGGGCCACGCGGGCGGCCGCCGGGTCGTGGGCCGTGCGGACGCCCTCGCTGCGGGCCGGCCACCGCTACGCCTACCGCTTCCGCGCCACGACCGCCGGCGGCGGGACCCGTACCGGCAGGTGGTTCGAGGTGTCGGCGGCGAGCTGGTCGGACGCCGGCGGGAAGCTCGACGTCACCGGCGCCGACCGGATCGTCCCGGGGAGCGTGCGGTGGCTGTCGGACGGCGACGGGCCGCTGCGGGTGCGCTTCGAGCTGGAGCTGGGGCCGCAGGAGCGCGTCGTGGGGTTCGGCGAGCGGTTCGACGCCGTGGACCAGCGCGGACGCGAGCTCGACGCGGTCGTCTTCGAGCAATACAAGTCGCAGGGGCGGCACGGCCGCACCTACCTGCCGATGCCGTTCGCGATGGTCGTCGGCGAGAGGGCGAGCTGGGGCTGGCACGTGCGGACCTCGCGGCGCACCTGGTACGACGTGGGGGCCTCCACGCCCGGCCGGGTGCGGGTGGAGGCCGAAGTGGGCCGGGACGGCGAGCTCGGCGTGCGCTTCCACGACGGCGCCGCGCCCGCCGACGTCCTGCGAGGCTTCCTCGACGACGTCGGGCGGCCCACGGAGCTGCCGCCGTGGGTGTTCCGGCTGTGGGCCAGCGGCAACGAGTGGAACACGCAGGAGCGGGTGCTGGCCGAGATGGACCGGCACCGCGAGCACGGCATCCCCGTCGGCGCGCTCGTCATCGAGGCGTGGAGCGACGAGAGCACGTTCACGGCGTTCAGAGGGGCCGAGTACGAGCCCTCCGAGGAGCCGCACCGCCTGGCCGACTACACCTTCCCGCCCGACGGGCCCTGGCCCGACCCCAAGGGCATGGTGGACGAGCTGCACCGCAGGGACATCAAGGTGCTGCTCTGGCAGATCCCGCTGCAGAAGACGCGCCCCCACCCGAGGCACCAGGCCGCCGTGGACGCCGCGCAGCTCGTCGGGTGCGGCTACGGCGTGCGCGAGCCCGACGGCCGACCCTACCGCAACCGGGGCTGGTGGTTCCCGCTCGCGCTCATGCCCGACCTGTCCTCCCAGGAGGTACGCGACTGGTGGACGGCCAAGCGCCGCTACCTGGTCGAGGAGGTGGGCGTCGACGGGTTCAAGACGGACGGCGGCGAGCACGCCTGGGGCCACGACCTGCGCTACGCCGACGGGCGCGACGGTTCGGAGGGCAACGGGCTGTTCCCCGTCCACTACGCCCGGGCCTTCGGCGACCTGCTGCGGTCGTGCGGCAAGGCGCCGGTGACGTTCAGCCGGGCCGGGTTCGCCGGGTCGCAGCCGCACGGCGCGTTCTGGGCCGGGGACGAGGACTCCACGTGGGAGGCGTTCAGGTCGTCGATCAGGGCCGGGATCACGGCCTCCGCCTGCGGGATCGTCTACTGGGGCTGGGACCTGGCCGGCTTCTCCGGCGAGGTGCCGGAGGCGGAGCTGTACCTGCGGGCGGCGGGGGCCGCGGCGTTCATGCCGATCATGCAGTACCACTCGGAGTTCAACCACCATCGCACGCCCCTCAGGGATCGCACGCCGTGGAACGTCGCCGCCCGGACCGGGGACGAGCGGGTGATCCCGGTGTTCCGGCGGCTGACCGAGCTGCGCGAGCGGCTGGTGCCGTACCTGGTGGAGCAGGCCCGTACGGCGGTCGGCGGCGGCGCGCCGCTCATGCGCGGCCTGTTCTTCGACCATCCGCGCGACCCGCGGGTCTGGCGCCATCCCCTGCAGTACAAGCTCGGGGACGCGCTCCTGGTGGCTCCTGTGACCGAACCCGGTATTTCGGAAATTTCGGTCTACCTTCCGGATGGCGACTGGGTCGACGTCTGGACCGGGCGTGACCTGGCGGGCGGCCGGGAGGTGACGCTGCCCGCCGCCCTCGATCGCCTGCCCGTCACCTGCGCGAAGGAGCACTGGACACGCCTCGCGGGAGTGTTCACCGACTTGCCGAAAGCATGCCTGACACGATGTTAGCCTCGGGTACGTGCTAGGGGCCGGGACCACTCTCAATGATCGCTACGTGCTCGCCGGCCGCCTCGGCGGCGGTGGCATGGGCGAGGTGTGGCGTGCCGACGACACGGTTCTCGGGCGCGCGGTGGCGGTCAAGGTGCTCATGCCCGCGTTGTCGGAAAGCCCGGCCTTCACCCAGCGCTTCCAGAACGAGGCCCGCGCCATGGCCACGCTCCGGCATCCCGGCGTGGTCGACGTCTACGACTACGGCATCTGCGAGGTCGAGGGCCGCCAGGTCAGCTTCCTGGTGATGGAATACGTGCGCGGCGAGTCGCTCGACCGCGTCCTGCGGCGCGGCCCGCTCGGCGCCGAGGCCACCATGCGGCTGGTCGCGGAGGTCGGCGACGCGCTGGCCGCCGCGCACGCGCAGGGCATCGTCCACCGCGACGTCAAGCCGGCCAACCTGATGATCAGGACCGACGGCGGCGTGGTGCTGACCGACTTCGGCATCGCCCACTCGGCCTCGGCCGGCCACCTGACGGCCACGGGCACGATGCTCTGCTCGGCCGGCTACTGCGCCCCCGAGCTGGCCACGGCCAGCGACGTGACGCCGTCGGTCGACGTCTACGCCCTGGGCGTGGTGGCGTACGAGTGCCTGACCGGAGAGCTCCCCTTCCAGGGCGACACCCCCGTACAGATCATCTTCAAGCACCTCAACGCCCCCATCCCGCGGCTGCCCGACGACGTGCCCCCGGGGCCGCGCCAGGTGGTGGCGCGGGCGCTGGAGAAGACGCCGGACCGGCGCTGGCCGTCGGCCGCGGCGCTGGCGGAGGCCGCGCGCAAGGCGATGGACGCCCCGGAGCGGCCGCTCGCGCCGCGCCGCAACCGCACGCTGCGGGCGGCGCTCACCGCGGCCGCCGCGGTGGTCGTCTCCGGGGTGGTGGCAGGATCCGTCTGGCTGCGCCCGGCCGGCCCGGCGACCACCGTCGAGGAGGTGTCGCCCACCGTGGACGCCACCTCGGTCACCGCAGCCCCGCCGTCGCCGAGCGCCAGGAAGCCGTCCACGCCCCCGGCCAGGCGCGGGCCGACCCCCAAGCCGACGGCGACCGGCAGCGTGACGCACGTGCCGAGCCCGAGCGTCTCGGGCTCCGCCACCCCCACCGTGACGCCCACCCCCACGCCGACCACCTCGGAGCCCGAGCCCACGGCGGAGCCGACCACGGCCGGTCCGGAGGAGCCCCCGACCGCCGATCCCACGATCAGCCACTCCTCAGGCGAGATCCAGTGCATCCGCTCTCCGTGCCCGGGATGACGGTCTTTTCCGTGGCCTCAGCCGCTCGCCGATCGTGAGAGAGTCATCGGGTGGACTCGACTCGTGACCTGCTCGTCGCCCTGGCCCGCCGCTATGCCTTCGCCGACCTCGGCGCGCTGGCGCCGGCCGCGGAGATCGCCGAGGTCTGCGAGTTCGGTCACCGGCTGCTCCAGCTCGACGCCGAGGACTTCGCGGCCGAGGCCAAGGGCGTCCCGGCCGACCTCCGGCGGCGCGCGCGGGCCTGCCACATGCCGCAGACCCCGCGCGAGCAGCCGCGCGGGGCGCTCGAGTCGCTGCGGCCCGCCTACGGCCTGCTGCTCGAGGTGATCGCCGTACGGTGGCACCGGCGCGAGCTGAGCCCGATGATCGCCGCGGTCCACATCGCCAGCGAATACCTGCCGCTGCTGGCCTTCGAGCCCCAGCTCGGCCACGCCGGCGACCCGGCCCGCTGGCCTGCCGGGCTGAGCGCGCCGGGCAGCCGCTTCGGCGTGATCGGCGACCGGGAGTGCGACCACACCAAGTCCGAGCAGTCGGCCACCAACCGGACGCTGCGGGTGTCGATGGAGCCGGGCGAGGGCTGGCGCGCGTACTTCGACCGGCAGCACAGCCAGGTCGCCGGCGCGCTCGCCGTCTGCGTCGCCACCTGCCGCAGCCCGTGCACGGCCATGGACTGGATCGCGCCCGAGCCGCGCGCCGACCTCCACGTCCGGGCCCGCACGGCGCTCACCTTCGCCGACACCCCCCTCGTCCGGCTGCGGCACGCGGCCCCGGTGGGGCACGGGTTCGGGGTGCCGTCGCCCGAGGAGGTGCTGGACGCGTGGGAGCGCAGCCGCGCCGCCCTCGACAAGAACCCCGTCGGGTCCGCGGCGACGGAGGACGACGGGTTCCCGCTGCCCGGGCTGCCCTCGCTGTTCTCGGCCGTCGCGGCCGCGCCGATCGAGCCCGCGACGCTGCTGAGCGGCGTCAGCGAGCACATCGTCGGCCTGCTCCAACGCCTCTAGCGGCGCGCGGTGGCCTGCTCCCCGAGGGCGCCGATGCCGTAGAGGAGGCCGCCCACCAGGTCGCCCACGCTGAACGCCGTCGCCATCGACATCGCCGTGAGCCGGCAGGCGCCGTCCGTCAGCCGCCTGCGGGCGTTCTCCCCCGTCACGATCTCCAGCGCGCGGCCCTTCAGGTCGACGAGGAGCACCACGGCGTCGTCGGCCTCCTCGCCCAGGGCCGCGTGCAGGCGTTCGGCGAAGTGGCGGCGCGAGCCCACCGGATCCCCCAGGAACACCCCGAACCGCAGCCCGCTGCGCCGCTCGGCGGTGTGCAGGGCACGTCTGACGTCGTCGGCCTGTGCGGCGGTCAGTCCTCGCATCGTCACATCACCATCCCGCGGAGGCCCCGCCGAGGTGTCTGCCGGGCTCGGCGGTCTCGGCGGCGACCACCCAGTCGTGCTCCGGAACGTCCGCCCAGTGCGCCACCCGGTCGGCCAGCACCAGGTCCGAGGTGCTGACGCCACGCTCGCTCCCGGACGGGCCGCCCAGCCACACCGGGCCGGACTCCACCCGGCGCTGCGCGCTGCGCCCCGGCAGCAGGACCAGCAGGCTGATCAGGATGAACAGCCCGAACGACACCCCGAGGAGAAACAGCAGAATCTCGCCTGCGCTGTACACATCTTGAACGTAATCCCGATGCGGGCGGCGGGCCAGACCTCACCTGGGAGTGTCCACCAGGTAAGATCTTTTTTGAGACGACATCTCTAGAGAAGAACGTAGAACATACCCCGAAAACATGCGTGGAACACGATGAGCTGGGCCATAAAACTATGGACAGGGCAACACTAGGAATCGTTCCGATCTCCGAGCTACGGTGAGTTACGTGGACTCCGACATCCAGCGAGAAGACGGTCACAATGCGTCACCTATCTGGGTGAGCGACCGGCCAGAGAGCGAGCAGACCGCCGCGAAGCCTTCGGCGCCCACCTCCACGTACGCGCCCGTCGAGCGCGCGTCCGTACGCAGCCTGCTGCAGACACCGCACTTCCGCCGCCTGCGCAACCGCGCGCTGGTGGCGATCGCCGTCGCGGTGGTGGTGGGCTTCCTCGTGAGCGACTGGCGGCTGGGCGTGACCGCGGGTGTGATCGCGGCCGTCGCCGAGGCGGTCTATCGCCAGCGATCCCATTCGTCCGTGCCCGCCTGGCGGCGCACGTCCGTGGCCGAGCGCCGCACCGAGGCGCAGCTGCGCAAGCTCGAACGCAGCGGCTATCGCACGCTCCACGCCAGGGCGATCCCCAACAGCGAGGCCCAGATCGACCACCTCGTGGTCGGCCCGACCGGCGTGTACGCGGTCGACTCCGAGAAGTGGGACAAGCGGCTCCCGGTGCGGGTGCAGATGGGCAAGAAGCTGTTCCACGGCCCCTTCGACAAGAAGGCCCGCCTCACCGAGGCGAAGTGGGAGGCGTCGCAGGCCAGCGAGCTGATCACCAAGTCGTTCGGCCGCGAGGTCTCGGTCGTGCCCTCGCTCGCCATCTACGGCCCGCCCGTGCCATGGAAGATCATGACCATCCGCGGCGTGGACGTCTACCAGGGCGACCGCGCCCGTAGGTGGATCACCAAGCGGGAGCGGGCCCTGACCGACGGCGAGATCGACCGGATCTTCGACATCGCCGCCCAGGTCCTGCCGGCCCGCTACGGCGAAGACTAGGCCCCGGCCCGGCATACCCGTCCGATATGGCGGGGCCCGGGCCGACGGTCATCCCCCAGCCCCGCCGGACTCCTTCCCGCGGGGCTTGCCGGCGTCTGAGGCCAGGCGCGCGCCGAAGTCGTCCAGGGCGGCGGCCAGGTCCGCGCTCGGCGGGAGCGCCTGCGGCAGGCGCGAGTACAGCGCGGTGCCGAACCCGGCGACGCGGACGATCTGGTCGATGAGCGCCTCCCTGTCGCGCGGCCACGGGAACGACGGCTGGGCGATCAGCAGCGAGACGCAGCCGTGCACGGCCGACCACATGCCCAGCGCGAGCTCCTCGGGATCGCCCTCCAGCACGCGTGTCTCCACGCAGGCCGAGACCGCGCCGACCATGTGGCGGAAGCACTCGGCGGCGGCCGGCGGCACGCCCGGACCCGTCGTGGCCCGCATCATCAGCACCCGGTACTGCACCGGATGCTCCAGGGCGAAGCGGGCGTAGGCGCGCCCGCACCTGCCCAGGGCGAGGAACGGGTCGCCGCCCAGGTTCTCGCTGAACATCCGGCCGAACTCGCCCCAGACCCGCAGGCAGACGGCCTCCACCAGCGCCTCCTTGTCGGCGAAGTGCAGGTAGACGGAGGGCGTGGAGACGCCGGCCCGCAGGGCGACCGCGCGCAGCGTGAGCGCGTCCTCGCTGCCGGACTCGTCCAGCAGGTCCTCGGCCGCCCGCAAAATCTCCTCGCGCAGCAGCGCTCCCTCTCCGCGCCTGGCGCGTACGCGTCTGGTGCTCATGGGTCTCAGGTTGACGCCGTCAGGTTAACGATGTCAATCTGAGGCTCTGGGGAAGGGATTTACTGAAAAATGGGGAATTTTAGCGAAGCGACCGCCTTGACCGTGCGCGGCGAGGGCGAGTTCGGGGCCGTGCTGGACGCCCAGTGGAGCGTCGGCAACCGGCTGCACGGCGGCTACCTGCTGGCCGTGCTCGCCAGGGCCGCCTGCGAGAGCCCGGCAGGCGCGGGCCATCCGCACGTGACGGCCGTCAGCGGCTCCTTCATCGAGCCGCCCGAGCCCGGCGAGGCCGTGGCCCGGGTGGAGACGCTGCGAGTCGGCCGGAGCGTGGCCCAGGTCAGGGCCGCGCTGGTGCAGGAGGGCCGCCTCCGCGTCGAGTCGCACATCACGCTCGGCCTGCTGGACGACACCGGCCCCTGGTGGTCGTCGCACGAGCCGGTCGAGCTGCCGCCCGAGCAGGACTGCTTCCTGGCCCCCACCAACCCTCCCGGCTCGGACCTCACGGTGCCGCTGATGGCCGTGGTCGAGGAGCGCATCGTCCCCGAGCACCTGTCCTTCGCCTTCGGCGCCCCCACGCGGACCGGCGTCATCGCGAGCTGGCAGCGGCTGGCGGACGGCTCCGACTGGGACCCGCTGAGCCTGCTGGTCGCGCTCGACCCGGTGCCACCGGTGTCGTACGACCTGGGCCTGTCCGGGTGGGTGCCGACGATCCAGCTCTCGGCGTTCATCCGCAGGCTGCCCGCTCCCGGGCCGATCAGGGTGCGGCTGGCGGCCACGGACGTCGGCGGCGACCGGATGGACGAGGTGGCCCACGCCTGGGACGACAAGGGCCGCCTGGTGGCCCAGGCGACCCAGCTCGCCGCCGTACGGCTGCCGGCCTAGCGGTAGATCTCCGGGACCGAGGCGCACCACGGGAAGGTCTCGCTCCGGCTGGACCGGGTGACGTCGCCGCACAGGCCGACCTGGGTCGGCCGCTCGGCCCCCTTGGCGCGCAGGATCAGCACGGCCTTGTCCAGGGGATACTGCCGGGGCGAGTCCGCGCCGAAGTCGAGCGCGCCCGTGGCGCCCTCGATGGCGTGCCCGCTCTGGTCGGGCGTGTAGAGCGTGCCGAGCTGGCGCCAGACGGTGTAGGAGTTCACCGGCACGCGGTGCCGCTCCCTGCCGAGCCGCCGGATGGCGGTGATCATCGTCTCCGTGGCGTCGTAGGCCAGGGCGGCGTGCCCGTCCAGCGTCCGCCCCGGCCCCGGCTCCTCGCACTCGAAGGGGAACGTGGCGAACAGGGTCGCGTAGAAGTCGTGCCGCTGCGGCTCGCCGCACTTGTTCGGCGCGGCGGCGAACGACTCGTAGTAGTAGCCCACGCCGCTGACGGCCGATCTGATGCGCACGTCCGCGACGTACCTGGTGACGTCGTCGCCGCCGAGGATGGTCGGCGGCGCGTCCGCGCACTTGTCGGCCACCCCCTTCACGAACTCGGCGAAGTCGGGAATCCCGCGCCCGGCGAAGTACACCAGCCCGTCGAACCCGCATGCCGACACCCCCGCGTCCCTGGGCTCCCCCGAGTAGGCGTCGTCGCTGCGGTCGTCGGGGCCCGGCTTGGCCCCGCCGACGGGCGTGAACCTGCGCCCCTCGACCGCGAACCCGCGCTCCTCCAGCCGGGCGACGACCCGGGCCTTGAGGTTGGAGGCGTAGTAGTCGGTCACGTCGTGCGAGTAGTAGACCCGGGCCCGCCGCTTGACCTCCCCCTTCTTGACCAGCGAGTCGGCGAAGGCGGCGGCCATCCACGCCTGGCGGGAGTTCTGCGGGGCGACCTGGAAGTAGAACGGGGACTCGTTCACGAGGCGGTCGGCCGACAGCGTCGAGGCCACCATGGGCAGCCCGGCCTTGCCGAGCTCCTGGATGGCCGCGACGGTCTCCTGGCGGCTCTGGTCCAGGCCCACCACGCCCACGATGGGCGCCTCCTCGTCGCGATAGCGCAGCAGCAGCCGGGCGATGCTCGAACCGTGCTGCATCCTGCCGCCCGCGTTCGCCAGGAGGATGCGGACCAGCGGTTCGCTGGCGCCGGCGGAGTTGTTCTGCCGCTTCTGCGCGATGGCGACGCCCGCCAGGCCCTCGCGGGCGGCGGCCAGTGTGTCCCGGTCCGCCGAGGTCAGCGCCGCGAGGTAGGCGATCGTCACGTACGGTCGGTCACTGTCCTCGTGCAGCTTCGCGGCCCGCTCGTTCTCCTGCTGGAGCGCGGCCTGGACCTGCCGCATCTCGGCGTTGCCCGGCGAGAACAGGTAGTCGGGCTCGGCCACGCCCACGCACTCGGTGCCGGCCAGCTGCCTGCCGCTCTCCGTCCACGGCGTCCACAGGCCGGTCGCGCAGGCGGTACGGTGCCAGGCTGCGGTCTGGCCCGCGTACGCGCCGACGGCGCCCGCCAGGGCCATCCAGAACAGCGCGATGGCCGTCCAGGACGACCACCACGGCGCCACGCGGGCGGGCGGCACCCAGGCGGGGTCGGCGACGTCGTACCTGGTGAGGTCGGCGGGCACGGGCGGCGCCGAGATGGTGATCGGCGTGTCCAGCACCCGCCGCCACGTGTCGCGGTCCTCGGCCGTGACCAGCTCACGGCGCCAGCGGATGAGCCGCCACAGCGGCTCCTCGTCGTCCTCCAGGAGCACGGCGTCCGGCGTGTAGGAGACCACCACGACCGGATCGAACCTGCCGAGGTTCGCCCGGCGCTCCTCGACGAGCTTGACGAGGGCCTCGCCGTGCTCGTTGAGCAGCAGAAGCGGGTAGAAGACGTGGCCCGCGCCCCGCACGTGCAGCGGGGAGCGCCGGTACTGCCCGCCCAGGTCGTCCATGAACGCGCGCAGCAGCAGCCGCGCGACGGCCGGCTCGTCGGCCGGGTCAAGGTCGGCCAGCAGGGCGGCGACGCCCGGCGCCTTGGGGGCGTCGTCCGACAACGCGCGCCGCAGCCAGCGGAACCGCCCGCCGAGCCCGGGCACGCGCCCGCTGAGCCGCAGGTCGTGCAGGAAGCCCGGTAACAGCTTGAGCAGCAGGTTGAGCGGAAAAGGGACGTGCTCGGCACCCCTGCCCGCGGTGTCGACGCCCCACCCCCAGTTGCGGTCGGACTCGCGCAGCACGCGGCGGGCCTGGTCCTCCTTGCCGTGCGACTCGGCCAGCCGCTCGACGATCTGGGCGGTCAACTGGTAGCGAGGGAAGCGGAGCCTCGTGCCGCGCAGGGCGGACACGACCCGGGAGAGGATCTTCGGCACCCCCTCGCCCGGCTGGATGTCGGGGCGGGCCCGCGGGATCCCGCGCGAGATGACGTGCGTGGCCTGCCTGCCCTCCGCCGCCAAAACCTCCGGCCAGCCTCCTGCCTCGCTCAGCTGGACCAGCGGGATGCCCATCCGGTCGACGTGCTGTTTCCTGTCCCCTCCCCCTCGCCATCGGGCCAGCCGTGGCTGCCTGGCGACGTGCGGCGAGTCCTGCACCCCCTCGCCCCTGGCCGGTCTGCGGCACAGGCGGTCTATCGTGTGGATGAAGTTGCCGACCCTGGCGGGGTCGTCGAGCATGACTGCCCCGTTGCTCATCTGATCTCTGTAACACGAGTTCGGGCGCGGGCGGCCGCTTTTTCGGGCTCGATCCGGTAACCAACCGTCCGATGTGTGGACACGTGTCTCAGTTGCCGGGCAGTGGCCGTAACATGTGAAGACTCGCTAGCGATGGGAGATGCGCAATGCCCGCCCTCAGGTCACGTACAGTCACCCACGGCAGGAACATGGCCGGTGCCCGGGCCCTGCTCCGGGCGACCGGCGTAGCCGGGAGCGACTTCGGCAAGCCGATCATCGCGGTGGCCAACAGCTACACCCAGTTCGTGCCCGGCCACGTGCATCTCAAGGACGTCGGCGAGGTGGTGTCGGCCGCGATCCGGGAGGCCGGGGCGATCCCGCGGGAGTTCAACACGATCGCCGTGGACGACGGCATCGCGATGGGCCACGGCGGCATGCTCTACTCGCTCCCGTCGCGCGAGCTGATCGCCGACTCCGTCGAGTACATGGTCAACGCGCACTGCGCCGACGCGCTGATCTGCGTCTCCAACTGCGACAAGATCACGCCGGGCATGCTGCTGGCCGCGTTCAGGCTGAACATCCCGACGATCTTCGTCTCGGGCGGGCCCATGGAGGCCGGCAAGATCCCCGGCAAGAAGCTCGACCTCATCGACCCGATGATCGCCTCCGCCGACGACTCCGTCTCCGACGCCGCGCTGCTGGAGATGGAGGAGAGCGCCTGCCCGACCTGCGGCTCGTGCTCCGGCATGTTCACCGCCAACTCCATGAACTGCCTGGCCGAGGCCATCGGCCTCGCGCTGCCCGGCAACGGCACGATCCTGGCCACGCACAAGGCGCGCAAGAAGCTGTTCGAGGACGCGGGCCGCCAGCTCGTGGAGATCACCCGCCGCTACTACGAGGACGACGACGCGTCGGTGCTGCCGCGCTCGATCGCCACCCGCGACGCGTTCGAGAACGCGATGACGCTCGACGTCGCGATGGGCGGCTCGACCAACACGATCCTGCACATCCTGGCCGCCGCCCGCGAGGCCGGCGTCGACTTCGGGCTCAAGGAGATCAACGAGATCTCGCTGCGGGTGCCGTGCGTCTGCAAGGTCGCCCCGGCCACGAACAAGTACCACATCGAGGACGTCCACCGCGCCGGCGGCATCCCCGGCATCCTGGGCGAGCTCGACCGGGCCGGGCTGCTGCACCGCGACGTGCCCACCGTCAACGGCGGCACGCTGGCCGACATGCTGGCCGCCTGGGACGTGCAGTCGCCGACGGCGCTGCCCGAGGCCGTGGAGCTCTGGCACGCGGCTCCCGGCAACGTGCGCACGGTCAAGGCGTACTCGCAGGACAACCGCTGGGACGACCTCGACGTCGACCGCGCGGCCGGGTGCATCCGCGACCTGGAGCACGCCTACACCGCGGACGGCGGCCTGGCCGTCCTCTACGGCAACATCTCGCGCGACGGCGCGGTGGTGAAGACGGCCGGCGTGGACGAGTCGATCTGGAAGTTCAGCGGGCCCGCGGTGGTGTTCGAGTCGCAGGACGACGCGGTCGAGGGCATCCTCGGCGGGCGCGTCAAGGAGGGCGACGTGGTGGTCATCCGCTACGAGGGCCCCAAGGGCGGTCCCGGCATGCAGGAGATGCTCTACCCGACGTCCTTCCTCAAGGGCAAGGGGCTCGGCAAGGCCTGCGCGCTGGTCACCGACGGCCGCTTCTCCGGCGGCACCTCCGGTCTGTCCATCGGCCACGCCTCACCCGAGGCCGCCGAGGGCGGCGCGATCGCGCTGGTCGAGGACGGCGACATCATCGACATCGACATCCCCAACCGGTCGATGGAGCTGCGGGTGCCCGAGGCCGAGCTGGCCGAGCGGCGCGAGCGGCTCCTGGCCGACCTGGGCGGATACCGGCCGCGCGAGCGCAACCGGCCGGTGAGCGCGGCCCTGCAGGCGTACGCGGCGATGACCACGTCCGCGTCCACGGGCGCCTCGCGCGACCTGTCCCAGCTGTCGCGGTGATGCGGTAAGGAAGGCCTATGCGGCAGGTGACAAGGACCTTGCCTGCCGCACAGGCTTTCGAAAAATGTCGGTCGTCATCTCTAATATCAGGGTATGACGACAGTCGTGAAGCACGATACTCGCCCGCTGACGACCGCCGAGATCGCCGCCCTCGCCCTCTCCCTCGCTCACCTCGGAGCGGGCCCGCAGGCCGTCACCGCACGGCGTGGCCTGCAACACGCACTCGAGCACCTGGAGCTCGACGACGACGTCATCGCCACCACGCTCTCGACCCTGACCGAGCCGCTGCCGGTCGAGGTCGCCTCCAGAGCCAGGCTCATGGCCGACGCCATCACCAGCCGCCTCATGATCCGCCTCCACTACCGCGACGCCTCCGGCATCATCACCTCGCGCGACGTCGAGCCGGTGACGTGCCTGGTCCACCGCGAATACTGGTATCTGGTCGGCGTGTGCAGGATGCGCCGGGCGATCCGGGCGTTCCGCTTCGACCGGATCATCGCGGTCGAGCCCACGCTCACTCCGTCCCGTCCGCACCTGGCTGACCGGTTCCTCCCGTTCCAGCGCCGCAAGCGCCCCAGGGCCGCATAGGAAACTGACCGACGTTTGACCCTGCGCGCCCCCGGCCTTTGGGGTGGCGGCTGGCAGGCTCCCGCACATGCGCGTTCGGGGGATCTCGCTCGTCGTTGCCCTGCTGGCCGTGGCCGGCTGTGCAAACCCGTCAACCGTCGTCCCGCCTCAGGCCGCCTCCTTCGGGCGGCCGGGCGGGGTGGTCGTCGAGAGCGTGCTGCCCGTTGCCGCGCGGCGCGCTCTCGACCGCACTCTGGATCGCTACCTGCGCGAACGCCCGGGGCGCGCGGCGCTGGCCGTCTACGACCGCACGACCGGCGCCAGATACTCCTACCGCGAGCGCACGCCGTTCGTGCTGGCCAGCGTGGCGAAGGTGGACATCCTGCTGGCGTTCCTGCTGGGCAAGCAGGGCGAGCTGAGCGCGTACGAGCGCACGCTGACCTCCAAGATGATCCGCGAGAGCGACAACGACTGCGCGCACGAGCTCTACCTGACGATCGGCGGCCAGAAGGGCCTCACCAGGGTCCTGCGCCAGCTCGGCGTCGAGCACACGTGGCCGGGACCCGGGCTGTACTGGGGGACGACCCGCAGCCGGCCGTCCGACCAGGTCAAGGTGCTGGAGCGGCTCACGGACCCCGCGGGGCCGCTGCCGGCCTCCGACCGGCGCTACGCGCTGAAGCTCATGTCGTCCGTGGAGCCGTCGCAGGCGTGGGGGGTCAGCGCGGCCGGGGGCGACGTGGCGCTCAAGAACGGCTGGCTGCCCGTGGACGCGCACGACGGGCTGTGGACGATCAACAGCGTGGGGCAGCTCGGCGTGGACGGGCACGACATGCTCATCGCGGTGCTGTCGGAGCGCAGCCCGACCATGGAGACGGGGATCGCCACGGTCGAGCGGCTCGCCAAGCTGGCGGTGGACGGGCTGACGCGTTCGCAGACGACCTTCACCGCCGCCCAGGTGTTCTAGGGCCGTCCCAGGCCGTCCCAGGCCGTCCCAGGCCGTTCTAGGAGCAGCATCCTCCGCCGCAGCAGCCTCCGCCGCCGCCGCTCGGCCGGGGAGCGGCCGCGCCCCCCGTCATCGCCACCGTGGACAGCAGCTTCACCGTGTCGTCGTGGCCGTCGGGGCAGGTGGCCGGGTCGTCGGAGGCCGACATGGGACGGGAGACCTCGAACGTGGAGCCGCAGGCGCGGCAGCGGAAGTCGTAACGCGGCATGGCCCAAGAGTAGCCGCAGACCACGGCTAGCTGCGATGGCCCGCTGGACGCGGGTCATCGTAAGTCATGTGCTCGTAGTCGGACACGGGCACGTAGCCGATCGACTGGTAGACGGCGTTGCTCGTCGGGTTGCCCAGGTCGGTGAAGAGCACCACCTGGTCACAGCGCTCGGCCAGGCCGACCTGGCTGGCGTACGCGGTGACGGCGGCGCCGTAGCCGTTCCTGCGGCACGAGGGCGGCGTGTAGACGGGCCCGATGCGGCAGACGCCGCCGACCGCCGGGGAGAGCGCGGCCAGGGAGACCGGCGCCTCACCCGCCTCCCACACGAACAGCTCGCGGGCCGCCAGGCGCCGCGCGACCGACTCGGCCACGTCGTCGCCCATGCCCATCCGGACCTCTTCCGCGAACGCCTGATACCAGCTGACCAGCAGCGGGAAGTCGGCGGGAGCGGCGAGCCTGCCGCGCCCGGGCGTGCCGGGGACGGCGAGCGTGCCCAAGCGGTAGAGGCGCTCGGGCACCAACCGCCCGGGCTCCCCCAGCAGCCGCTTGACCTCGGAGGTCAGCTCCACCCTGCCCACGACCTCGGCGGGGTCGCCGAGCGCGGCGAGGAGTGGCGCGACGGCCTCCATGGGCATGTCGGCGAGCCCGACAGGGTGCGGCGGGGTGTGGAAGACCGCCCCCCGGACCTCGCCGTCGGCCGTCCACCAGCCGAACCGGGGACCCTTCACGGGCATCCCGGCCCGCAGGTTGGCGAGGACGGTCAACGCGACCGTGTTACGCACCGGGTCGCCGAGCAGGAACGGCTCGGCGACCGCGGCGTACTCCTCAACATCTGAGGTGAAGGTCCACATGCCTGCTCATGGTGTCAGGCGGTGGCCTCCCCTTACAAAGCGATATCTCAGGCGGCGGCCTCGAGGTAGGGCGCCCATTGGGGGTCACCGATCAGCGAGGCGCCGATGAGCCTCCAGTGAGCCCCCCGTGGCACCGCGGGGCTGACGCGCAGCGTCCACCCCAGCTCCTCCAGGTACTTGTCGGCCTTCCTGTGGTTGCAGGTGGTGCAGGAGGCGACACAGTTTTCCCAGGTGTGGGTGCCGCCTCTGGACCGCGGGATGACGTGGTCGATGGTCTCGGCCCGCTGCCCGCAGTAGGCGCAGCGGTAGTCGTCGCGCCGCATGAGGGCGGCCCTGGTCAGCGGGATGCGGGACCGGTAGGGGATGCGGACATATCTTCTCAGCCTGATCACCGAGGGAACGTCGAGCGTGTGGCTGGCGGAGCGCAGCACCGCGCCCCTTCCGTCACGGTGGACGACGTCGGCCTTCTCCCGCAGCACCAGCACCACGGCCCGGTGCAGGGAAAGGGTGGTCAGCGGCTCGTAGGTGGCATTCAGCAGCAGGACCTGGCGCATCATGTGGCCTCTCCCTGCTGCGCGCGTATCAAAGGGGACATGCCGCGGCATGTCCCGACTGTCGGCCCCTCCTGGGGCACTTGTGCTTCCGTCACGTGGACCTCCGCCGGACGGCCCAGCGGATGGTCACCACGGCACCGTCCTGTCACCAAGTCTGGCGTTTGCACCGCGGTCCCCGCCACCCCAAAAATCCTCCAACCGGAATGGACCAGAGGGACACACGTTACGTTTTATGCCCGCTTCACCAGCGCTTTACGCATGTCCTTTGGCAGTAGGGTTCCCAGCATGAAGCTGGAGCCGTACCCGACCGCACGCCGCGAAGACACCGTCGACATCCTGCACGGCACGCCCGTGCCGGATCCTTATCGATGGCTCGAGGATCCCGACAGTCCAGAGACGAAGGGGTGGCTGCTGGAGCAGGCCGAGCTGTTCGGCAGGGCCGGCGGGCAGCAGCGGTTCAAGAGCCGCATCGCCGAGCTGCTCAAGTCCGGCTCGGTCGGCGCGCCGGCCTGGCGCGGCGGCCGGCACTTCTTCAGCCGCCGCACGCCCGACCAGGAGCACGCCGTCTACTACGTCGTCGAGCCCGACGGGACCGAGCGGGCGCTGATCGACCCGATGGCGATCGACCCGTCGGGGTTGACCACGCTCGACGCCGTGCAGCCCGACAAGGAGGGGCGGCTGCTGGCGTACCAGATCTCGGTGAGCGGCAACGAGGAGTCGATCCTCTACGTCATGGACGTCACCACGGGCGAGCGGGTCGAGGGGCCGATCGACCGCTGCCGCTACTCCCCCGTCGCGTGGCTACCCGGCGGGGAGGCGTACTACTACGTCCGCAGGCTGCCCAGCACCGAGGTCCCGGAGAACGAGACGCAGTTCCACCGCCGCGTCTACCTGCACCGCGTCGGCACCTCCACCGAGGACGACGTGATGATCTTCGGCCAGGGGCTGAAGATGACCAACTACTACGGCGTCTCGGTCTCGCGTGACGGCCGCTGGCTGCAGGTCTCGGCGCACGAGGGCACCGCGCCGCGCAACGACCTCTGGGTGGCCGACCTGACGGGGTCCCCGGCCGACCGGCCCGACCTGCGGGTCGTGCAGGAGGGTGTGGACGCGCAGGCGGGGCTGGTGTTCGGCCGCGACGGCAGGCTCTACGTCCACACCGACCGCGACGCGCCCAGGGCCCGGGTGTGCGTCACCGACCCGGCCGAGCCGGACTTCGAGACCTGGCGCGACCTCATCCCCGAGGACCCCGAAGCGGTCCTGAACGACTTCGCGATCCTCGACGACCTGGAGCGCCCGGTCATGCTGGTGGGCTGGACCCGCCACGCGATCAGCGAGATCACCGTTCACGACCTGGCGACCGGGGAGCGCGTCGGCGAGGTGCCCACGCCGGGGCTCGGCTCCATCGGCAGCCTCTCCGAGCGTCCCGAGGGCGGCCACGAGGCCTGGTTCGCCTACACCGACAACACCAGGCCGCCCTCCGTCCAGCGCTACGACGCCAGGACCGGCGAGACGACCCTCTGGGCCGCCTCCCCGGGCGCCGTCGAGGTGCCCCCCGTGCGCACCTCGCAGGTCGTCTACCAGTCCAAGGACGGCACCGACGTCCGCATGCTGATCATCTCCCCCGCCGACGACACGCCGGGGCCGCGGCCCACCATCCTGTACGGCTACGGCGGCTTCGGCCTGTCGATGACCCCCGGCTACTCGGCGTCGATCCTGACCTGGGTCGAGGCCGGCGGGGTCTACGCCATCGCCAACCTGCGCGGCGGCGGCGAGGAGGGCGAGGAGTGGCACCGCGAGGGCATGCTCGGCAACAAGCAGAACGTGTTCGACGACTTCCACGCGGCGGCCGAGCACCTCATCGCCACCGGGGTGACCACGCCCGAGCAGCTCGGCATCTCCGGCGGCTCCAACGGCGGCCTGCTGGTGGGCGCCGCGCTGACGCAGCGGCCCGAGCTGTACGCGGCCGTGGCCTGCTCGGCGCCGCTGCTCGACATGATCAGGTACGAGCAGTTCGGGCTGGGCGCCACCTGGAACGTCGAGTACGGCACCGTCGAGGACTCCGAGCAGTTCGGCTGGCTGCTGGGCTACTCGCCCTACCACCACGTCCAGGAGTCGGTGAACTACCCCGCGACGCTCTTCACCGTCTTCCAGTCCGACACGCGGGTGCACCCGCTGCACGCGTGGAAGATGTGCGCGGCGCTGCAGCACGCCTCGACCGGCGACCGCCCGGTGCTGCTGCGCAACGAGACCGAGGTGGGGCACGGCGCGCGGTCGGTGAGCAGGTCGGTCGACCTGTCGGCCGACACGCTCACCTTCCTCGCCCGGCACACCGGTCTGTAGCCTCGACGGCATGAGCGCGCGCTGGGGCCGGCCATGGTCGAGGCCATCCCAGCGCCGCGCAGGCGGCTCACGGCCTTCTCGGGCGGCCTCGGCGACCGCTTCACCGTCACGCGCACCACAGGGCCGTTTGAGGGCGTAGGGGTGGTGCTGACGCCGTTCGGGGCCAGGAGGCCGGGAAGTGGGTGAGCACCCTCCGGGCGCAGGCCGTACGGGGCGAGCTGGTGATCGCCGGGTGGCTAGCGCGGGAAGACGATCGTCTTGTGCCCGTCCAGCAGGACCCGCTGCTCGGCGTGCCACTTGACCGCCCTGGCCAGGGCCAGGCACTCTACGTCGCGTCCGATCGCCACGAGGTCCTCCGCGGAGTGGCTGTGGTTGACCCGGGCCACCTCCTGCTCGATGATCGGCCCCTCGTCCAGGTCGGAGGTCACGTAGTGGGCCGTGGCGCCGATGAGCTTGACGCCGCGGTTGTGGGCCTGGTGGTACGGCTTGGCGCCCTTGAACGACGGCAGGAACGAGTGATGGATGTTGATCGCCCGCCCGGCCAGCTTCTCGCACAGCTCGCCCGAGAGCACCTGCATGTAGCGGGCCAGCACCACCAGGTCCACCTGGTAGTGCTCCACCAGCGCCAGCACCTCGGCCTCCTGCCTCGCCTTGGTCTCGGGGGTGACCGGCAGGTGGTGGTAGTCGATCCCGTTGGACTGGGTGAGCGGCCGCAGGTCGGGATGGTTGGAGACGACTGCGACGATCTCGATGTCCAGGGCCTTGGACCTGACGCGGTAGAGCAGGTCGTTGAGGCAGTGGTCGAACTTGCTGACCATGATCAGCACCCGCGGCTTCCTGGCCACGTCGCGCACCTTGAACTCCATGGCGAAGTCCGGCGCGAGCGTCGCGAAGGCGCCGTTGAGGTCGTCCTCGCTCAACGGCCCCGCGAACTGGACACGCATGAAGAAGCGCTGCCCGACCCGGTCGCCGAACTGCTGGCTCTCGATGATGTTGCATCCGTGCCGGGCCAGCAGGCCGGAGACGGCGGCCACCACACCGGGCCGGTCGGGGCAGGACAACGTCAGGATGTATTCGGCGGGGCTGATCATGCCTTCACTCTCGCGGGCGTGGGATCGTCGATCACCGTAGGGCTGATCCTGGCCGGTGACCATCACAGAGAGTACCCGACACACGTTACGCGGCCGATCGTCCATCATCCACGTGATCCCGGGTAGTCAGGGGGGAACGCGGATTCGGGAGGGGCAACCCCGGGTTGTCCCGCGGCTTGGGATGGAGCGCGGTCCTTGGACGTCGCCGTACTGATCGTGGTCGCCGGCCTGTTCGCCGTCGTGTCCGGGATCAACGACGGAGGCGCCCTCCTCGCCACCGGGCTCAAACTGCCCTCGGTGCGCCCGGCCACCGGCATCCTCGTGCTCGTGGTGCTGGCGGCGGTGGTCCCGCTGGTCACGCATCAGGTGGCGCTGACGTTCACGACCAGGCTGGCCTCGTTCCACGCGCCGGGCGGCAAGATCGCGATGACCGTCGCGGTGATCTCGTCGCTGGCCGTGGTGGCCGCGCTCAGCATGAAGGGCCTGCCGACCAGCCTCACGCTCGCCATCGTGGGCGGGCTCACCGGGGCGGGGCTGGGCTGGGGGCTGCCGGTGTCGCCCGGCTCGGTGCTGCTGGTGCTGGCGTTCGGGGTGGCGGCGCCCTTCGTCGGAGGGCTGCTGGGCTGGGTGCTCGTCCGGATGCTCCTGATCACGACCTCGGCCCGTGGGCTGCGGCGCTGGCACCAGGTGGGCTTCCTCCTGCAGAGCCTCGCCTACTCGGCCAACGACGGGCAGAAGATGCTGGCCGTGTTCATGATCGTGTTCGGCTTCTCGGGCGCGCCGCTCCCGTACACGTCGCTGGTGGCCGTCCTCTTCGGGCTCGGCACCATGTACGGGCTCCCCAAGGCGGGCCGCACGCTGGGCCGCGAGCTCATCGCCTCCCGGCCGCCGCACGGAGTCGCGGCCGAGCTGGCCGCGGGCACGGCGGTGATCGCCTGCGCGGCCGTGGGCATGCCGGTGAGCATGACCCAGGCCATCGCCGGCGGGCTCATCGGCGCGGGCGTGGCCCAGGGCAGCGGCCGCGTCCGCTGGTTCGCCACCGGCAAGATCGTCGCGGCCTGGTTCCTGACGCTGCCGGCCAGCGCCCTGCTGGGCGCGGGGCTGGCGGCGCTGGTGAAGGGGATCGCGAGCGTTGAACTCTCATGAAGGGACGGCGAACGTGAAGCACTCCTCGAGGGCGGCCCGGCCCATGACGTGCCGCCCCGGCTCGACGAAGGCGGCCGGACCATGAAGCGGCTGCGGCGGATCCGCAACCTCATGACCGGCCGCATGGACAGCGCGCTCACGGAGGCCCTGCTCGGCCAGCTCCGGGCCACCAAGGAAGGCGCGTGGCTGGCGATGGCCATGATCGGGGGCGAGGTGGGCCGGACGGGCGCGCACGAGCAGATGCGCTCGATCGAGCACATCGGCGACGAGGAGCGCGCCCGCCTCGTCGAGGAGCTCAGAACGGCCCTGGTCACCCCCATCGACCCGGAGGACCTGTTCCGCCTGTCACGCGCCATCGACGACGTGCTGGACTCCTTGCGGGACTTCGTCCGCGAGTCCCACCTCTACCGGGTCCCCGACCAGATCCGCTTCACTCCCCTGCTCGACCAGGTCATCGTCGGCATCGAAGCCCTGGAGAACGCGGTCCGCGACCTCGCCTCCCGCCCCTCCGCGGTGGCCCTGGACGCGCTGGAGGCGAAGAAGGTGGGCGGGTCGATCCGGCGGATGTACCAGTACGAGATCTCGCGCATCTTCTCGGGCGAGGTGTCCGCGGAGGCGCTGAAGGAGCGGGAGCTGGTGCGCCGCCTCGAGATCGTCGGCGTCGCCATCGGCAACGCCGCGGACGCCATCGCCGACGGCGCCATGAAGCGCTAGCCGAAGGCGTTGACCCCGGTCAGCTCGGCGGACAGCGCCCACAGCCGCGCGGCCTGCTCCCGGTCGATCGCATAGTCGCGCACGCCGGGCCCGACGCCCGACCCCGTGGTCGACTCGGCGATGTCGCAGTCCTCGCAGTAGACGCCGCCCATGCCCGCCAGCTGCGGCGAGGTGGCCGCCCACACCTGGGTGGCCGCGCCCTGCCCGGGGGTCTTGAACGTGGGGTCCAGGGCGTTGCCGTCCTCGTCGATCCACCCCGCGGCGACCATCTCCTCCTTGCGGAGGTGGCGCTGCAGGGGCGTGAGGATGGCGCCCGGATGCAGCGCGAACGCCCGCACCCCCGCGTCCCGGCCGAGCGCGTCGAGCTGGACGGCGAACAGGACGTTCGCGGTCTTCGCCTGCCCGTAGGCCTGCCACTTGTCGTAGCCCCGCTCGAATTGGACGTCGTCCCACCGGATGCCCGCATGCCGGTGCCCTGCGGACGAAACGGACACGACCCGTGCCTGCCCCCGGGCGACGGCCGGCCAGAGGCGGTTGACGAGCGCGTAGTGGCCCAGGTGGTTCGTGGCGAACTGCGCCTCCCATCCCGGACCCACCCTCGTCTCCGGGCAGGCCATGATCCCGGCGCTGTTGATGACGATCTCGACGCTGCGGCCGGTGGCCAGGAAGCGCTCGGCGAACTGCCGTACGCTCTCGAGATCGGCGAGGTCGAGCTCGTCCACCTCGACCCCGCCGATGCCCCCGACCGCTTCCTCGGCGACCTCGCGGCGGCGCGCGGGCACCACGACGCGCGCTCCGGCCCGGGCGAGCGCCCGCGTGGTCTCCAGCCCGATGCCCGAGTAGCCGCCGGTGACGATCGCCAGCTTTCCTGAGAGATCGATCCCGTGGAGCACGTCGTCCGCGGTGCTCCTGGCCCCGAACCCCGACCCGATCTTGTCTTGCGGCGTTGTCATGCGACTCACGCTACGAGTTGGAGCGCACTCGAGGTCAAACGCCCGCAGCCACATCCCGCCGGCGACGGCGATCCCCACCCTGCGCCCTGTGGCCTCCTGTAGCCCCCTGTGCGCCGCCCGGCCATGCGCTGTGCGACCGCGCAGGCGCGCGAGCGACCCGTGCGGGGGCGGGTTACAGGCCGAGGGGTTGGGCGAGGTCGCTCAGTTGGGTCAGGGCGTGGGCGAGGTCCGGGGTGTCCGGGGAGAGGGGCTGGATGACGACGTGGTCGGCCCCCGCGTCCAGGTGGGCGTGCACGCGCTTGGTGATGGCGTCGGCATTGCCCCAGGCCACGATGGCGTCCGCGAGGCGGTTGCTGCCGCCGCCGGCGAAGTCGTCGTCCGTGAAGCCCAGCGTGCGCAGGTTGTTGAGGTAGTTGGGCAGCGTCAGGTAGTAGGACATGTGGGCGCGGGCGATCTCGCGGGCCCGGGCCGGGTCGGACTCCAGGACGACCGCCTGCTCGGGGATCAGGACAGGGCCCTGGCCGAGGATCCGGCGGGCCTGCGCGGTGTGCTCCGGCGGCACGAAGTAGCTGTGGGCGCCGTCCGCCAGGTCCCTGGACAGCTCCAGCATCTTGGGCCTCAGCGCGGCGAGGATCCTGGGAGCCGGCGTCGCGGGTACGGGCAGCGTCCGGTCGGCCTGGTCCATGGCCTCCAGGTAGGTGCGCATCGCGGTCAGGGGTTTGGCGTAGTCGTGACCGCGGCCGGCGACCAGAGGGGCATGGCTGACCCCTATGCCCAGCAGGAACCGGCCGGGAAAGGCGTCGCCCAGCGCGGCCGCGCCCGCGGCCATGGCCGTGGCGTCGCGCACCCAGAGATTGGCGATGCCGGTGCCGACCGCGATGCGCCGCGTGGCCGCCAGCAGCACGGCGGACATGACGAGCGGCTCCTTGCTGCCCTTGCCCTCATTGACCCAGAGCGAGCCGTAGCCCAGCGACTCGATCGTGGCCGCCGCCTGACGCGCCTCCTCGGCGGGGGCCTTGCCGATCATGGGATGCCACACTCCGACGCGCCCGATGTCCACGGCCGCTCCCCTCGCATAGAATGTTCGATCGAGATGGAACACTACCCGAATGTTCGATCGCAGTCGAACAGGACGCGCGGTCTGACACACACGTCCCCGATCGAGGTCACGCTGCAGGGCGCCCTCGACGCGCTGGGCGATCCCATCCGGCGCCGCATCGTGCGGGAGCTGGCGGAGGTCCCCGACTGGACGCGCGCCTGCGGCACGTTCTCCCACCTGCCGGTGGCCAAGTCCACGCTCAGCCACCACTTCTCGGTGTTACGCAACGTGGGGCTGCTGGAGCAGCGCGACGAAGGCGCCCGCCGGCTCAACCGCCTGCGCCGGGAGGAGTTCGATCATCGCTTCCCGGGCCTGCTGACACTCGTGCTGGAGGAGGAGCGACAGGGGTAACGTCTGGTCGATGGATGCCATAGAGGGTCAAGCGGACAGCAGCGATCGGCCTGCGGCCCGTGTCGTCTGCCTGGACCGCGACGGCAGGGTGCTGCTCATGCACTGGTACGACCCCGTCAGCCGCACGGACGTCTGGGAGCCGCCCGGCGGCGGGATCGACCCCGGCGAGACGGCGCTGGAGGCGGCCAGGCGGGAGCTGGGCGAGGAGACCGGCCTGCCGGGCTCGGCGGTGCGGGAGGGGTTCGTCGAGGTCGAGCGCGACTTCTCGTGGCTGGGAGTGCGGTACGTGAAGACCGAGCCGTTCTTTCTGGCCACCTTCGAGGAGGCGCGGCCGGAGGTGGAGCCCGGGGACCTCACCGAGGAGGAGCGAGAGGTCTACAGGGGGTACGCCTGGGTCGAGGAGTTGCCCGCTGACGTGGAGCCGCCCGAGCTGGCGAAGGTGATCGAGCGGCTCACGACGCGGTGAGGCGTCGTCACAGGTCCAGCGTGATGCCCGCGGAGGCGACCGCCAGCGTGCCGTCATAGGACTTCGCGGCGGCCGTCAGCGCGGGCGCCGGGGACGTGTCGGGCCACAGGTGGGTGAGGAGCAGGCGGGCCACGCCCGCCGCCGCCGCGGTGCGGCCCGCGTCCAGGGCGCTGGACAGGTAAGGCGCGTCCTCTTCCGGGACCCGTTCCGGATATGTCGCTTCGGCCACCAGCAGGTCCGCCCCCTCCGCCAGCGCCACCAGCTCGGGTGACGGCCCCGTGTCACCGGTGTAGGCGAGCACGTGATCTCCGGCGCTCAGCCGCAGGCCGGCATTCGGCACGTGGTGCGGCAGGTCGAACACGTCCAGGCGGAACGGACCGACCTCGTACGGCACGCCGGGCCCCAGATCGTGCGTCACGAAGCTGCCCGCCAGCATGCGCGCCTTGTCCAGCGCCAGGACGGCGTCCAGCGCGCCCGGCGGGGCGTACACCGGCAGCGCCGGAGCGGGGACGTCGGCGAGCGCGCGGGCGCGCAGCAGCGGGTTCAGGTCGGCGCAGTGGTCGGGGTGGCCGTGGGTGACCAGCACCGCGTCCACCTCGTCGGCCCGCATGAGCCCGAGGAGCCTCGGCAGGGTGGCGTAGCCGGGATCGACGAGGACACGGAATCCCTCGGCCTCCACCACGTACCCGCTGCACGCCTGCCCCGCCGCAGGCCAAGCCCCACATCCGCCCAAAACGGTAAATATCACACTAATCCCTAAATGAAGTAGAAAATCGGCAACCGTCGCCGACCGTGCTCATGATCACACGGTCCGGGCTCGAACGACTCACTTGTGCGGGCCATCGCGGAAATGGCCCAGTTCGTCGAGGGTCGTCACCAGGAGCCCGCGCAGCAGCCGCCCGGCCACCTTCTCGTGCTCGGGCTCCACGGGCACCCCCTTGCCCACCTTCTCCGCGTACACCTCACGCGCCCGCACGTCGGTGTACGGCAGCGCGGTCATCCCCACGGCCACCGTGACCCGGGTGCCGCCGCGGGGCAGCACGGCCACGGTGTGCGTACGCAGGCAGGTCTCGTCCGGGGCGCCGTACCAGCCGCTCTTGACCCCGGCCCCGGGCGAGCGGATCGCCTCGCGGGCCCCGAACGCCTGCGACGCGCTGACCTGCCGCATCCACCCCAGAATGGTCTCCGCGACCGGGTCGCCGGCGACGGCGGCCTGGGCAAGCACCGCGTACGCGGTCGCGACCTCGTCGGCGGCCACCTCGACCGAGCCGAACCGGGAGGGGTCGCCGTTGGGCGGCGACCAGGCGATGCCGGTGCGCCTGCGGAGGTCGTCGAGGATGACCCGGGGGCCGACGGCCAGCCACAGGTTGAGCGTGTCGGCGTTGGAGGACACGATCACGGCGGGCTCGGCGTGCCGCCGCCACCGTTCGTCGGGGATGTGGGCCGCGCTCACCCATGCGTACAGGGGCTTGAGCAGCGAGGCGCAGCGCAGCCGCGCCAGACCCACGGTGGCGCCCACCGTGCGGGCGGGCGGCCCGCCGTAGCCGCGTCTGATGCCCGCGGCCTGGACGCTGGCGCTGTGATCGAGGTCTTTGAGCAGCTCGTTGAAGCCCACGCCCCCACCGTAGACCTAGGAGGCGCTCCCCCAGCGGCCTTCGTACCACTCCGGGCTCGGCGGGTCGCCGGGCAGTTCGGTGGCCCCCGGCGCGCGCAGGCCGTCGAGCGCGATGGTCAGCAGCCGCTCCTTGACGTGCGGATGCTCACCACCCGGCGCCGGGCGGCTGAACTGCTCCACGAGCAGCGTGATGTCCAGCGAGGTGACGTCGCCCCTGAGCACGCCGGCCTCGCGCGCCCTGGTCATCAGCCGGTCGGCGAGTTCGGCGCCCTTGCGCGCCGTGCGCCACATCTCGTCGGTGACCTCGATCGTGCCGGCGACCGGCGCGAGCGCGCCCGCCCTGAACCCCACGCACGCGCGTACGTAGGAGGCCAGCCCCTCCCACGGGTCCGGCTCGGCCAGCCCGGCCTCGGCCGCCTCGACCCCGCGCTCCATGGCGATCACGCACAGTCGCTGGAGCAGCTCCTCCTTGGTGCGGTAGCGGCGGTAGAGGCTGCCCATGCCCACGCCCGCCGCCTTGGCGATGGCCGACACCGGGGCGTCGAATCCCTGCGTCGTGAACACCTCGTGCGCGGCCCGCAGCAGCCGCAGATCGTTGCGTGCGGCTTCGGCCTGCCTGCCGCGTGTGCTCATGCCGTACAGCATATTAGTATTTTCGGAGCGAATTGCTCCGATAAAGAAGGGCTCATCATGCGTGCGGTGGTCTTGAGGCGGTACGGCGGGCCGGAGGCGCTGGTCGTGGAGGAGGTGCCGGACCCGGTGGCCGGGCCCGGACAGGTGCTCGTGGACGTGTCGGTGGCGGGCATCACGTTCGTGGAGACGCAGGTACGCGCCAACCGGGGGCCGCGGCAGGCCGAGCTGCCCGCGATCCTGGGCAACGGCGTCGCCGGAACGGTGGCCGCGACCGGCGAGGGCGTCGACCCGGCGCTGACCGGTACGCCGGCCGTCAGCACGCTCGGCGGTCACGGCGGATACGCGGAGCTCGCGGTGGCGAGCGCCGACGATCTGATCCCCATCCCCGACGGCCTGTCGCCCGAGTTCGCGGTGGCGCTGCTCGCGGACGGGCGCACCGCCGTCGCCCTCGCGCGCGCCGCCGCTCCCAAGCCCGGGGAGTGGGTGCTGGTCGAGGCGGCCGGCGGCGGCGTGGGAAGCCTGCTGGTGCAGCTCGCCACGGCGGCGGGCGCGCGCGTGGTGGGCGCGGCGAGCAGCGCCGCCAAGCGCGACCTGGCTGCGAGCCTGGGCGCGGAGCTGACGGTCGACTACACCGACCCCGGCTGGACCCGCCTGGTACGGGACGCGACGGGCGGCCTCGACCTGGTCTTCGACGGGGTGGGCGGCGAGGTCGGCGCGGCGGCGCAGCAGCTGCTGAAGGACGGCGGCAGGTTGAGCGCGTACGGCATGGCGGGCGGCCCGATGACCACGCCGGACCCGCGCGTGACCGCGGTCGCCTGGACGCAGGCGGACCTGCGCGAGCTGGCCAGGGAGGCCCTCACGCTGGCCGCCGCCGGACGCCTGCGCCCGACGGTCGGCGCCACCTACCCCCTGGAGTCGGCCGCCGAGGCGCACGCCGCCATCGAGGCCCGCGCGGTGACCGGCAAGAGCCTGCTCCTGATCCAGCCCGTTTAGGCGCCGAACCGCGCCCACGTCACGACGAGCGCGGCAGGCACCAGCGCGACCACCCCCAGCGCGGTCGCCACCTTCCACCGCCGCGCCACCCCCGGCTCCGTGACGAACGCCGCCACAGCCCCTGCCCCGGCGAAGGCCGCCCCGGCCGTGACGGCGTGCGCGAGCGAGGACGTCCACGACGGCAGCGCCTCGCCGGCGAGCCTGAACGCCACCAGCACCCCGCCCGCCACCAGCGCCACCCGCCGTCCCGGCCGTACGTCCACCCGCTCCAGCACGAGCGCGGACCCCACGAGCAGGGCCAGCGTGACCACCACCACGACACCGACGGCGGGGGCCAGGCATCCCCAGTCCTCGCAGCCGATGCCCGCCCAGACCAGGCGCACGCTGGCCCACCACAGAACTCCCAGAGCGGCGCACACAGCAGCCGCTCGCCCCATTCGCCCCCGCATCACCCAATAGTCCCATCGCGACAGGCGGCCGTCAGGAGAGGCGATCGGCCCGCCGTTCGTCCGCGGCGGCCTCGGCTGCGCGTCCGAGCGCGCGCAGCGCGACGGCCCGATTGGCGTACAGGTCGGGCTCGGGCTGCAGCTCGATGGCCCGGCTCAGGTCCTCGACCGCCCCTTCCAGGTCGCCGGCCGCGTACCGCAGCACCCCCCGGTTCCCCCAGGCGGCGGCGAGCCCGGGCGCGCGCTCCACCGCGCGGTCCAGCGCCTGCCTCGCCGCCGCCAGCCGCCCCGCCGCCGTCTCCAGCTGCCCCAGCACCGTGAGCAGGTGCGGGTTGCCGGGCTCCAGGACGAGCCCGGCCACGACGTCGGCCAGGGCCTCGCCGTCCCGCCCCGCGGCGGCCAGCAGCCCGGCCCGGTTGATGTACGCGTCCAGGTAGGACGGGTCCAGCTCGATCACCCGCCCCAGGTCGGCCACCGCCTGCTCGGTGTCGCCCCGCACGGTGTGCAGCTCCGCCCGGTTGTAGTACGCCTCCGGCAGCGGCGGCCCGGCCCGCATGGCCCGTTCGAAGTCGGCCAGCGCCTCCTCGTGCCGCCCGAGCTTGAACAGCAGGTTCCCCCGCTCCAGGTAGTAGTCGGGGAAGACCGGGTCCAGCGCGATCGCGGCCGCGTAGTCCTCCATCGCCTCTTTGACGTGACCGAGCACGGCCAGCAGCTGGGCCCGGTTGGCCAGCAGCACCATCCGGTGCAGCGGGTGCCGCTCCCGCAGCTCGCGCGCCAGCTCGATGGCCGACTCGACCAGCGACAGCGCCGCGCCCGGCCGGCCGTGCCGCAGCTCGATCAGCGCCAGGCCGTTGAGGTCGAAGCCCAGCTTGAACGCCCGGTCCAAAGGCTCCGGCAGCAGGGTGGAGATGGCGATGGCCTCGTTGATCCAGCGCCGGGCCCGGTCCAGGTCGCGGTGCGCGGGGTCGGGGTGGCGGGCGTCGAGCATGGCGGTGCCGTACGCGCTGGCGGCGTGCATCGCCGGATCCTGGCTGGCCGAGCGCACCCGGTCCCAGACCGCCCGGGCGTCGTCGGTGCGGCCGAGGCCGCCCAGCGCGGTCGCGGTGCGCTGCGCGAAGCGCCACCAGAGCCCGCCGCCCGGCTCGGTGCGCGCCATGCCGCGCTCCCCCAGCTCGACGGCGGCGTGCAGGAATCCGTCGCGCATGCACCTGTCCACCAGGGCCCAGAGCTCGTCCGCGCTGCGGTTGTCTGGCGGCGGGTCGGGGCCGCCGGAGTACAGCATGATCGTGAGGAGGTCCGGCGGGATCCGCCGCATCATGACGTCCAGCAGCTCGGTGTCCGTCGGGTCGGCGTCGGCGCCGTTGCACACGGCGATCGCCTGCCCGGGGCGTACGGCGTCCATGAAGAACTCGGTGAGCCCGTTGGCCAGCCGCAGCGTACGGCGGGGGGCGGGCACGAGGATCCGCTCGTCGTCGGACAGCCCGGCGTCGATCGTGACCCGCCGAACCGGCACGAGAGGGGCCAGTTCGGGCGCGGCGGCACGGATCTCGATGTCGTGCGCCGCCACCAGGTCCCCGTCCCCCTCCAGAGCCTGCGGCACCAGGTGACGCAGCAGGGCGGCGGCGACAGTGTAGGGGCCGCGCGGCCGACGGTGTCCGTCGATCAACGGTGTCAGCAGCCGCACGGCCCTCCATTGAGCGGGTGGTTCGCCCTGAACTCTGAGATGGGACCTTGCCTCTGTCACCCCTTGTGAAGGACGCTGGAGGTCCCCGCCAGCCTCGCGGTTCCAGGCTTGCGGACGATGATGCGCTTCATGACATACCTCTCCCACTGGGGCTATTTCCCCATTATTAGTGCACCTCGCCGAATATCAAGATTTATGGTGAATAAGTGGGAGGTTAAAGCGCAAAAAGCGCCTGCCTTTTGATTGACACCTGTAACCTATTGGGGCCGAAACCAACGTGGGAGGGCTTTCGTCCGGGCCTGCTCGGCCTCTCCCATGAGATCGCACAGGCACCGCCCGAGCAGGGTGACCGACCGGCAGCACCCAGGCCCCGGCAGATTCCGCGCCCGGACGATGACCGTGGCCCGCTCGATCAGCCGCTCCAGGCTGGGCTCCCCGCCGCCCTTGAGCGAGCGCGTGTGCCAGGGGCACGTCTCGACGTTCTCACAGGCCCCCCTGTCGAGGTACGGCGTCTGGCCGCCGCCGAGCGGCAGCGGATCCTCACGTTTGACCCTCAGGTCGGCCAGCGTTCTGGCCGCCCGTGCGGCGACGGTGAGGAGGGCCCGGTTGGGGTGGACGCGCTCTTTACCCAGCGCGGCGGTCCTCGCGGGGAGGGCGAGCAGCATCGCGCCGGCCATCAACCCCCCGCCGACGACCATGCTCCAGCCGATCTGCTCGTGGAACCAGATCACCGAGATCGCCGCCACCCAGAGCGGCTGGGACGACATGAGGATCGCGCTCGGCACGGCCGTGACGTGCGCCTGGCCGTACGAGCGGGCCAGGAACCCCAGCGCGCACGACACCACGGCCAGATGCCCCAGGATCAGCCAGTCGGACCCTCCCGACGGCAGCACGATCCCGTCGCGGACGGCGACGACCCCGGTGAGCAGCCCGATGGTGAACAGCTGGATCACCGTCAGCGCGTACGCGTGGAAGGCCTCCCCCCGCTTGGACAACTGCGCCAGCAGCAGCGTGTGACCGGAGTAGAGGGCGGCGGCGGACAGCGTGACCCCGAGCGCGAGCACCGAGACCTCGTGATCCTCCACCCCCCTCAGCAGCGTGAACACGGTCATCCCGGCCAGCGCGAGCACCACCCCCGCCCAGATCCGGCGCGGCACTCTCACCTTGAACAGGACCAGCGCCAGGATCGGGGTGATCACCACGCTGCAGCCGACCGCGAACCCCGACAGCGAGGACGGCAGGCCGTGCAGCGCAACGGCCTGACCGGCCTGACCGACCCCGAACATGATCCCGAGGACGACCCCGTAGATCCACGTCCTGCGCGGCAGCCCCCGAAGGCAGCGCGGCCTGATGGCGAGGAGGGTGAGCGCGGCGATCAGGTAGCGCTCGGCGAGCAGATCCTCCACCGGTAACCGGTGGATGAGGTCTTTCATCAGCGGGAACGCCGACCCCCAAGCGGCGCTGACGAACAACAGAAGCACGGCTCCCAGGAGGGGTCGGGGAGCGGGCACGACTGCCATGGCAAAAGCATCTCACTACTATTCGCAGCCACTGATGTACAGGGAGCAGCCGGTGAGGTTCCTCTACAACTCGGTGTTAAGAGCCTCACCCGCGGGTTCGTACATCCATACCGCGGTCACCGGAACCGGCGTCGCCGCGTACTGCGGGTGACGGAAGGAAGGTCGGCGGGAAAGTCACGCCGGGAGCCCGGGAAAGATCACCGGGGAGGGGGAGGAAGCGGCCCCAGGAGGGGTGAGGTGGGGCCGTACGCCGGGAGGCTCTCAGCGCTCGACGACCGCCGGAGGGGCCAGGCGCTTCTCGAGGTACACGACAGTGTGGTCACCGACCCGCTGTCTGGAGAGCTCGCGCCATCCCTCTCGCTCGTAGAGCGCCAGGGCGGCCTCCTGGTTGAGCGTGGTGTCTCCTCTGACGCGCTCGAAGCCGAGCTCCACCGCGCGTCGTTCGAGTGCGAGCAGCATGGCCGCGCCGAAGCCACGCCGCTGGAACTCAGGGTGCACTCTCAGCCGGCACATCTCGGCCGTGGCCGTGTCGACGGGTTTCAGCCCGCCCATCGCGACGACCCGCGAGCGCGCCTCGCCGACCAGGAAGTCACCGCCGCAGCCCAGGTAGATCTCCTGGATGCGCGGGAAGTCGTCGTCGTAGTAGACGCCGTCGCCCGGCACCAGTCCCACCTCGGCGAGGGAGATCCGGTGGAGTGCGAGGATGGTGTCGAGATCGGACCACCGATAGCGCCGGATCTCCAAGTTCATGCACCGCCCCCTTTCGTTGGGACCCTCGGCCGGCGCAGTTCGGCCCTGTACTCCTCGAGCTTCGAGTTGTTCGCGTCACGGGCCGTGATCGCCTGTTCGAGCGCCAGGGCGGGACGCATGATGAAATCGGTCATGTACTCGTCGCCGAGCATGCGCAGTGCTCTGGTGCCGATGTCCAGCGCGGAGTCGAACTCCCCGTCGATCATGCGGCACTGGGCCTGGTCGAGCCGGATCAGCGTCTGGTCGAGGATGTGGTCCTCGTACTTCTCCAGCGCCTGGTCGAGCACCACTTCGGCCTCGAGGGTCTGGCCGAGCTTGGTGAGCACGTCGCCCTGGTAGAAGTAGAGCTGCTTCTCCGTGTAGCCGAAGGCCATGTCCTCCTGGTGCTCGGGCCGCATGTGGGAGAAGGCGTTCCTGGCCCTGGCCAACGCGCGTTTCGCCTGGTCGACGATCTCCTTCTTGTTCTCGGCGCCCGAGAGCATGGCCAGCGCCCGCGCCTCGACGACCGGTGCCATGGCCTGCGCGGGGCAGGGCATGGCGCCGGCCAGGTCGCGGCTCTTCTTCGCCAGGTTGAGCGCCTCCCGGGCGTCCCCGAAGTAGAGCGGGACGAGCGACTCGCGGGCGGTGATCCACGCGCGCAGCGCGCGGTCGCCCGTCTCGTCGGCCGCGGTGCGCCCCGTCCTGAAGAAGGAGCGGGCCAGCCGGTGGTCACCGAGATTGATCATGATCATGCCGCTCAGCCCCGCCAGCTGAGCCGCCATCCGCAGAAGGCGGTCCTGCAGGTCGATGGGCTGACGGCGGGCCATCGCCGCGCGTACGGCGCTCATCTCGAGCATCACGTCGCACAGCAGGCGCAGCGGGGCCGTCGTCGTGTACTGGCGGCCGAAGCTCTGCGTGGCCTCTTCCCACTGGTCGAGCATCGCGGCCGACACCGTGGCCGAGACGAGCGTCTCGTCCATCCGGCGCCTGATGCCCTCGCACGCGCCGAGCACCGGCCCGTCGAGCTCGGTGGCGACGCTGGTCCCCGGATTGAGCAGGTTGAGCATGGTGCGCCGGAGGATGTTCTCGTCCTCGTCGGCCTCGGGCTCCGGGGGGGACGTCCCGGTCAGCTCGCGCTCCGCCTGCAATAACGTCCGCTCCGCGCTTTCTCCGAGCGGCACGCCCGGCGTGCGGTGCCCGTGGCCGCAGATGCACGGCCCGTCGAAACCGAGCTCCAGCGGCTCCACCCGATAGACCGTGCACAGGTAGTGCATGTATTCGGGTCCCGGGCGCTTGAGCCCGCTCTCGTAGGCCGACAGCAGGGTCTCCCCGATGCCGGGCATCGCCTTGTTGTCGCGTTCGAACAGGGCTCTGATCTGCTCGATGACGTCCGCGAGCGCGATGCCGTAGGAAAGACGGTGGGATTTGACGCGGCTGGTGCCGAACTGCGGAGTGCACTGCTCATGGATCTCGTCAGCTATCTGGGCCGAAGTGCGCCCGGCGGCCAGGCCCTTGGCTCTGATCCGCCGTGCGATCTCCGTTTCCCTGTGCTGTCTGCCGGACATCCCGGCCCCTCTCGCGCGTGTCTCGACCGGTCCTCAACTGGTGACTCAGCGTAGCGTCCATGTAGCTGTGCGCCTACCCAAGAGTGTGAACCAATGTCGTCAGCTTGAAAACGCCCGGCATCAAGCCTACGGATAAGGATCGTCCTCCGAGGGACTGTTTCTTACATCCCACGAGGGAGAAGCAACTCCCCGTGACCGGGGTACCGGCGTTGCGCCCGCCGTTGACATGAGCCATGTTTGGCCCACCAGCCAGATTCCCAATGAGGAGGGGACGAAAGGTGGGGGACGACAACTTCGAGCATCTGAAGCGTCTCGTGTCCGAACTCGACGCTCACGGGTTGCTCGCGAGAGTGGTCCAGACTCAGGGCGGGCGGACGTTCGCTCGGGTCATCAACCCGAACGCGACGAGCCTGTCGGAGAACGTCACCTGTCGGTCGACGAGCGCATCCGACGTACCGGACTGGTGGTACTGCTGGTCCTGGGGTGAACGGATGCACAAGGCCGACGACCCGGCTGGAGCGGCCACGAAGGTCGCGCGCGTGCTGGCCGCCGTGGGCGAGTGACAAAGCGGTGACCCGGGTGGAGCGCAGCCACCACGGCTCACCGCACCCACGGCGGCGTCAACGGAGCCGGCGGGGTGGCCGGTGCGGAGGGACTCCCGTATGCCGGAGCCCTTGGTCGCCCCGCCGGTTCCGGCCCCAGGCACGGTCTCGCATGCCGCGCCTGTCCACAGCCACCCGCCCGGTCTTCCGGGCGGGTGTTCGGGGGATCCCTCCCGGAACCGGCACGGGACACGCTTCCGGGTGCGCGTCCCGTTCCGAGCCGTCCGTCATCGGAGCGTCCGCTCTCTCCCTCCGCGGCCCAGAGAGCAGGCGTCCCCGTCTTCCCCGGCGTGATGTGACGGCGGGCGGTCCAGTCGGCGGTATTTTGGATCGAATCGGTCCAAAGCAGCCGACCGAACCGCTTCCGGAGGGGGATCTACCCAGTGTTACTGCTGGTGACAGCGTCGCAACCGCCTGCTTCTCAGTTGGACTTCGAGAAGTTGACCCAGCAAATGGCTGGGAGCTGCGAGAACGACCCGGCGGGCATTTGCTCTACCCTTGTCGGGATGTTCCAGAATGCGACCTGGGCGCCCTTGGTGGCTAGTCTGATCACAATCGTCCTGATCCTCGTGCTCGCGTTCGTGCTCCGCAACGTCGCGCACCGGGTCATCACGAGAGTGGTCAACCGCGCGGCCACGGGTGGTTCGCTCACCAGCAGGTTCCGCAAGAACGCCGTCCCCGACAGCATCGACGCGCTGCTGCACGAGCGGCGCAAGCAGCGTGCCGAGACCATGGGCTCGGTGCTCAAGCACGTCGCCTCCATCGTCATCCTCGGCACCGCGGTGCTCACCGTGCTCGACCGGCTGACGATCCCGATCGCCCCCCTGCTCACCAGCGTCGGCATCCTCGGCGTGGCCATCGGCTTCGGTGCTCAGGAGCTGGTCAAGGACTTCATCGCGGGCATGTTCATGCTGCTCGAAGACCAGTACGGCGTGGGCGACGTGATCGACGCCGGCGCCGCGGTCGGCACGGTCGAGGCGGTCACCCTGCGCGTCACCAGGCTCCGTGACGTCGACGGCCGCGTCTGGTACGTCCGCAACGGCACCATCACCCGGGTCGGCAACGAGTCGCAGGGCTGGTCGCGGGCCTACATGGACGTCCCGGTGGCCTACGACGCGGACATCGTGAGCGTGCGGGTGCTCCTTGAGCAGGTGGCCGAGGAGGTCTGGGCCGACGGCGAGTTCCGCGAGACCAAGATCGTGGAGCAGCCGCAGGTGTTCGGCGTCGAGCAGCTGTCCGACAGCTCGCTGGTGTTCCGCATCACCGCCAAGACGCTGCCCTCGGCGCAGGCCGAGGTGTCCAGGGAGCTCAGGTTCCGGGTCAAGTCCGCACTCGACTCCGCCGGTATCCCCATGGTCGCGACCACATAGGCTGAGAACGTGAGTGAGACCTCCTTCTACGACGCCGTCGGTGGTGACGAGACCTTCCGGCGCCTCGTGCACCGTTTCTACGAGGGGGTCGCCGAAGACCCGTTGCTGCGGCCGCTCTATCCGGAGTCCGATTTCGAGGGCGCCGAGGAGCGGCTGCGGGGCTTCCTGATCCAGTACTGGGGCGGGCCCAACACCTACAGCCAGCAGCGCGGCCACCCGAGGCTGCGCATGCGGCACATGCCGTTCGTGATCGGCGAGCCGGAGCGGGACGCCTGGCTGCGGCACATGCGTGACGCGGTCGACTCGCTCGACCTGCCGGAAGAGCTGGAGACCAGGCTCTGGGACTATCTGGTCTACGCGGCCCACAGCCTGGTGAACTCCCCGACATAGCGGGCATGACACGCCACATGGATATCCCCTGGTGGCGTGATGCCATCGTCTACGAGATCTACGTTCGCAGCTTCGCCGACGCCTCGGGAGACGGCGTCGGCGATCTGGCCGGGGTGCGCGAGCGCCTGCCGTACCTTCGGCGGCTGGGTGTCGACGCCATCTGGCTGACGCCTTTCTACCCCTCCCCCATGGCCGACGGCGGCTATGACGTGGCGGACTACCGGGGTGTCGATCCGCTGTTCGGCACGCTGGCCGACTTCGAGTCGCTGGTCACGCAGGCGCACGAACACGGGTTGCGGGTGCTGGTCGACATCGTGCCCAACCACAGCTCCTCCCAGCACCCCTGGTTCCAGGCGGCGCTGCGGGGCGAGCGGCGCGACCGCTACATCTTCCGCGACACCACCAACAACTGGCAGTCCACGTTCGGCGGACCAGCCTGGACTCAGGTGGCGGACGGGCAGTACTACCTGCATCTGTTCGCTCCCGGGCAGCCCGACTTCAACTGGCGCAATCCCGAGGTGCACGCCGAGTTCCTGGACATCCTGCGGTTCTGGCTGGACCGGGGCGTCGACGGGTTCCGCATCGACGTGGCGATGGGGCTCTACAAGGCCGAAGGGCTGCCCGACGTGGGCGACCAGTCGTTCAAGTCGGTCTCGCCGGTGTGGGGGCAGCCCGAGGTGCACGGCGTCTACCGCGACTGGCGCCGGCTGCTGGACGGCTATCCGGGCGAACGGATGGCCGTGGGCGAGGTCTGGACGGACAGCTCCGAAGACCTCGCCCTCTACGTGCGCCCGGACGAACTCCATCAGAGCTTCAACTTCGCCTGGCTGCAGGCGCCGTGGTCGCCGACGGCGTTCAAGAAGGTGATCGACGACACTCTGGCCGCCGTGCCGTTCGCCACGTGGGTGCTGTCCAACCACGACGTCGTACGCCACCGCACCCGCTACGGGACCGCCGACCCCGGCACGGGGCTCGCGCGGGCCAGGGCGGCGCTGCTGACGATGCTGGCCCTGCCCGGCTCCGCCTACCTCTACCAGGGCGAGGAGCTGGGGCTGCCCGAGGTGACCGACCTGCCCGCCGAGGCCAGGCAGGACCCCGTCTTCTTCCAGTCGAAGGGCGAGCTGCCGGGGCGCGACGGGTGCCGGGTGCCGATCCCCTGGACGGTGGACCCGCCCTCCCACGGGTTCTCTCCCGGCGGGGTGGAGCCGTGGCTGCCGCAGCCGGCGACGTTCGCGGAGCTGAGCGTGGAGAAGCAGGAGGGGGACGCCGGCTCGACGCTGGAGTTCTACCGCCGAGCCCTGGCCTGCCGCCGTGACCTGGTCGGAGCAATTCCTTATACCTTGGAGTGGCTGGACTCACCCGAGGGTGTGCTTTTCTTCACCCGCGGCCCGCTGATCTGCGCCATCAACTGCGGGCTCCGGGCGGTGGCTCTGCCGGAGCACGACACCGTGCTGCTGTCGAGCGGTCCGCTCAAACGCGGCCTTTTGCCACCCGACACCGCGGTGTGGCTCCGGCGCGAGTCATAGCCTGCGCGAACGTGCGCCGCAGGAAAGGGCGACGGGCAGCGGTATGGGCCCACGACGTCCCCGGGCGTTCGCCGCAGAAAGGGACGACCAGCAGCAGCGTGGCCCCAGCGAGTCATAGCTCCGCGAACGTGCGCCGCAGAAAGGGACGACCGGCAGCGGTGTGGCCCCGGCGAGTCACGACCTTTCCGGGCGCTCGCCGCGGAAAGGGACGACAGCAGCGGTGTGGCCCCGGCCCGAGTCATGGCCTCCGCGAACGCTCTCCGCGGAAGGGGATGACGGGGAGCGAGAGCAGAGCGCACGCCAGGCCTCCCGCGAACCCCGCCCAGAACCCGGCGTGCTCGATCAGCACGCCGGCGAGCGGTGTGATGACGAGGGAGACGGTGTTCTGGATGGTGTTGTGGGTGGCCAGCACCCTGCCGGCCCAGGCGGGTCCGGCCAGCTCGCCGGCGGCGAGGTAGGCGAGCCCGTTGCCGGCCACGGTCATCACCGCGGCCAGAGCGAGCATGGCGGGTCCGAACGAGCCGCCGGTGAGCGTGCCGGCGACCAGCAGCGCCAGCACACCGATGGTGGCGCTCGTGATCAGTAACAGGGGCCGCATGCGCAGGCCGGTCCTGTCGGACCAGCGCCCGGCCGCGATGCGCACCGCCGCCCCGCCGATCGCCGCCACCCCGAACAACTGCCCGGCCGCCACGCTGTCCCAGCCGTACAGGTGCACCAGGCAGGTCACGCCGTACGTGCTGACCACCATCTGGGGCACCACGTGCAGGGCGCTGGTGGCGTGCACCCGCCACAGCGCGGGCTGCCGGTACGGCGTGCCCGCCGGCGTGGTGCCCGGACCGGAGATCGTACGCGGCGGTTCAGCCAGGAAGAGCGCGGCCAGCACGGCGGCCAGCAGGCTGACGGTGGCGCAGACGGAGAGCACACCGGTCAGGCCGTGCGCCCGCGCGACCGGCGGGAGGACGAAGGCGCCGATGGCCATGCCGAGGGTGAAGGAGACCTGGCGCACGCCCATCGCGACGCCGCGCTCGGGCGGTTCGAACCAGCGCAGCACGATCCGTCCGCCGCCGACCAGCGCGGCCGAGCCCGCCGCACCCGCCAGGGCCAGCAGCACGACCACCGCCCAGGTCCGGTCGACCAACGCGACCGCGGCGAACAGCAGCCCCGCCAAACCCACGCCCGTGCCCAGGACCACCCGTTCGCCGTGCCGGTCGGCCAGCGCGCCCCAGGCGACCAGCGCGAACAGGATGCCGATGGCCGGGGCGTTCGCGATGATCCCCGCGACCGGCAACGAAACTTCGAAATGTCGCTGTATTTCGGGCAGGATCAGAGGCAGGCCGCCGAGTCCTAAGGTGACGCTGGTGTGCGCGTTGACGCCCAGCGCCAGCATCAGCCACCGCTTCACGAGAAGCGTTTGAGGTAGGCCAGTTCGTTCTCGGTGAGCCTGCGCGGTGCCGCCCGCTCGACGTCGTAGGCCGCGAGGACGGAGGTGGCGGTGACGTACACGTCGGTGTCGTCGCGGATCTCGTACTGAATCGTGAACCGCACCGACCTGATCTCGGTCACCCACGTCTCGACCCGCACCGGCTCGGCGCGGAAGCCGAGGGGACGACGGTAGTCGATCTCGTGGCGGGTCACCACCAGGCCCTTGAACGGCTCCTCGCCCGCGTTGTACGGATCAATGTGAAACATGCCGAACCGGGCGTCCTCGAGGTAGTCGAGGAAGCGCACGTTGTTCACATGGTCTTGGGAATCGATGTCGGCAAATCTCACCGTTCGCAGGTATACGTGCCGCTGGGCTTGGGAGCGTTCAACCACGTCCGCCACCGTACCTGGCCGGGTCAGGTGTCCTTGCGCGAGGTCCATTCTCATAGTTGGGGGTGTCGCGTAAGCGGGATCGTCGAAGGCCGCGTGGCGATCGTCACGGGGCAGGCGGGGGATCGGGCGCGGGTACGCGCTCGAGTTCGGCCAGCAAGGAGCGGGCGGGGATCGGGTGCTGGCGCGCTCGAGTTCGCCTGGCAAGGGACGAAGGCGGTGATCAACAACCTGGGCTGCGGAGGCCGACGACACCGACACCTCCGCAACCACAGCCGACGCGGACACGACCAAGGCGGACACGGCGGAGGCAGACACGGCGGAGGCCGGACACGGCGGAGGCGGACACGGCCCAGGCCGGACACGACCGACGCGGACACGGAGATCGAGGCCGGGGACGGAGATCGAGCCGGGGACGGAGATCGAGCCGGGGACGGAGAGGCTGTCAATAACGGCGAGGACGTCTCCGACTTCGACGGCGCCCAGCACCTGGTGCAGACGGCCGTCGACCGCTTCGGCGACCTGGACGTGTTGGTCAACAACGCGAGCATCCTGCGGGACCGGACGCTGGTCAAATGACCGCCGACGAGTGGGACGCCGTGATCAGAGTGCACCTGCGCGGCACGTTGGTGGAGGTGCTGTTCAGGACGACCAAGCACCACGGGACCGTTGACCCAGGACCACCGCCAGGCCACCATCCTCCCACCCGACCACACCGCCACGCGGGCGCGCGGTAGCGTCACAACCCCAAACTGGCCCCGGCCCCACCCTAGGCAACCACCCACTCAAGCAAACGCCGATTACTCAGCGTAACCATCGCCCGTTCCCTGCCGGATCCACTCAAGTCCCCGACCCGCCTGGTGTCCGATATCCCCACCACCCGGCCCGCCTATCGCCCCGTCCGCTCGCTGCCCGGCACACCGGCTATCCACTCCGCACTCCCCAGCACCCGCCACTGGCTACCACTCCCCCAACAGGTGCGCCACCCGCACTGACCGCTCCTCAGCGCGCCTGCCAACCCGCCTTGCGCGTTTGCGCCCTGCCCGTTCCCGCCAGCACACCCGCCGCCCCGCGACCCGTAGCCTCGCCACCCAACGCGCCCAATGAGCCCATCGGCCCCGATACCCAGCACACCCGTCCGGTCGGGGAGCCAACCGGCACGATCTGATCAGCCTTCTTCGAGGACCTTGAGGGGGTCGAGGCGGCGGATCAGGGTCATCGCCGCCTCGATGACCTCCTGCGCTTCCTCCTGCGTGTCCGCGGTGGCGACCTCCCGGGCCGCCTCTCCGATGATGCTGGTCAGCACGGCCACGGTGAACCGATCGAGCGGATCACCCCCAGCCCCCAACAACACCGCGTTCTGGCGTACCCACTCCCGCCCCCGCGTACGGCGAATCAGCTCGAACCCCGGCGGCCCGTCCCCATCGATGAAGAGCCGCACCAGATCGCGCCGATCCCAGGCCCCCGCGAGGTAAGCACGGGCCCCGGCGATCAGCAACTCGACGGGATCATCCACGCCCGCCTTCTTGGCCTTGGCCACGCTGGCGGCCGACGCCTCCTCGTGCGCCGCCTGATGGTCCTCGTACAGGGCCAGGAACAGCTCGGTCTTTCCCCCGAAGTGGTGGTAGAGGCTGCCGACACTGGAGCCGGCGCGGGCGACCACCTCGGAGACGCTTGCTTCGGCGAAGCCGTGCTCGCCGAAGACCTCGCGAGCCGCCTGCAGCATGGTTTTGCGAGTCTGAGCCGTACGGCTCCACTCCCACGAGGACTTACGTGCCACGCAGCAGAGTATAACCAGCTAATTCTAGAATTCAATTCTGGTCAGCAGTAAGCCGTGGCCCTGGAGGCGGTGGCCCTGGAGGCGGTGGCCCGAGCTCATAACCGGAATCGCCGACTTCGCTGAAACGCTGGGCAACGACCTGGAGTCCGTGGAGGTTAAACACTCACGATCCTGCCAACAAAAGCCACCCGTTCGGTGATCGACCGCGAGATCCCCAGCCCATCCGGCCGCTCCCCCATGTCGAACCCCCGCCCGTGGTGTGGTCGAAGGAGACTTCGAGGCCGTCGAGTTCAAGATCCAAGACACGACTCCTTACTCCAGGGAATCCTAGAATTCGATTCTAGTCAGGGATGAACGTCTCACCCTTGACGACAGACACCGTGAGGAGCAACATCACAGAAAAGAATTCTAGAGCCATCTTCTAGAACGCTTGACGGGGGTCCAGCCCACAGAAAGGCAAGCCATGAGGCTGTCCTACGTCCGCGAGCTCGACGAGTACCCGACCGGCGCCCGCCGCATGAAGATCCTCACGATGGCCGTGCTGGCCATCCTGATCGGCTCCTACGAAGGGCAGATCGCACCCGTCGTACCTCTCCTTCTGAAAGATCTTCACATGTCGCTGGCCACGTACGGCGCCGTGTCGGGCGCCGCGGCGGTGGCCGGGGCGATCGCCTCCATCCTGGGCGGCAGACTCACCGACCGGCTCGGCCGGGTGCGGCTGCTCATCCCGCTCATGGGCCTGACGGCCGTGTGCTGTTTCGCCATGACATTCGTGCACAGCCCGCGCGACCTGCTGATCGCCAGGATTGTGCTGGCATTCGTGGACGGTGTGGCCATGGCCAGCACCGCGCCGCTGATCAGGGACTTCTCACCGCGCCTGGGTCGGGCTCAGGCGTTCGGCTTCTGGACGTGGGGACCCGTCGGCGCGAACTTCCTGGCTGCAACCATCGCGGGCTGGACTCTGCCGATCTTCAACGATTCGTGGCGCTCGCAGTTCGTCATCATGGGGTGCTTCTCGCTCGTCATTTCGGCGGTCATCGCACTCAACATCGCGGACCTGTCTCCCGAGCTGCGGGCCCGGATCCAGCACACCGAGCAGGCGGCGGCTCAGGTCGTGGATCTCGGGCGGCCGGCGCGCATGCGCTCGCTCTTTACCAGGCGGAACATCTGGGCGCACGTCATCGGCATCTCGCTGTGGCTGGTGCTCTACATCACGCTGTCGCTCTTCGGGCAGACGATGCTGGTCGATGCGCTCGGTATCAGCAGTGCTCAGGCTTCGACGATCATGGCGGCGTTCTGGAGTCTCAATCTGCTCACGCTGATCGTAACAGGCCGCCTGTCCGACCGGACTCAGCTGCGCAAGCCGTTCTCCCTCGGCGGAACCATCGCCGCCGTGCTCGTCACCGCCTACCTCGCTGCCTCCCTGGGCCAGGAAGGCGTCTCTACCGGCACCCTCATGGTGGTCGGCGCGCTGCTCGGCGGCTCGCTCGGAGTGGCGTACGCACCCTGGATGGCCAACTATTCGGAGGACGCCGAGGACGCCGACCCGCGGCTGCAAGGCACGGCGTGGGGGCTGTTCGGGTTCCTGACCAAAGCTATCGCGGTGGTCGGGCTGCTGGTCATCCCGCGAGTCGTCGCGGCGACGGGCTGGCAGACGTGGCTGTTCGTGGCGCTTGGCTGTCTTGTCCTGTTCATCCCTGCGATCGTCATGTTCAACGGGCCGTGGCGCCGGCCCGCCCGCACGCCCGTCACTGTCGCCCTCGGCGAGGCCGAAGGATGACCGAACTGTCCGACGTCGCGACTCCGACCTGCGCGGGATCCGTCACCTCGACATCGACGACGTGCTCGCGTACGTGCACCGCCACCTGAAACGGCTGCCCGACTACACCGAGCTGTACAAGCGTTACCCGCGCCAGCGCTGGGACGTCTACGAGCCGGACTTCGCCCAGGACATCGTCGACTGGCGCGAGCACCTGTCGTAGGAGGAACGGGACGCGTTCGCCGGGATCTCCGCGGGGTTCCACCATGGGCAGCAGCAGGTGAAGGTGGAGCTGCCGGTGTTCATGCTGGGCGGCTCCGAGGAGTCCAAGATCTACATGTCCAGCCAGATCGAGGACGAGGCCGGCACACGGTGTGCTTCGACCGTTTCTACCGCGAAGTGGTCGGCATGCCAGGCGACTCGGTGCAGGATGTGCTGGACGCGTCGTTCGAACACGTGTCGGAGACGTTCGGGGGCGTTCGGGATGCGATTCCTGCGCGACTCGGTGCAGGAGAATCCGCGGCTGCTGCTCCAGATCCACGAGACGCTCCGTACGATCCTCGCCATCAACGGCGCCACCAGCCGCAGGCTCGCCCTCGAGTCTCTGGGCTGGTCACCAGGGCAGGTCAGGCGCCTCGTGATCCGCCAGCTCCACATGAAGCTGGTGGACGTGGGCGTCGCGCTTCCTCCGGACATCCAGGACATGGTCGGCCGCATCGAACCATAGCTCGCCGGAGGCTGACGCATGCGCTTCTTCACCCCGGAGTGGGCCGAAGCCGTCCGCGCCGCCGTGGACACGGGGCCTTCCCAGGAGGGCGTGCTGCCGGCGTGCTGGAACTGGATCGACCGCGCTCGCGCGGACTACACCGCCACGTGGGCGCTGGGCGTCCGCGAGACAGGGACGTACCTGGTCCTGACTGGAAGGACGGCAAGTGCGCCGAAGCGGCGATCGCCTCCGACCCCGCGGACGCCGACTATGTGCCGGCGGCCGGGGAGTCGACGTGGCAGAAGCTGTGCGAGGGAGCCGATCCCGGACGGGTGGTGATGTATCGGGGGTTACGCCTGGAACCCGGCGACGTGCTGACGTTCTTCCGGGTCATCTACTTCTTCGTGGAATCTCTCGCTGCCCTGTCCCACGTCCCCGTCGATACCTGAACGAACGCTGCGGCCGAGCGGCGCTGCATACCTGGCGTCCGTCCTGTCCCAGGGAACCGTCCACCACCGGACCGACCGACGATCCCGGCACCGGTACACCACCCGGCCACCGGCCTCGTGCGGCAGGCGACGTTACCCGCGCCCCGCCGTACACGATGGGGGTTCCCTCGGGAACGGCGGAGCGCGTGCGGATCAGATCAGTCGCGGTGGAGCTTCCGGTACGTGACGCGGTGCGGACGGGCAGCGTCGGCGCCCAGCCGCTCGATCTTGTTCTTCTCGTAGTCGGCGAAGTTGCCCTCGAACCAGAACCAGTTCGAGCCTTCCTCCCACGCCAGGATGTGGGTGGCGATGCGGTCGAGGAACCACCGGTCGTGCGAGGTGATCACCGCGCAGCCCGGGAAGTCGAGCAGCGCATTCTCCAGCGACGACAGCGTCTCCGTGTCGAGGTCGTTGGTGGGCTCGTCGAGCAGCAGGACGTTGCCGCCCTGCTTGAGGGTGAGCGCGAGGTTGAGCCGGTTGCGCTCGCCTCCGGACAGCACCCCCGCCTTCTTCTGCTGGTCGGGCCCCTTGAACCCGAACGCCGCGATGTACGCCCTGGACGGCATCTCCACGTTGCCGACCTTGATGTGGTCGAGCCCGTCGGAAACGACCTCCCAGACGTTCTTGTTCGGGTCGATGCCGCCGCGGCTCTGGTCCGCGTACGAGATCTTGACCGTCTCACCCACGGTGATCGAGCCGGTGTCAGGCGTCTCACCACCGGTGATCATGCGGAACAGCGTGGTCTTGCCGACGCCGTTGGGGCCGATGATGCCGACGATGCCGTTACGCGGCAGGTCGAACGTCAGCCCCTCCATCAGCAGCCGGTCGCCGAAGCCCTTCGTCAGCTCGTTGGACTTGATCACCGTGGTGCCCAGGCGCGGGCCAGGCGGGATCTGGATCTCGTCGAAGTCGAGCTTGCGGAACTTGTCCGCCTCAGCCGCCATCTCCTCGTACCGCTGGAGTCGGGCCTTGCTCTTGGTCTGGCGGGCCTTCGGGTTGGACCGAACCCACTCGAGCTCGTCCTCCAGGCGCTTCTTCCGCTTGACGTCCTTCTGTCCCTCCACCTTGAGGCGCTGCGCCTTGGCCTCCAGGTAGGTGGAGTAGTTGCCCTCGTACGCGTACGCGCGGCCGCGGTCGAGCTCCAGGATCCAGCCCGCGACGTTGTCGAGGAAGTAGCGGTCGTGGGTGACGGCCAGCACTGTGCCGGCGTACTTCTCCAGGTGCTGCTCCAGCCACTGCACACTCTCGGCGTCGAGGTGGTTGGTGGGCTCGTCGAGCAGCAGCAGGTCGGGGGCCTCGAGGAGCAGCTTGCACAGCGCGACCCGGCGACGCTCACCGCCGGACAGCTTCGACACCTCGGCGTCGGGCGGCGGGCAGCGCAGCGCGTCCATGGCCTGCTCGAGCTGACTGTCGAGGTCCCACGCGTTGCGGTGCTCGAGCTGGTCCTGGAGCTTGCCCATCTCCTCCAGCAGCTCGTCGCTGTAGTCGGTGGCCATCTGCTCGGCGATCTCGTTGTAGCGCTGGAGCATCGCCATCGTCTCGGCGACACCCTCCTGCACATTGCCGAGGACGGTCTTCTCCTCGTTGAGCGGCGGCTCCTGCTGGAGCATGCCCACTGTGAAGCCCGGCATCAGCCTGGCCTCTCCGTTGGACGGCTGCTCCAGGCCGGCCATCATCCGGAGCAGCGTCGACTTTCCGGTGCCGTTCGGGCCGAGAACGCCGATCTTGGCTCCGGGCAGGAACGACAGCGTGACGTCGTCAAGGACAACCTTGTCGCCGTGCGCCTTGCGCACGCGCTGCAGCGTATAGATGTACTCCGGCATGCCCTCTAGCTTAGGGGCTCTCCACCCAGGCTTCCGCCGCTCCTCCCGGTAAGACCCGAAAGACCAGGCAGTACCCACGCCTCCACGGCAAGGCCCCCACCCCCGACGTACGGACAAGGCAGCACCAAGGGCGAGAAACCCCTGCGGACGCGGCGCCATGCCCCGCCCACACCTACACCTACACCTACACCTGAGGCACGCGCACGACATCCCCTCGGGCATCCAGAACGCCGCCCTGGGCATGGGCCATCGGGTGCAGGCATGGCTCGGATGCCGGGCTCGATCGCGAACAGCACCTCAACGCTGGACCGACGGGGGCAGCCAGCGCGCGAACACACCGCATCCACGTGGCCGGCCCGCCTGGTCGCGCCCAGACGGGCCGCCGGCACCCCAACACCGCACGTCCGCTCGGCACCCCAACACCGCACGTCCGCTCGGCACCCCAACACCGCACGTCCGCTCGGCACCCCAACACCGCACGTCCGCTCAAACCGCACCCCAACACCGCACGTCCGCTTAAGCAGCACGCCGAACCGCACGTCTGCGCAGGCAGGACGCCGCACACCGCGCCTTTGCGGGAATAGCGGCCCCGTACGTCGCACGTCCATGTGGACGGCGCCCGCCGGACACGGCCATCGGCGATGGGAGCGCCTCGAACTCTGGGTGTCGGCGTGCGCAGAGCCGGCATCCGTAGCCAGGGCCGGCGGCAACCCGAGGGGGCTCAGGAGGTCAGGAGTTGTGATCGTCGCTGGGGAGGGAGCGTGGAGGAGGCGGCGATTGGACGACGGGAATGCAGACACGGTCCCGGCCCAGCTCCTTCGCCCGGTAGAGCGCCAGGTCAGCGGCCGCCAGCAGGTCGATCAGGTCGTCTCCGTGCACGCTCATCAACGCGACCCCCGCCGAAATGGTCACCCTGACGAGGGCGTCTTCGACGGGGATGGCCATGTGGCCGATGCGGGTTCGGAGGCGTTCGGCCACCTGGCGGGCCTCATGGATGTCGGCGCCAGGCAGGAGAACGACGAATTCCTCGCCTCCGAACCGACCCACCACGTCGTAGTCCCGCAGCTGGCTGCGCAACGTGGACGCCACCCCCACCAGCACCTGATCGCCGACCAGATGTCCGTAGGCGTCGTTGACACGCTTGAAGTGATCGATGTCGATGATCAGGAGCGCCAGCGTTTCCCCCGTCCGGCGGGCCCGGACGATTTCGGTGTCGGCCTCGCGCTGCCAGGCGGCGGCGTTCAGGAGGCCTGTCTTGGCGTCCGTACGGGCTGCGGCTTGGAGCTGGGCGTGGAGGAGGCTGCGCTGCAGCAGCACCACCGGAGGCAGCGTCAAGATCAGCAGGGCCAGGTTGAGTCCGCAGCAGATCGAGACCGTCACCCCCAGGCAGAGCTCGACGATGTCCAGCAGCACGCTCTCCCTGTTCCACAGGACCTCCCGCCACGGCATGTCGGGGTCTGCGGTGTGGGCGGCGATGGCGATGAGGGCGATGTTGAGCAAGGAGAACAGCACAGCCGCCCCGACCGCCCAAAGGATCGGCGGACCGCTCCCGAGCGAGAGCACCCACGGGTCCTCGATCACCCAGTGGAACGTGACGGACGCCGCGCACCCGGCCAGACCGATGGCGGCCGCGCTGAACACCCGCCGGTAGAGGACGGTCGCGCGCACGCGCACCTGGAGCAGAATCTGCAGAACGATCGGCGCGAAGATGGCGTAAAGCGGCGGCAGGAGCAGCGCAACCGGCAGCCACCAGGCCGACAGCAGGTCTCGCGAGACGCCGGCGGGCATGCCCAGCCGCCGACTGGCTTCGATGCAGACCGCGCCGCACGCCATGAGAGCACCGAACGTGATCAGGTCCCACCATTGAAAGACAGTGGTCACCGCGAACACCATGATCGCGGCAAAGTCGAGAGCGACGATCGCACACAAATAGATCACGAGCGGGCGACGTTGCCCGAGCAACGGCCAGCGGTCGGCCAATGTTGACACACCGTCGCGAGACCCGATCGAGGCGTGACTGGTCGCCGCCATCTCGTCTCCTCCCTGACTAACGATGTGTAACACAATAATTGCGGAGTGTGCGATGTGCGATGGGAACGGATACGTTGGCAATGACTACACACACCTGCTCATGCCGCGAGTGGGTCGTGTTGGACAGCCGTGCCGGAAAGGAGCAGCCATGGTGCGGGGCGTGACCTGGACCTGACAGAGGCTCTAGCCATCTGCCGCGGACAACACACCATCGGCCGCCCTCGGGGGTGCCAGTCAAACGGGAGCCACGGCCGGTGCCCCTCCCCCCTCCTTCCCCTCCACCACAGTCTTCGCCCGCTTCCCCTTCGCTCATCTACCGCTCCGAGACCCTGCCCGTCGCACCCTCTCGCGTTGAGAACCTCGTCCGCTTTCTCCGGTCGCGGCTCTGGCCCCCCACATGCCCGGGCCTTGCCCTTCTCCAGCTTCTGCCGTCACAGCTCACGCGAGGGCTTCCCCTCTGCCGCTTGCCGCCGCAGCTGCAATCACGATTCCCCTGTGTCGCTTTTGCCACGGCAGTTCCACTCGCAAGGGCCTTCCCGCCTTGGGATAGTGCCGTCGCGGCTCACACGGAAAGGCCCCGCATCTGTCGCTTCTGCCGCCGCTGCTCCACCCGCGAGGACGCTCACGTCTCGGGATGGCGCCGTCGCAGCTCACGGGGAAAGCTCCCCGCCTGGGAGTTCTACGACAGCAACTCCGCGAGAACGTCCCATCTCGGGAATAGGGCCGTCGCAGCTCACGTGGGAGGGATTCCTCTGTCGCTCTGCCACGGCGGCGCCACTGCCGCAGCTCCGCATCCAGCGACTCCCGCAGAAAGGCTTCCCCTGCCTCTTCTGTCGTGGCTGCGCTCACGAAGACCTCGCCTTCTGTGGTTACGCCGTACGGCCCGCTCTCCGGGGAACTGCTCCTCTTCGGTTTCTTCAGTCGAGCCGCCCCTTCGAAGGCATCCCTATCGGCCTGCTCCAAGGACTGGCTCTCAATGTCATCCGTTCGAGGGGCTTCTCCTCTCCCTCGTATGCTCTTGATATCGCTGGTGCTGGGTCTCGCGGCGCGCCGCTGGGGTCCAGGCAGGCGTTGGCCGGGCGGCGTCGCCCGTGGGTGGGAGGGGCACCGGTTGGCCGATCGGTGCCCCTGCGCGTGCTTCTACGCCGCTGCTCGTTCCTCCAGCAAAGGCTCTTCGGTGTCGCCGTCTTCCTCGTCGGCGTCCACCTTGCTCGTGGTCTCGTCGGTCTCAGGGCCCAGGAAGCGGACCGTGTGGTCTCCCGTGCCCAGGGTGTGCCTTGTGCTGCTCGCCTCCCCTGCGGAGCGCATGGGGTTGTCCTCACCTTCGGAGGAGCCTGCAGTGCTGGTGGCTTCTCCTGTCCGCAAGGGGTCGGGCTCGGAGGCCAGGGTGTGTGCCGGGTCGTCCGATCCCGAGGCGTGGGGGAAGTCCTGGTCGGCGCTCAGGGCGTGGAAGGGATTGGATTCGGGGGTGGAGGCGGATCGGGGGAGGTTTCGGAAGCTGCGGGTGCCCATGGCCCAGTCGCGGGTCTCCTCGTCCAGGCGGTCGCGCATCTCCTTGCTCATCGAGGTGATCCCGGCACGGTCCGGCTTGGTGAAGGCGCCGGTGCCCCAGCGCAGGTCGTGCCCGACCGCGTTGGCCTCTATCTCGGGCACGAAGCGGCGATCACCCTCCGGGCCGAACTCGCGGATGCGCAGCTTGCCGGAGACCACCACAGGGTGTCCTGCCCGGATGGAGGAGGCGACGTTGTCGCCCAAGGTCCGCCAGCAGCGGACCGTGAAACACACCCTGTCGCCGTCCACCCATTGCCCCGCCTTCTTGTCGAAGTAGCGGTGTGAGGAGAACACCCTCAGCGAGGTGACCCTGCTGCCGTCATCGAAGCTGTACTGCCTCGGCTCTGCTGCGACGTTGCCGGTGAGCGTGATGTAGATGTCGTTCATCCCGTGCCTCCCAATGCGGCGGGCCGGCTGCCCGCGATCTGGGATCAGGGTGCCGGGAGAAGGCTTGGTCATGAGCTCTCGAATGCGGTTCTGTGGATAGGCGGGACCGTCTTGGTGAGCTTGTGGATGAGAGGGCTGTCGGCGGCGAGGCCTCTGCCCCGGAATGGGGCGTTGCCCGAAGGGAGGCTTCTGGCCTGTGCGAAGGCCGTAAGGCTCGCTGGCGACGGTTCAGGCGGGCCGTCGCCCGCCGGTCGTGACTGGCCCCAAGCAAACCAGAGCCGCGATGCCGGCATGCGCGGTGCAGGCGCCTTCGGTCGGTGTCGTCTCGCTGCCCGGCCGCCAGTTCCCGCCGCCCTTGTGGGCATGGGCCATGGCTCGCGGGCGCCTCCAGCAGCAGCACGCGACCACCAGGGGCAAGGCCGAAGCTCCCCGCCGCATCCAGCTGCCGCAGGCACGCACGAATGACCATCGAACGCAGACACGCCCAGCCGCAGCACGCGAGCACCAAGGGCAAGAGCCTGGCTCCCGGGCGTATCCAGCCGCCGCAGGCACGCACGACTGACCGTAGAGCGCAGACACGCCCAGCCGCAGCACGCGAGCACCAAGGGCAAGAGCCTGGCTCCCGGGCGTATCCAGCCGCCGCAGGCACGCACGACTGACCGTAGAGCGCAGGCATGCCCAGCCGCAGCATGCTGCGTGCCGAGGGCAGGGCCGTGGCTCTCCGGAATCCAGTCACAGCATGTGGTGGGCGCGCGGAGCTTGTTCTGGTAGGGGTGGGGAAGGGGCCGGGTGGGCCGGTGGGAGTGTCAGGGGGACAGGTCGCGTAGGGCAGTGTAGAAGGCGTGGTGGCGAGTCAGCTCGCGTTCGACCGGCTCCACGACCATCGTGGTCGAGACGGCGGCCACGCGGCGGCGCATTTCGCGCTCCAGGCGCTCGCGCTCCCGCGAAGCCCCCAGTTCGACGAAGTTGCGGGAGGCGATGCCTGACAACGCTCCCAAGCCCAGCACGGACGCCATCATCAGCCCCACCCACGGCAGCGTCGCGCTGTCGCCGAGCAGTTCCAAGGCCGGCGGAAGCTGTCCCGGCATCAGCAGGCCCGCGGCCAGCCAGGCCAGGCCGGCGACGAAGGCCACCACCAGGACGTACTGCCATATCTTGAGCGCGCGCCACCAACCGGGTACGCGATCGAGCTGCGGCGCGACCTCCGTGAGGTCCTCGGTGAGGGCCTGCGGGAGCTGGCTGGAGCGGGAGCGGGCCGCCTGGTGGACCGCGGTGCGCCACACCGGGTGCATCCGCCCCGACAGCCCGTCGGCGAGTGCCTGTACGGCGTTGGCGACCTCGGCCGACTGCGCGCTCACCGAGCCGGTCGTGATGCCGCGGATCTCCTCCCCCAGGTCCTGAAGGCGCAGGCTCTTGAGCGGGTCCGAGCGGAACTTCGAGAACCACCGCGGGTACGGCCAGCCCACCCAGTGGCTCGACCGCTCGGCGTAGACGTTCTCCATGGCCTCGCCCACGGCCGGTACGCCCACCGCGTCGCACAGCGCGTCCGTGAGCCCCATCCGGCGGGCCTCGTCGACCGAGGACGGCGCCGACAGGGCCTCGCCCAGCGGCATGGCCTTGCTGAGGCGCTGCTCCAGCCGGTGCAGGTCGGCTTCCAGCTTCTGGATGGCGGCGCGCCTGCGGGCCACCGCGGTCGCGATGACGCTCCTGAGGCTCTCGATGCCGCGGCCCGTGACCGCGGAGGTGGGTACGACGCTGGGATGTTCGACGCCCTCGCGGCGCAGCAGGTCGTTGAGGTCGATGACCAGCTCGGCCAGCTCTTCCTTGGTGAGTCTGTCGGCCTGGTTGAGCGCGAACACGGTCACCGCCTCATGCCCCGCCAGCTCCGTCACGTAGCGGCGGTGCGTGGACGCGTCGGCGTACTTCTGCGGGTCGAGCACCCACACCACCAGGTCGGCCAGGCCGATGAGCCGGTCGGCCTCGGTGTCGGTGAGGGCCCTGATCGAGTCGTGGTCGGGCAGGTCGAGCAGGATCAGCCCGTGGAGCTGGCTGTCGCCCTTGTCGAGCGCGCTGGCCCGGGAGAAGCGGTGCCGCCACTGGATCTGCAGCCAGTCGAGCAGCGGGCCCGCGCCCTCCAGCCCCCACACGCAGGCGTGCGTACGGGCGGTGGTCGGCCGTCGAACGCCGGTGGGCGACAGCTCCAGCCCCGAGATGGCGTTGAACAGCGACGACTTGCCGCTGCCCGTGCCGCCGGCCAGGGCGACGACGGTGTGCTCGGAGGACAGCTTGAGCCGGTCCCCGGCCTGCGTCAGCAGCGTGTTGGCCTCGTTGAGCAGCTTCTTGTCCAGCCGCCCGGGACCGTGCTCCACCACCTTGGTGAGCGCGGACAACCGCGGGGCCAGCCCGGGCCTGGTCGTCATGGTGGTCATCGGGCGACCTCGAGGTTGTACGTCGCCTGGTAGAGACGGGTCGCCACGGACTCGTCCGGTATGCCCGCGGTGTCGAGGGCTTGCACGTAACGCATGGATTCCTCGTCGAACAGCATGCCGATCCTGGCCCGCAAATCGCTGAGCGCCTTGGCCCCGATGCCGCGCAGCGACTCCGCGCCTAGCAGGGCGTTGACCAGCCGGTGCGGCACCCCTTCGCCGTTGGTCCCGCTGAACATCGCGACCGTGAAGATCAACGAGAGCGCGTCGGGATCGAACGACACGAGCTTCGACACCGAGCGCTTGGCCACGCCGTCGGTGCGTACGAGCTCGCCCAGGTGCTCCTGCCACGACGCGATGGCGCGACCGGCGTGACGTACGAGATTGTCGGAGGGCCTGTCGAGGCCCTCACCGAGCCTGGCGCCCAGCTCGGAACGGTGCCGCCAGCGCGCGACCACCTCCTCGGTGGCGCGGTTGGCGGCGGCGACGATCACCGACTCGAGCCCGGCCCGGATCGCCGCCTTGAACGCCAGCACCCGCTCCGGCGCGTGCTTGGCCGACCGGCCGCGTTTGCGCACCTGGAGCGAGCGCATGAGGTCGCCGGAGCCGGCGAAGTCCTGCCAGCGGGCCAGCACCTCGCCGTGCAGCAGCGAGCCGTTCTTCGACGCCTTGTCGATCTCGCCGAGCGCGCCGCGGAAGGCCGCCTCCACGTCGCTGCGCAGCTCCGTCCTGAACGCGACCTGCCCCTCCAGGTGCCTGGCCAGCGCCGGTACGCGGGTACGGAAGCTGTTGAGCACGCCGTTGAGCGTCTCGCGCACGGCCTGGGCCCTGCGCTCCTCGTCGACCGACAGCTCGGCCAGCCAGAGCCGCAGGTCGGTGACCTCGCTGTCGGGCAGCCTGCCGTCGGTGACCTTCGCCTCGTTGATGACGAACCTGTCGATCTCGCCCAGACCGTATTCGGTGAGCATCCGTACGAAATGCTTCAAAACCACCTCAGCCGACCTGGGCTGCACCCGCGACAGCACGATCGCGAGCCGGGCGCCGCGTTCCTTGGCCAGCTTCAGCAGGTTCCAGGCGGGGGCGTCGGCGTAGCGGGCCGCCGTGGTCACGAAGATCCACAGGTCGGCGGCGTCGAGCATGCGGTGGGCGACCTCGTGGTGCTCCTCGACGACCGAGTCGATGTCCGGGGTGTCGAGCAGCGCGACGCCCTGCGGGAGCTTCTCCGTCGCCACGACGACCATGCTCCGCACCCCGGCTTCCGGGGAGGGCCTGTCGAGCCGCTGGAGGCTGGCGAGCAGGTCTCCCTCCGCGAACCACTTGCGGTCGTCCGGGTGGCAGACCAGCACGGGAGTGCCGGTGGTCGGGCGGCGTACGCCGGTGCGCGAGACATTCTTCTCGGCCAGCGTGTTGACCAGGGTGGACTTGCCCGCGCCGGTGGAACCGGCGACCACGATCAGGGCTGGGGCGGTGCTGGTCTTGACCCGGGGGAGCACGTAGCCCTCCAGCTGGGCCAGCAGCTCGGCCTGTGCCTGCCTGGCCTCGTCCGCGCCGGGCAGGTCCAGGCCGAAGCGCAGGTCCGCGACGCTCTCCCGGAGCGTGCCGAGCGCCGCCATGAGCGCCTCGGCGGCTTCGGCGGGCAGTTCCTCCCCGCGCCCCGGCTTCTCCCCGCGCCCCGGCTTCTCTCCGTGGCCTGGCTTCTCTCCGTGGCCCGGCTTCGCGCCGGTTGCCACGCCGATTCCGGATTCCTCACCCTTCGTCGGCTCCTGGCTCCCCTGCGGCTCCGCGCCATCACGGGGCTCCGCGCCGTCCTGCGGTTCCGGCCCGTCCTGCGGTTCCGTGCCGTCCTGCGACTCTTCGCGATCACGCGAGTCATTGCCGTCGCGGGGCTGTGGCTCGGCTTCCGGCTCGTCTCCATCCGCCGGCTCGGGCTGCGGTCGCTCGTCGTCATCCGCCTCGTCGGCCCGAGAAGGCTCGTCAATCGTCGGCTCGGCCTGCGACTGCTCGTCGGCCGACTCCGGGTCCCGAGGCCGCTCCTCGCCAGGCTCGGCGTCCCGGGGTCGCTCCGGCTCGCCCTCCTGAGGCTGCCCGTCGCCAGGCTCGGCGTCCTGAGGCTGCCCGTCGGCCGGCTCCGCGTCCTGAGGCTCCTCGTCCTGGGTCGCCACGTCGTCCTGAGGCTGCTCGTCGAGTGACGGCGGCCCGTCCAGCGACGACGGCTCCTCGGCGCGCGACTCAGGCCCGGGCTCCGGCTCAAGCTCAGGCTCCTCGTCGAACGAGTCCTCCGTCAGGAAGGACCCGGACGGACGGACGGGCCGCGCCTTGCCGCCCCCTGGACCGCCCAGCGAGGCGGGCTTCACGAAGAGGGAGGGCCGCTCAGCCTCCACGGGATCGCCGGCCTCCTCAGGCACCTCATCATCATCCGGCCCCGCCTCGGCGGGCTCCTCCGAAACAGGCGCCGGTGGCTCCGCGGCAGCCTCCCGCTCCCCCGGAGCCGGTGGCTCGGGGGGAGGCGCGGGCTTCTTCCGCGCCTTCTTCGTGCCGAAGGCGTCGAAGCCGTCGTCGCCCTGGACCTCTGCCAGGTCCTCGTCACGCACCGGGAGAAAGCTCAACGTCTGCTCTCCCGGTGACTCCTGCCGCCCGTCATCCATGGCCGTGTTCACGGCAAGCGCTCCGCTCGAACCATCTCGACCTCCTGGCCGACCCTCACGACGTCGCCGACGATGACGATCGCCGGCGGCCGGATCCCAGCCGCGGACACGCGGTCGGCCACGGTGGAAAGCGAAGCGGTGACCGCCCGCTGGGTCGGAAGGGTACCGTCCTGTACCACCATTGCGGGAGTCTCCGGGGGACGTCCGTCTCGGATGAGCGCTTCTGCGACCTTCGCGAGCCGCTCGACGGCCATCAGCAGCACCAGCGTGCCCTGGGAACGGGCCAGGGCGGGCCAGTCGACGGTGGACTTGGGGTCGTCGGGCGCGACGTGCACGGAGATCACGTGGAACTCCTGGCTGACACCCCGATGCGTCACCGGCACCCCGGCCGCGGCGGGCACCGCCACGGCGCTGGTGATGCCGGGGACCACCAGCACGGGAATGCCGGAGCGGGCACAGGCGATCATCTCCTCGCCGCCGCGCCCGAACACGAACGGGTCGCCGCCCTTGAGCCGGACCACGAACTTGCCCTGTCTGGCTCGGTCCACGAGCAGCTCGTTGATGGTCTCCTGGGAGAGCGAGCGGCCGTAGGGGACCTTGGCGGCGTCGATCAGCTCGACGTCGGGGGCCAGCTCGTCGAGCAGGGCCCGGGGCGCGAGCCGGTCGGCGACCACCACGTCGGCCTGCGCGAGGAGCTGCCGCCCCCGCACGGTGATGAGGCCGGGATCGCCGGGGCCGCCGCCGACGAGCGCCACGCCGACCGGTTTGGTGCGGTTGCGCCGGGCATCGACCGTGCCGTCGCGCAGCGCCTCCACGACCGCGTCTCTGATGCCGGCGGCCCTGCGCGGGTCACCGCCCGCGGTGACGGCCACGTTGATCTCGTCGACGCGCCCGGTGGCGGGCGTCCAGGCGGCCGAGGCCTCCTTGTCGTCGGCCCGCACGCACCACACGCGTTTGGCCTCCGCCTCGGCGGCGATCGCCGTGTTGACGGACCTGTCGTCGGTGCAGGCCTGGACGAGCCAGGCGCCGTCGCAGTCGCCGACCTCGTAGGGCCGTTCGTGCCAGGTGACCCTGCCGGCGGCGATCAGGTCGTCGAGCGCCGGCGTCACACTCGGCGACACGACCGTGACCTCCGCACCGGCCTCTAGCAGCGCGGGAACCCGTCGCTGCGCGACGCGCCCGCCGCCCACGACGAGGACCCGGCGGCCGGAAAGCCGCAGGCCGAGGAGGTAGGGGCCCATGGGGGGAATCTCCCGTTCGCGAAGGTTCTGTGTTAGGACGTAAACCTACCGGCTCCGGAAGCGTCATTTGCTGCGGCCGGGTCAACGACCGTCGAGAAGGGGCTGCCGCGGGTCCCAGCGAGGCCCGCCCTGAGCATCCTTCCGGCGTCTGGCCATCGCTGAAAGCGCTTCAAGGATAACCCGGTTTCCCAGGTAGGCGGTGATGTCCGCGTGATCGTACGGCGGCGCCACCTCGACCACCTCCATTCCGGCCACGGGCAGTTCATAACAGATGCGGCGAACCGCATCGAGCAGCTGCCTGGCGGTCAGTCCCCCAGGTTCGGGCGTGCCGGTGCCGGGAGCGTGGCCGGGGTCGCAGACGTCGATGTCGACGGACAGGAAGATCTGGTCGCACTCGTCGAGCGCGATCGCGAACGACTCCGTCAGGCACTCTTCCAGCCCACGGGCCACGATCTCCGTCATTTCATAGGAACGCATGTTCTGGGCGGCCATCCAGCCCAGCGTCTCCGGCTCGGGCCAGTAGCCGCGCAGCCCGATCTGCAGGAACCTGTCGCCCCGGATGGCCCCCGACTCGATGAGCCGCCGCATCGGCTGGCCGTGCCCGTAGAGGTGGCCGAACGCGATGTTCCCGGTGTCGGCGTGCGCGTCGAAGTGGATCATCGACGTACGGCCGGGCGCGTACGCCCTCGCGGTGCCGCGGGCGTCGGGCAGCGCCACCGTGTGATCGCCCCCGAGCACCAGCGGGATCGCCCCGGAGGCGGCCACGCGGTGCACCGCCTCCTCGATCGCGGCCAGCGAGCCCTCGACGTCGCCCGAGTAGCACTCGACGTCACCGGCGTCCAGCACCCGCAGGTCGCGCAGTGCGTCCACGCGCAGCGCCAGGCTGGGCCTGGAGCCGTCGTGCGGCAGGTAGCAGGCCTGGCGCAGCGCCATCGGCCCGAACCTGGCGCCGGGGCGGTTGCTGGTGCCTCCGTCGAAGGGGGCGCCGACGATCACCACGTCGGCATCCTCGTAGGAAGCCGGATCGTTGACATCGCAACGGTCTACGCCCAGGAACGTGATGTCAGGACCGAACATGGGGCCGTAACGGGACACCGCTCACCTCCAGTGTCCTCCATCATCACACGGTCTTTTCGGTCACTCCCGCCGAATCGAACGTCGCGACGTCGTGCATCACCCGTACGGCCGCGCAGACCACCGGGTGCGCCAGCAGCCCGCCCGTGCCCTCCCCCAGCCGCAGCTCCAGGTCCACCAGCGGGCGCAGCCCGAGGTGGGTGAGCGCGGCGGTGTGGCCGGGCTCGGCCGAGCGGTGGCCGGCGACGCAGTGGTCGATCGCGGCCGGGTCCAGCGCGGCGGCCACGAGGGCGGCGGCGCCGGCGATCACACCGTCGAGGATCACCGGCACGCGGGCCGCGGCGCCGCCCAGGATGAAGCCCGCGATGGCCGCGTGCTCGAACCCGCCGACCGCGGCCAGGGCGCGCAGCGCGTCGCTGGGCGTGGTCAGGGCGCCCGACAGGCCGTTCGTGCGCAGGGCCTCGCGGACGATGCCCACCTTGCGGTCGAACGTCTCGTCGTCGATCCCGGTGCCCCTGCCGGTCACCTCGGCCGGGTCGCAGCCGGCGAAGACGGCGATCAGGGCGGCGGAGGCGGTGGTGTTCGCGATGCCCATGTCGCCGGTGATCAGGCACCGGGCCCCCGACGCCACCAGGTCACGCGCCACGCCGATGCCCGCCTCCAGCGCCCTGACCGCCTGGTCGACGCTCATCGCGGGGCCTTCGGACAGGTCGGCGGTGCCGTACCCGATCTTGCGGTCGACCAGGTTGGGCGCGTCGGGCAGGTCGGCGGCGACGCCCACGTCCACGACCGTCACGGACACGCCGGCCTGGGCGGCGAAGGCGTTGGCGACCGCGCCGCCGGACAGGAAGTTGGCCACCATCTGCACCGTGACCTCCTGCGGCCACGGGGTGACGCCGCGCGCGTGCACGCCGTGGTCGGCGGCGAAGATGGCCAGCGCCGCGGGCTCGGGCATGGGCGGCGGGGTGACGCCGGCGGCGCCCGCCAGGCGTACCGCGATCTCCTCGAGCGCGCCGAGCGAGCCCCGGGGCTTGGTGAGGCGGTCCTGGTACGCGCGGGCCTCGGCGATGGCTCGAGGATCCGCGGGACGGATCGCGGCGAGCGTCTCAGCGAGCACGGCAAACCTCCACTTACGGGACGAGTTGGAGCGCTTCCTCATATCGGTCGATCACGACGTCGGCCAGGGTCTCACAGTCGCCGATCACCTCGGCGCATCGGATGTCGAGATCGGGGTGTCCCGCGCCGTACGCCAGCGCCTGGGCCCACACGCGCTCCAGCAGGCCGCCCGCGAACAGCAGGTACGGCACCACGATCACGCGCTTGGCCCCGAGCCGGCGGCAGCGCTCGAGCCCGCCGGGCACCCCTGGCGGGGTGACCGACACGAACGCGGTCTCGACGGTCATGAAGTCGTAGGCGTGCGTCTCCCAGAACAGCCGGGAGACCCGGTGGATCTCGGCGTTGGCGGTCGCGTCCGTCGAGCCCTCGCCGACCAGCACGACCGCCGTCTCGCCCGGCTCGACGTGCACGGGATGGTCCTCGACGGGCAGGGAGTCGACCGCGCGGAGCCGGGGCCTGGCGCCCACCAGCTCCAGGGCGCGCGGCTTGGAGATCTCGGTGGCGGCCTCGTTCAGCCGCTCGGCCAGCAGCCCCAGCACGCGCGGGTCGGGGCCGAGGGGACGGCCGTAGTCGTACATGAGCGTCGGATGCCGCTTCTGCTCCAGCTCCATCGCGGCCGGGAACTCCTCGCTCATCCTGCTGAGGCTCATCGGCAGCGCCACGAGCCGGTGGTGCCCCTTGGCGACCAGGGAGGCGACGGAGTCGCTCAGCCGCGGCGAGGCACGTTCCAGGTAGCCGCCGGACACGTCGGCGCCCGTCTGGTCCAGGCGGCAACGCAGCCGATGTACGAACCTGCCGAACTCCGCGGCGTAGGCGTCATCCTGTGAGCCCTGCCCGATCAGCAGGAGCGGCGGCTTCATTGTGAGGGAATCTCCGGTGCGTTAGACAAAGACACGCGAGGATAACCGATGCGCCCCGGTAGGGAACAGGTCACGCTGTGTGCGCGGGTGTCGCATGCACGACGAACACGGGGTCGGAGGCGGTCAGACGGTGTGAGCCGTCGGGCTCGAGGGTCAGTCTGGAGGCCAGGATCTGGGCGCCCTCGCCGCGGTAGCCGTGCTCGCGCAGCCGTTCGAGCACGGCCGTGACCTGCTCGACCTTCCTGAGCGAGCACACCAGCGTCCGCGGGCCGCGGGCGGCGCAGGCCACCACCACGTCAGGGCCGCCGCCGCCCACGTAGACGGCGTCGGGGTCGGGCAGCGGCTCCAGCGCGGGCGGCGCCTGCCCCCTGGTCAGAGCCACTTTGACGCCGTGCTTGAGCACGTTGGCGCGCAGCCGGGCGCAGGACTCCTCCTCGCGCTCCACGGCCACGACGGCGGCGCCCATCCGCGCGCACTCGACGGCGATCTCGCCCTCGCCCGCGCCCACGTCCCAGACCAGGTCGCCGAGCCGCGGGCCCAGCTTGGCCAGGATGAACGCCCGCACCTCCGGCGGCAGCGCCCTCTCGAACGGCAGCGCCCACTCTGCCGGGCCCGGCTGCGCGCCAGCCACCCAGCCCGGCTCCTTGGGCTGGTGCAATGGGTCGACGACGAGGACCACGTCGGGGTCCTTCCACGGCCTCGTCGTGGCCTCGCCCATGCGGCTGTGCGTGACCCGCTCGTCCGGCCCGCCGAGGTCCTCGCAGACGATCAGCGCGCGGGGCGTGGTCGGCGCCAGCTCCCTGGCGATCTCCCCCGGGCCGACGCCCGGCGCGACCAGCAGCGCCACCTTGGGATGGGCGCGGCAGGCGTTCACGACCCGGTCGATCTGGCTCGGGCCGGACGGGGCCACGACCAGCGCGTCCTCCCAGTTGAGCCCGGCACAGGCGAAGGCGCGGGTGATCAGCGAGATCGCCGGCACCACCTCCGGTTTGAGGCCATGGGCCCGCAACGTGCGGACAACGCCGAAGAATCCGGGATCGCCCTCGGCGATCACGACCGCGGGGCCTTCTCCGTGTTCGAGGTGATCGTCCAGAACCTCGAGCAGCGCGCCGTCGGCCGCGGTCGGCGCGGAGAGCCTGAGCTGCCCGAGAACGGCGTCGGGGCCCACGACGAGCCTCGCCTCGCGGAGCTTGTTCACCGCCTTGGCCGAGAACTCGTGCCCGTCCCACCCGACCACCGTGATCATCACGCCTCACCGTCCTCACCTCAAGGGTGACGGCTGCGCTCCGGTTTCACAAAGGGTACGAAGGTCAGTCCGGTGTGCCCTCAGGCCAGGTCGGACGGGATGAGGCTGTAAACGATCACGTCCTGGCCGCCCAGCGAGGACCTGGCGACGCCCTCGCGGACGAAGCCCGCCTTCTCCGCCACCCGCTGGGAGGCCGTGTTCGTCGCAAGAGCCCGCAATTGCAGCCTTCTGAAGCCCTGCCGCTCGAACAGCCAGCGCGCGATCGCCACCACGGCCTCACCCGCGTACCCGTTGCCGCGGGCCCACGGCGCGGTCATGTAGCCGATCTCGGCCGACCTGTGAGCCCAGTCGACGTCCCGCAGGTCCACGTTCACGGCGAACCGCCCGGTGTCCCGCTCCACGACCGTCCAGGTGATGCCCCCGCCTCTCATCCGGATCCGTTCGGCCGTGCCGACGGACGCCCGCGCGTGCTCCTGCGAGTAGTCGCGCGGATAGCCCGTCATGGCCTGGGTGACCGGGTCGGCGACGGTGGCGGCCAGGTCGGGCGCGTCCTCGGCGGAGGGCTGGCGCAGCAGCAGCCGCTGGGTACGCAGCTCCGTCCTGGGCAAGGCGTCGGCCGGCCGGCGGCGGTCGTAGGACAGCAGGCCGAAGATGACCAGGTCGTGGGGCCCGTCCTCGTCCAGCACCGCGTCGCGCAGCAGGCCCTCCCAGGTGAAGCCGGCTTTCAGCGCCACGCGGAGCGAGGCGAGGTTGCCCAGCTTGGCGGTCAGGTCGACCCGGCGCAGCCCGACGGTCTCGAACGCCCAGCTCACCAGCCCGCGCACGGCCTCGGTGGCGAAGCCGCGGCCCCGGTAGAGGGGGTGGACGCCGTATCCGACCTCGGTCGTCCCCGCGGTCCACGAGGTCTTGAACAGGCTGATCGCGCCCACGATGACGCCCTCGGCGTCGACCATGGCCAGGTGCAGGCCCTGCCCCGAGCGGCGCAGCTCGTGCACCCCGATCGACAGCCACCGGGGGATGCCGGAGGTCTTCTCGGGGGCACCGGGCGGGAGGAATCGCACGCCGGACCGCACGATCGTGCGGATCCTGGCGGAGTCCTTGAGGCTGAACGGCCGCAGTGTCAGCCGTTCCGTGGCGATGCTCACGTCAGCGTCGAACACGTCGGCAGGGTACACACTCGCGATGTTTGCCCACGAAAGCGGGGGTAGGGGCGCAATTGGGAGGAGTGAGGTGACTATGGAGCAACGTGGGAGCGACAAGCACGGTCCTCGGCTGGACGACCAGCAGAAGCACGAGACCGAGGGCATGGTACGCGGCGGCGGAACGACGCACGCCGAGGAGTGGAAGGAGCCCGAGGCCATGCCGGCGCCCGGCGAGGAGTCGTCGAAGTCGTACCCCCCGGGACACGAGCCCGGCACTCCGTCCGGCATCACGCCGCAGGGCGTCGATATCCGCAGCGACCTCGCGAAATGGTTGAGCGACGCACATTGGCCCGCAGGCCACGACGATCTGGTGCGGCACGCCGACAGCGCGGGCGCGCCGGACCGGGTGGTGGACATGGTGCGATCCCTCCCGGACCGCCAGTACCGGAACGTGGCCGACGTGGCCAAGGCGCTCGGTCTCGGAGTGGAGAAGCGGAGGTGGTGAACGGTGCGGCTCGACTTCATCCGCCCGCTGTACGAGCGGCACGGCCCGTACGCGTCCGTCTACCTGGGCGCCTACACCGGGCAGGAACGTGAGGCCCACTGGCGCGGCGTACGGGACCCGCTCGAGAAGGACGGGGCCGACAAGGCCACCCTGGAGGCCCTCGACGAGGAGGCCCAGCTGCCGGTGGCCGGGCGGGCGATGTTCGCCGCCCACGGCGACGTGGTGCTGGCCGGCTCGCTCCCGAGGCCGCCGGGGGAACTGGGCAGGTGGTCGCCGCTGCCGCACGTCACGCCCATGCTCATGTACCGCGGTGAGAACATCCCGCACATCCGGGTCATCGTGGATCACGCGGGGGCGGAGCTGACGGTGTTCGGCGGCGGGTCGCCGCGCAGGGCCGTCGTGCAGGCGGAGGACTGGCCGCTGCAGAAGACCGCGCAGGGCGGCTGGTCGCAGAAGCGGTACGAGCGGGCGGTGGACGAGACCTGGGAGAAGAACGCCGTCGCCGTCGCGCACGAGATCGACGAGCAGGTACGCCGCATCAGCCCGGAGCTCATCCTGGTCGCCGGCGAGCCGAAGTCGCGCTCGTACCTGCTGCACCACCTCAACACCAAGTCCGCGGACCGGGTGATGATGGTCGAGCATGGCAGCCGCGCCGACCACGGGCAGTTCGAGGAGGACGTGGAGCGGGCGCTCGACCAGTGGCTCGACCGCAAGCGCGCGGAGCTGATGGAACGGCACCAGGAGAGGTCCGGGCCCACAGGGGTGGCCCGCGTGGCGCACGCGCTGCGTGAGGGCCGCGCACAGGCGATCCTCGTGCCCGGCGAGCTGCCGCGGGAGATCTGGATCGGCCAGGGCGGCACCCAGCTGGCCACCGACCCGCAGGAGCTGCGGCGCTGGGGCGTCGACGAGCCCGTCAAGGAGCGCGCGGACTCCGCCCTGACCAGGGCCGCCGCGATGACGGACGCGGAGCTGTGGTTCTGCGACGGCGTCTCCGACGTGGCGGCCGTGCTCAGGTACTGATGATCACCTCGAGGGTCCTGGGGCCGTGCACGCCCTCGACCCGGTTCAGCTCGATGTCGCTGGTGGCCGAGGGGCCGCTGATCCAGGTGAGCGGGCGCGCGGGGTCGAGCCTGGCGATCGCCTCGGGGACTCCGGCCACGATCTGGTCGGCCCGCACCACGCACAGGTGGTAGTCGGGGACCAGCGTCTGGGCGCGTGTGCCCTGGCCGGGGCCGTGGTCGAGCACGATCGTGCCGGTCTCCGCGATGGCCACCGCGCAGGACGTGATCACGCCGTCGGCCGTGTCGAGGTCGCCCCAGCCGCCTTCCCGGTCGAAGCCGTCCGGGACGATCATGCGGCGCCCCGCGACGATCTCGTCGATCTCGGCGGGCACCTCGGCCGCCGCGAGCACGTGCACGATGGCCCGGTAGTCGTCCACCCGCTCGGCGAACAGCCCCACGATGTCCTCGACCTGCGGAGCCGTCCGGTAGTGGCGGGGGATCTCGACGTCCTCCGCCCCCGCTACGGCCTTGCCGATCCTGGCGAGGATCTCCTCACGCGCGCTCATTCCGCTCCCACCAGTCTCTGAAGGATTCTTCCGGAATATCGGGTATGTCCCTGGTGTCCGTCCAGGCCGACATCGGCCCCGGCAGGCGCTTCGGTAGGAGCCCGCGCAGGCGGGTCGCCGCCCGCTGGGCCTTGGCCAGGCGTTCGTGGTCGTTGAGGATCCAGCCCGCGACCTTCATCCCGGCCCGCTCGGCCGCCGCGTGCGGGGCCTTGGCGCGCAGGTCGACCAGGACCTCGGGGATGTCGATGGCGACCGGGCAGGCCTCGTAGCAGGCGCCGCACAGGCTGGAGGCGTACGGCAGCGAGGCGTCCAGGTCCGACGACATGCCCCGCAGTTGCGGGGTAAGGATCGCGCCGATCGGGCCCGGGTAGACCGAGCCGTACGCGTGGCCGCCCGCGCGCTCGTACACCGGGCACACGTTCAGGCAGGCCGAGCAGCGGATGCAGCGCAGCGCCTGGCGGCCCACCTCGTCGGCGAGCACGTCCGTGCGGCCGTTGTCCAGCAGCACCAGGTGGAAGTCCTGGCCCTCGACGGCGCCCGTCCACATGCTCGTGTAGGGATTCATCCGCTCACCCGTGGAGCTTCTCGGCAGCAACTGGAGGAACACCTCCAGATCCCGCCAGGAGGGCAGGAGCTTCTCGATCCCGACGACGCTGATGAGCGTCTCCGGGAGCGTCAGGCACATGCGGCCGTTGCCCTCCGACTCCAGCACCACGAGCGTGCCGGTCTCGGCGATCATGAAGTTGGCGCCGGAGATCGCGACCTTGCTCTTGAGGAAGCGTTCGCGCAGGTGGAGCCGGGCCGCCTCGGCCAGGGCGGGCGGGTCGTCGGTCAGGTTCGGCGGGACCTTGGGCATCTTCTCCAGGAAGATCTCGCGGATCTCCGACCGGTTGCGGTGGATGGCCGGGACCAGGATGTGGCTGGGGAAGTCGTCGCCGAGCTGGACGATCAGCTCGGCGAGGTCCGTCTCGTACGCGGTGATGCCCTGCGCGGCCAGCGCCTGGTTGAGCTCGATCTCCTGGGTGGCCATCGACTTGACCTTGACCACCTCGGTCTCGCCGGTGGCCTTGACCAGGCCCGCGACGATGGCGTTGGCCTCGGCGGCGTCCCTGGCCCAGTGGACGGTGCCGCCCGCCCGGGTCACGGCCGCTTCGAGCTGGACCAGGTAGCGGTCGAGGTTGCGGAGGGTGTGGTCCTTGATCGCCTTGCCGGCCGCGCGGAGCTCCTGCCAGTCGGGGAGCTCGCCGACGACGTTCGCGCGCTTGCCGCGGATCGTGTGCGTGGCTTTGCGCAGGTTGTAGCGAAGCTGCGAGTCCTGTACGGCTTTTGCAGCATTTTTCGGGAAATTGCCGGGCATGCCGAGGAAAGTCGCGCTCACTGGTTCTCCTCCGTCGATGCGAGGATCTCGGCCAGGTGCATCGTCCTGACGCCGGTCTTCTGGCGGCTCAGCGTTCCGCCGATGTGCATCAGGCACGAGTTGTCCGCCGCGCAGAGCACTTCCGCCCCGGTGTCCAGGATGTTGCGGGTCTTGTCGGCGCCCATGGCCGCGGAGACGGCCGCGTTCTTGACCGCGAACGTGCCGCCGAAGCCGCAGCACTCCTCGGCTCCCGGCAGGGGGACCAACTCCAGGCCGCGGACGTTCCGCAGCAGCCTGGTGGGCCGGTCGCCCAGGTGGAGGCCGCGCAGCGAGTGGCACGTCGGGTGATATGTCACCCGGTGCGGGAAATATGCGCCTACGTCTTCTACCTTCAGGACGTCCAGCAGGAACTCGGACAGCTCGTACACCTTCGGCGCCACCTCCGCGATGGCCGCCGCCCCCTTGCTGCCCGGCCTGGCCAGCTTCGGGTACTGCTCGCGCACCATGGCCGCGCACGACCCCGATGGCGCCACGACGGCGTCGTACCCGGCGAACACCTCGGTGAAGTGGCGGGCCAGCCGCACGCCCTCCTCGCGGTAGCCGGTGTTGACGTGCATCTGGCCGCAGCACGTCTGCGCGGCGGGGAAGTCCACGTCGCAGCCGAGCCTGCGCAGGAGCGACACGACGGCCTTGCCGGTGCCGGGGAAGAGCGTGTCGTTCACGCACGTGATGAACAGGGCGACTCGCACGGCTCTCCTTCCACGATATGGTCCGACCACAGTATGGTCAGACCATATCGAACCACATCCTTTCCGGCCACTATGAGGGGGTCCGTTGGACGGCAGCGGCTGGCGTCCCGTCAAGCGAACGCGGACGTTCGAGGACGTTCTCGCACAGATCGAGCGGCGCATCGCCGAGGACGGCCTCACCGTGGGCGACCGGCTGCCCGCCGAGCGCCAACTGGCCGAGCAGCTCGGCGTCAGCCGCTCGTCGGTACGCGAGGCCATGCGCGTGCTGGAGACCCTCGGCGTGGTGTCCTCGCAGGTGGGCCGAGGGCCGGACGCGGGGGCCGTACTCACCTCGCGCCCCGACACGGCGCTGACCGACCTGCTCAGGCTGCACCTCGGCCTGGCCAGCCTGGAGATGCGCGAGGTCATCGACACCCGGCACATGATCGAGCAGTGGGCCGCCGCCCACGCCGCCGCCGCGCGGGCCGACACCTCCGCGCTCGCCGCCGCCCTTTCCGGGATGGACCAGGCGAAGAGCGCCGAGGAGTTCGTGGAGCACGACACCGCCTTCCACTGCGCGATCGCGGACGCGTCGGGCAACCGGCTCATCGCCGCCATCATGCGGTCGCTACGCGACTCGATGCGGAGATACTCGGTCGAAGCGGTGCAGCGCCTGGGCGACACGTCGACCCTGCGCGCCGACCACGTACGCATTCTCGACGCCATCGACCGGGGCGATGCGGACGAGGCCACCCGGGCCGTCTCCGACCACCTGGCGCACGCCTACCCCTCGCTGTTCGATCACTGACGGAGATCGGCCTGCCGGCACGTGGCGCCCGAGCAGGCCACCATCGCGTCCAGCCGCTGCCGCAACCCGTCGAGCAGCGCGGGATCGGCCGTCGCGGCCAGGTTGCGCAGCTCGTACGGGTCCGCGCGCAGGTCGTAGAGCTGGGTCTCCCCCGTCGCGTACCGGACGTACTTGTACTGATCCGTACGCAAGGCGCGATAGGGCGGCACCGGCGTCTGCGCGGCCGACGACTGGTCCAACGGCCTGGCGAACTCGACCAGCACGTTGCGCCGCCACACCGCCGGCGGCTTGCCCTTCAGCAGGGGCACCAGCGACCGCCCCTCCGCGAACGGCGGCGGCGTGGCCCCGCCCAGCTCGGCGAACGTCGTCGCCAGGTCGACCGACGAGCTCAGCCGGCTGACCGTGGCGCTCGCCTTGATGCCGGGGCCGCGCACGATGAGCGGGACCCTGATGGCCTCCTCGAACGGGGTGGTCTTGCCCTGCTTGAGCCGGTGCGTGCCGAGATGGAAGCCGTTGTCCGAGGTGAAGAAGATGTAGGTGTTGTCCAGCTGGCCGGTCCGCCGGAGCTCGTCCACCACGGCGCCGACGAGGTCGTCCACACCGAGCATGGACCGCATCCTGGCGCGGTAGCGCTCGTCGACCTGGTCGATGGTCGCCCCGTCCAGGCTGGGCCGCTCACGCAGCCACTCCGGCTCCGCGCTCACGTCCTCCTGGTTGAACGACGGAGTCCGCGGCGCGGTCGCGCCCGCGAACGCGTTCGCGTGCCGGACGGCCGGGTTGGCCGGGTTGTGCGGGCCGATCGGCGCCAGGTACAGGAAGAACGGCTCGCCCTTCGAGCCGGCGATGAACTCGCGGGCCTTGCCGGCCAGCACGTCCGACAGGTAGGCGCGCTCGGAGAAGCCGTAGTCGGACAGGGAGCCGTTCTCGTTGAGCCGGTAGTCGTACTCCTCGTAGAGGCGCCGGGTGGGCACGTCCCACTCGTCCCAGCCGGGCGGCACGAACGTCTCCTCGGCCGACCCGCCCGGGTAGTGGTTGAGATATTTGCCCATCAGCGCCGTGCGGTAGCCGGCCTGCTTCATCCAGGTGCCGATCGTGGAACGTTCCAGATCGCCGGTATGAAAGCGGTCGAATCCTCCCTCCGGCGGCGTGTTCGTCCACACACCATGGCTGTGGACGTACTGGGAGCGCAAGATCGACGATCTCGACGGGCAGCACCAGGAGTTCGTCACGAAGTACCGGTCGAACGAGGCGCCCTGCTGCACGAGTTGCCGGGTGATATTGGGAAAGTGCGGCAACGTCCCGGATTCGAGGTCGTCGGCCATCACGAGCACGATGTTCGGCCGGGACTCACCCTCGGCCACCGTGGGCCCTGCCGCCAGCACCAGTAGCAGCAAGCACACGAGTCGACACAGACCGTTGAGCACAGGGTCTGAATACCCCGGAATATCCGCCATTGACACTCACGGCTGTCCCAGCCGTAATAGAACTTAATTCCGGAGGTGGATATGAAGCTCGGCCTGAACCTGGGCTACTGGCAGCGCAACGCCGACGACGCGACCGAATCCGTGCTGGCGGCCGAGCGGCTCGGCTATGACTCGGTGTGGACCGCCGAGGCGTACGGCAGCGACGTCTTCACGCCGCTGGCCTGGTACGGAGCGCGTACGAGCCGCATCAAGCTGGGCACCTCGATCGCCCAGATCTCCGCCAGACCGCCCGTCACGACGGCGATGACCGCCATGACCCTCGACCACCTCACCGGCGGCCGGCTGCTGCTCGGCGTGGGCGCCTCGGGCCCGCAGGTGGTGGAGGGCTGGTACGGCCAGCCGTTCGCCAAGCCGCTGGCCAGGACGCGCGAGTACGTCGAGATCATGCGCAAGGTGTGGCGCCGCGAGGAGCCGGTCACCAGCGACGGCCCGCACTACCCGCTCCCCCTGGCGGACGGCCTGGGCAAACCCCTCAAGCTCATCACGCATCCGCTCCGTGCGGACATCCCCGTCTATCTCGGTGCGGAGGGCCCCAAGAACGTCGCCCTGGCCGCCGAGGTGGCCCAGGGCTGGCTGCCGCTGTTCGCGTTCCCCTCCAAGATCGAGGAGATGTACGGCGAGTCGCTCGCGGGCGCTCCCCCGGGCTTCGACGTGGCCGCGATGGTGATGGTCGTCATCTCGGACGACGTGCGGGCGGCGCTGGACGGCGTGAAGATGATGCTCACGCTGTACATCGGCGGCATGGGCGCCCGGCAGCGCAACTTCCACGCCGACATCATCGGCCGCATGGGGTTCGCGGAGGCCGCCGAGCGCATCCAGGCGCTCTACCTGGCAGGCCGCAAGGACGAGGCGTTCCAGGCGATCCCGGACGAGCTGGCCGACGGCATCTCGCTCGTCGGACCGCCCGGGCGGATCAAGGAACGCCTGGAGCTCTGGCACAAGAGCCCCGTCACGAGCCTGCTGGTCATGGGCCCGCGCGACGAGCCCTCGCTGAAGCTCATCCGCGACCTGGTGCTCGGCTGACCCCTCCCCCGCGCTAACCCGTACGGCCGATCGGGGTGGAGCCCGGCGCCGGTTGGGGCGGCTGGGGCGAGAACGCGTGAACCGTGCCGGGCTCGGCGGCACGGGGCACGCGGGCGGCCCGCTGGAGGCGCGTCAGCTCGCGTACGGTCCCCGCGCACAGCAGGGCCGCCAGCGCCGAGCAGAGCAGCTCGGGCACGCCCACGCCCGTCAGGTCGCCGGCCGACGAGTCGAGGGGGAGCCGGATCGTGACCAGCGCCAGCATGGCCAGCCAGCTCAGCCACCACCCGGTCAGCAGCGCCAGCCACCTCACTCTGCGGCCCGCGGGCGGCCTGGTGCCGCGCCACACCTCGTCCACGAGCACGACGGGCGCCACCAGGTTGTAGCCGGGGATCAGCCAGGCGGCCGCCACGGGGCCGGAGACGGCCGAGCGGTCGTTGGCCTGCCTGGCACGTACCAACCACGTCACGTAAGCGGCCGCCGCCGCGATCGAGGTGCCCGCCACCAGCATCATCAGCACCGCGAACACCGTCACCGCGCCCACCACGGCCTCGGCGTCGGCTCCCTGCGGGCGGCCGCCGAACGCGGCGAGCTGGGCGGCGAGGTGGCGCCCGCGGGAGTGTTCGAAGATCACAAGGGCGCCGAGGGAGAGAACCTGGGCGGCAAGCGTCACATGTACGGCAGAGGCGGCTCTCGTCGGTGGTGTCTGGTCATAGCGCACGTTGTTCTCCCCCCGGGCCATGCGCTGAGGTTCTGATTCACTTGTATCCCGGGAGCCCCGCTGTTAATCAGCTCACCACGCCGGATTCCCACGCCCAAGCTGCGATTTCGACTCGATTTCTGACACCGAGCTTGGCGAAGATACTGCCCAGGTGCGTCTTGACCGTCGAGAGCGACACGAACAGCTCGGCGGCCACCTCCTGGTTGGTCCGGCCCCTGGCTATCAGGCGCACGACGTCCAGCTCGCGATCGGTCAGCGGGTCGTTCATGTGGGGCACGGTCCGCCGGGGCTGGGCCAGGTGCTGCAGCAGCCGTACGGTCACCGAGGGTGACACGAGCGCGTCGCCCGCCGCGGCCGCCCTGACCGCCTCGATCAGCAGGGTGGGCCCGCTGTCCTTGAGCAGGAAGCCGGTCGCGCCGGAGCGCAGCGCTCCGTACACGTACTCGTCCAGGTCGAACGTCGTGACGATGACCACCCGCAGCGGGTTCTCCACCCCCGGCCCGGCCAGCGCCCGGGTCACCTCGATCCCGTCGAGCTTCGGCATCCGGATGTCGAGCAGGCACACGTCCGGCCTGAGCCGCCTGGCCTCCGACACCGCCTCCGCGCCGTCGGCCACGGCGGCGACGACCTCCATGTCCGGTTGAGCGTCCAAAATCATCTGGAAGCCGGTTCGTACCAGTTGCTGGTCGTCGGCGATGAGAACCCGAATAGTCACGGCCTCAACTCTAAGGATCGGCCGTTCGGCCGAGGCGGAAATGGTCGCACGGCCGATCCGCCGCACCCCCGCCCGCCGTGATTCTTTACGGCATGAACGACGTGCTTGTTGGACGAACCCTGACCAAGAGGTTCGGGCAGACGGTCGCCCTGGGCGGCGTGGACATCACGGTACGGGCGGGCGAAGCCGTGGCGATCATGGGGCCGAGCGGTTCCGGCAAGTCGACGCTGCTGCACTGCCTGGCCGGGATCATGAAGCCGGACGCCGGGGAGGTGCACCTGCTCGGCCAGCGCATCGACGCGATGGGCGAGCGGGAGCGCAGCGCGCTGCGCCGCACCCGCTTCGGCTTCGTCTTCCAGTTCGGCCAGCTCCTGCCGGAGCTGCCCGCCGAGGAGAACGTGGCGCTCCCGCTCATGCTGGGCGGGGTGCCGAGGATCCAGGCGGTACGCCAGGCGCGCGAGTGGTTCGCGCCCCTCGGCCTGCACTCCATGGAGGCCCGGCGGCCCGGTGAGCTGTCCGGCGGGCAGGCCCAGCGGGTGGCCATCGCCAGGGCGCTGGTCACCAAGCCGGCCGTGGTGTTCGCCGACGAGCCCACGGGGGCGCTCGACCAGCAGACCGGGCAGGACACGATGCGGCTGCTCGTCGAGGCGACCAGGCACAACGACGCCTCGCTGATCGTCGTCACCCACGACCCGAACGTGGCCGGCTGGTGCGACCGCACGGTCGAGGTCCGCGACGGCCAGCTCCTCGCTGCCTCGCCCCAGATGGGCGGGGCACGCGCGTGAACCTCGACCTGACCTGGCGGCTGCTCAAGGGCGGCGGCCGCAAGGGGATGCTGGGCACCTGGCTCACGCTGGGCGCCGTCGCCGTGTCCACGGCGCTGCTGCTGTTCGCCGTGGCCGCGAACTTCGCCTTCGAGGCCAGGGGCGAGCGCGGCGCCTGGCGCAACCCGGTCCCCGCCAAGGGGGACGCGGTCGCCGTCGAGGCGGCCCGCTACGACTTCGTCGGCGACCAGGCGATCACCGTCATCGACCTGGCCGCGCTCAAGGCCGGGGCACCCGCGCCGCCCGGAATGCCGCGCTTCCCCGCCCCGGGCGAGGTGTGGCTGTCGCCGGCGCTGGCCGAGCTGGCCAGGACGCTTCCGGCCGATCAGCTCGCCAAGCGTTATCCCGGCCCCAAGGGCGTACTGGGCGACGAGGCGCTGGTCCACCCCGGCGAGCTGGTCGCGGTCATCGGCCACGAGCCGGATGCGCCCGCGATGACGGCCGCGCGCAGCGACGACTGGGTCATCGGCAAGGGCCCGGCCCGGGTGGCCGACCTCGCGGGCACGCCGTCGGAGGACTCCGAGGCCTACCGCGCGCTCACGCTCGTCGCGAGCGTGCTCATGGTGGTGCCGCTGCTGGTGTTCGGCGGCGCGGCGGCCAGGCTCACGGTCGCCCGGCGCGACCAGCGGCTGGCCGCGCTGAGGCTGGTGGGCGCGACGCCGGGCCAGGTGATCCGGATGACCGTGGGCGAGGCGGTGATCGTCGCGCTGGCGGGCGCGCTGCTCGGCGCCGTCGGCTACGCGCTCGCCGCGCCGCTGCTGGCCCGCATCCCGATCGCGGGCGGCGCGTGGTTCGTCTCCGACCTCTTCCCCTCCCCGCTGATCCTGGCCGCGATGCTGGTCGCGGTGCCGCTGCTGGTGGGCCTGTCCGCGGTCGCGGGGCTGCGGCGGGTCGTGGTGAGCCCGCTCGGGGTGGCCAAACGCGAGACGCCGCCCGGCATGAAGTTCGTCCGGGTCGTCGCCCTGCTGGCGGTGCTGGCCGCGTTCCCGATGCTGACCAGGGGGACCAGCATCGCGATCGTGGCGGTGGCGCTCGGGCTGGCGTTCCTGTGCATCAACCTGGCCGGCCCGTGGGTGGTCGGCGTCATCGGCCGCGTCACCGCCAGGAGCGCCCGGGCGCCCGCGCGGCTGCTGGCGGGCCGCCGGCTGGTCGACGATCCGCGCTCCGCCTGGCGTACGGTGAGCGGCGTCGCCCTGACCGGCTTCGTGGCGGGCTTCCTCGGGCTGCTCAGCCCTGGCGTGTTCGCCGGCGACCAGGAGCCCCCGCAGCTGCGGGTCTCCGCGCCCGCCGCCCAGGCGACGACCGTCGCCGGCCAGGCTCGCGACCGGCTGCGGGCGGCCGGGGTCAGCGCGACGGTGAAGGTCACGGGGCGCTCCTCCGATCGGGTCGTGACCGCCGCCCTGGGCAGCTCCGCCGACCCGGCCACGATCGACCGCGCCCGCACCGCGCTCGCCGGGCTCGTCCCCGGGCGCACCCCCACGACGGGGGACGACGACCGGCGGTTCGGCCTGCAGCTCCTGGCCGACGTCCGGGTGGGCACGATCGTGGTGCTGTCGGTGTCGTTCCTGGTGGCCATCGCCAGCTCGGGCATCACGGCCGCGTCGTCGGTGCTGGACCGGCGGCAGGCGTACGGGCTGATGCGGCTGGCGGGGACGCCGCTGGAGGTCCTCGACCGGGCACGTCGCGCGGAGACGCTCATCCCGCTGTCGGTGATGGGCGGCGGGGCGATCCTGGTGGGGGCGTTCTGCGCGGTGCCGTTCATGATCGGGGCGGTGAACGTGGTGGGCGTGGTCACGCTGGTGGGCTGTGTCGCCGTCGGCTTCGCCGGCGTGGTCGCCGCAGGCGCCCTGAGCCGCCCCCTGCTCCGCTCGGTCACCGCCGACCCGGCCCCCCGCCCGGACTGACCCACCCCCCTCGCGGACCCGGCGCGCTCCTGACGCTCACGCGCTGCTCACCACCGCAACGCCCGCGCCGCCCGCCAGGCCGAGTGGGGCACGCGGTGGGCCCGGGCGCGGCGGGCTCGGGCGCGGTGGGCTCGGGCGCGGTGGGCTCGGGCGCGGTGGGCTCGGGCGCGGTGGACAACGGGTGTATCGCAGGGCCGACGCCACGGCGGCCGGGGCAGGGGCCGGGAGAAGGGGTGGTCAGGCGGCGGTGGGGCCGGAGCTGCCCGGGCTGGCGTGCCAGAGCTGCCGGGGCGGGTCGGTGACGGCGGGGCCGAGGTCGGAGTAGGGCGAGAGGCGGAAGCCGTTGGCGTACTCGATCTTGCGGCCCCCCACCCCCGCGACCTGCTCCGGCGCCTGCGCGAGGACGGCGCGGACCGCCTCGATGCCCTCCGCGCGCCAGAGCCGGTCGAGGTCCACGAGGTCCCAGCAGGCCACCGCGCGCATCGACACCGCCCGCGTCCCCGTGCGCCTGACCACTCCCCTGGCCAGCATGAGCCACGAGCCGAACACCGTGGCCGCGCACCGCCCCTGCACCGACTCGAAGAACGTCAGGTCGATCGGCCCCGTCGAGTCGTCGAGCGTGGTGAAGATGACCCGCTGCCCCGAGCGCACCGCCGGCGTCTGGGTCGCCACCTTGACCCCCGCGACCAGCACCGTCGCCCCGTTGCGCTGCTTCAGGAGATCTCTGGAACGTACCACTCCGAGCGCGTCGAGCAGCTCGTCGTAGAAGCTGATCACGTGGCGGCTGATGTCGATGCCGAGGATCTCCAGCTCGGCCTCGACCATCTCCGTCTCCGTCATCTCCGGCAGCTCCCCCGGCGGCAAATGCTCGGTGAAGCCCAGCGGGAGCTGCACCGAGGGCGGTTCCGCCACGCGGGCGGGACGCGAGGTGTAGCGCTGGGAGGCGCGCGGGCCCGACCGCACGCCGATCGACGAGCCCCGTTCGAGGGCCCCCACCTGGGCGATCAGGTCGCGCCGGGTCAGCACGCCCGGACGCCAGCGGGGCCCGCCCGGGTGCAGGTCGTGGAGCGCGTCCAGCCCGCCGACCTGGACGATCCGCTCGATGGTCGGCCGCGAGGGCCGGGCGCGGTCCCAGAAATCGGCCAGCGACGTGTACGGCTGCCCGGTGACCATGCGTTCGACCTCGGCCTCGCTCACCCCCTTGACCGCCGAGAACGGCACCCGCAACGCGTATCCCTTGCCGATCTCCCCGACCTTGAACTCCCTGCGCACCGGGGAAGGGGCGCCCTCCAGCGCGGCGGGACGCACCCGCAGCCCCAGCCGCTCCACCCGCCAGTCCTTGCCCGACTTGTTGATGTCGAGCGGCAGGATCTTGACCCCGCACTGCCTGGCCTCGTCGATGATGACGCGCGGCGGGTACATGCCCGGCTCGTGCGTGAGCACCCCGGCGAAGAACGCCGCCGCGTGGTGCCGCTTGAGCCAGGCCGACTGGTACGTGGGCAGCGCGAACGCCGCCGCGTGCGCCTTGCAGAACCCGAAGGCCCCGAACGCGTCCAGCACCTGCCAGGCCCGCTCGACGGCCGCGTCGTCGAACCCGTTGGCCCTGGCCATGGGCACGAACGTCTTGCGCACCCGCTCCCGCCCCTCGGACGTGTCCAGCGTGCGCCGCAGCTTCTCGGCGAACGACAGGTCCCGCCCCGTCATCACCTCGATGATCCTGAGCACCTGCTCGTGGAACACCACGACGCCGTGCGTCTCCTTCAGCGCCTCCCGCAGCCGCTCGTGCGGGTAGTACGGCTGCCGCCACCCGTGCCTGGCCTCCAGGTAGGGGGTGACCATGTCGGAGTTGACCGGGCCCGGCCTGAACAGCGAGATGTCCACGATCAGGTCGTGGAGGGTGCGCGGCTCCAGCTTGGCGACCAGCTCGCGCTGCCCCGGCGACTCGATCTGGAAGCAGCCGAGGGTGCGGCTGGCGCAGATCATGTCGTAGGTGTCCTGGTCGTCGTGGGGCACGTACTGGATGGCGGCGTCGTCGCCGCGCTGGGTGTCCAGTGCGACCACGACGTCGTCCACCCGCTTGATCTCGCTCAGCGCGTACGCCATCGCGGACTGCATCCGCACGCCCAGCACGTCGAGCTTGAGCAGCCCGGCCTCCTCCACGTCGTCCTTGTCGAACTGCGACATCGGGAACTCCAGCAGGCTGCGCTCCACCGGCGTCCTGTCGTGCAGGCCCGCGTTGCCGATCAGCACGCCGCACGGGTGCATCGCGATGTGCCTGGGCAGCCCGTCGAGCCTCTCCGCCAGCCGGAACACCCGGTCGAGTCCCGCCTCGCCGAGCCGGCTGTCGCGCAGCTCGGGCAGGTCGTGCAGGGACGCGGTGATCTGCTTGGCCCTGATGTGCGGGAACGCCTTGGCGATGGCGTCGATCTCGTGCGGCGGCAGGCCCATCGCCCCGGCGACGTCGCGGATGGCGCTGCGCGCCCGGTAGGTCTCCATCATGGACACGCAGGCCACGCGGGCCTCGCCGTACCGCTCGAAGATGGCCTTGTAGCAGTCGAGGCGGCGGGCCGACTCCACGTCCACGTCGATGTCGGGCAGCCCGATGCGGCCCTCCGACAGGAAGCGCTCCATGAGCAGGGCGTGGTCGAGGGGGTTCACCTCGCCGATGCCGATGAGGTAGTTGACCAGGCTGCCCGCGCCCGAGCCGCGGATGGCGCAGCGGATGCCCATGCCGCGGATCATGTCCGTGATGCCGGCCACGGCGATGAAATATCCGGACAGGCGCTTGCGCTCGATGATGGCCATCTCGTCCTGGAGGCGCCGCCTGGCGTCGCCCGAGCGGTCGAGGCCGCGCGAGATCAGCCCGTCCTCCACCCGGTGGCGCAGCAGCGGCACCGGGTCGCGGCCGATCTCGGGCAGGTGCAGGTTGGGCGGGTCGCTCCGCAGCGCGAGCAGCTCCTCCGGCTCCATCGCGCACGCCTCGGCCAGCCGCCTGGTCGTGAACAGCAGCCGCGACACCCGTTCCTGGTCCGCCCCGCAGACCTTGTTGGCCACCTGCCGCATCTCCTTGGTGCCCTTGAGGTAGGCGTGGGAGGTGGTGCGGTCGAGGTGGCGCGGGTGCAGCGGGACGAGCTGGCGGGCCGCGTCGAGCACGTCGCCGACCTGGTGGTCGACCGGGTCGAGGTAGCGCACCGCGTTGGTCAGCACGGCCGGCACGCCCATGGACTCGGCCAGCCCGAGCATGCGCACGGCCGTGGTGGCGTCGCGGTAGCCGTACTGGTCGACCAGCTCGATCACCACACCGGGCACCGCGGCGCGCCAGAGGCCGAGCAGCATCCTGGCGTGCTCGTCGCGCCGCTCGGCCACCGCGCGGCCCACGTCGGACCTGGGGCCGAGCAGCACCACGAGGCCGTCCTCGGCGCCGAACCCGTGGTCGCCGCCGTATCCGTCGTCGCGCCCGCCGGCCCACTCCCCGATCAGCTCGCGGGTCACCTTGGGCGCGCCGCGCTCGCCCGCGTAATGCGCGGCCGTGACCAGGCGGGACAGGCGCGACCAGCCCTTGGCGCGGGCCAGCACCGTGACGCGGTCCTCGGCGTCCGGCCCGGTCTTGGGGGCGGGCGGGCGGCGGCGCCCGGGCAGGTCCAGCCCGGGCACCCCGAACCCCGGCAGCGGGGGCAGGGCGTCGAGCGCCAGGTTGACGCCGAAGACCGCGGAGATCCTGGCCGCCGCGCACGCGTGGGCGTGCTTGATCGCGCCGTAGAGCCCGTCGCGGTCGGTCAGGGCGAGGACGTCCATCCCGTGCTCGACCGCCCGGCTCACCAGCGCCCACGGGAAGGCCGTGCCGTAGCGCATGGAGTACGCGGAGCACACGTTGAGGTGCGGGAACGGCGCCGCCATCAGTCCCACGCCCTCAGCAGCAACCAGGCGTTGCCGGCGGTGTCGTACCGCAACTCGTACGAGCCCACCTCACGCCCGGGGCTGGCCTCCACCCGCCAGAACTTGCGCTCACCGGGATCACCCTCGCTGGTCTTCCACCACTCGCGTGCGACCACCCAGTGGTCGAGGACCCGGCGGACGAGATAGAGCCGGTCTCGCCAGACGAACTGGGTCGGCTCCCCGTCCCGGGTCCACACCTCTATCGGATCGCCATAGAGTCTGCTCAAGACGCTTCTCCCCGCGGCTCTGGTCGTTATGCTGAGCCACCCGGGGGAAGGCGGGCGCTTATATGTCGAACATATGTTCTCAGCGCCCCGAGCGCAAGTCGCCGGCCTGTCTCACGAGAGGGTTGGCGCCGATCGAGTTGCGGATGCTGAAGGCCACGCTGCCCGCCCGGTAGCGGTCGTCCGAGGACTCCACCGGACGGCCCTCGTGCGTGGTCGTGACCCGGCGCTGGCGCAGGAGCGGGCTTCCCCTGCGGACCCCCAGCAGGCGGGCGTCCTCGGCGCCGGCCGACACCGCGTCGATGAGGTGCTCGCCGTAGGCGAACACGAGGCCGATCGAGTCGTACAGGGCCTCGGTGACGGACTCGCAGTCGGCCGGGATCCCCTCGACGGCGGCGGCCACCCACCCGGCGTACACGGTGCGCTCCAGCAGGACGGGCTCATCCTCCAGCGAGCGCAGCCGCAGCACCTCCAGGACCTCGCCGGGGCCGAGCCTGGCCGACTCGGCGGCGCTCGCGGGCCTGCGGCGCTGGCTGATCACCTGGCCGCCGAAGCGGTAGCCGTTCGCGCGCGCCCACTGCGCGAAGCTGTGCAGTTCGGCGAAGCTCTGGCTGCGCGCCCTGCCGAGCACGATGCGCCTGGCCCCCTGCCGGGAGCCGACCAGGCCCTCGGCGGCGAGCACGGCCACCGCCTGGCGCACGGTGCCACGGGCCGCCCGGTAGCGTTCGGCCAGCTCAGCCTCGCTCCGGAGCTGCGAACCGACCGGGAGGGCACCGGAGACGATCTCGTTCCGAAGATCATCGGCGATCAGTTCATAGCGGGCAACCATCAGCGACCCTTCCCATTCATGAAAGAGCAACATTCATGCGACTTACTGGTGCTCGCTTGTTTGTACAAGTTCCCTTAGGTTCCTTCCACACCCCCTGAAAGTGGAGGCGTCGTGTTCACACCTCGCGCCCGTGCGGCCGGCCTTGCCGCAGCCCTTACCGTAGTCACCGCGGCGTGCGGCGCCGCGCCCGGCACCCAGCAGTCCACCGCGTCCTCAGCCTCCGGTCCGAACGCGGCCACCGCCACCTCGGCGGCGGACTTCGGCGGTCTCGACAAGCTCGTCGAGGCGGCCAAGAAGGAGGGAAATCTCCACGTCATCGCCCTTCCGCCCGACTGGGCGAACTACGGGGAGATCATCCAGAAGTTCCAGGCCAAGTACGGCATCAAGATCGAGAGCGAGACGCCCGACGCGGCCAGCGCCGACGAGATCAACGCGGTCAAGACGCGCAAGGGCCAGGACCGCGCCCCCGACGTGCTCGACCTCGGCCAGTCGTTCGCGATCAGCGGAGCCGGCGAGGGCCTGTTCGCGCCGTACAAGGTGCAGTCCTTCGACAAGATCCCCGAGGGGCAGAAGGAGAGCACCGGGCTCTGGGTCAACGACTACGGCGGCTACGTGTCCATCGGCTGCGACGCCAAGAAGATCACCACGTGCCCGACGAGCTTCGCCGACCTGCTCAAGCCCGAGTACAAGGGCAAGGTCGCGATGAACGGCAACCCGACCAAGGCCGGCTCTGCCTTCGCCGGCGTGTACGCCGCCGCCCTCGCCAACGGCGGCTCCTTCGACGACATCCAGCCCGGCATCGACTTCTTCAAGAAGCTGAAGGACTCGGGCAACTACAACCCGGTGGAGACCACGCCCGCGACCATCGAGAAGGGCGAGACCCAGATCAGCATCGACTGGGACTACAACAACTCCGCCTACGCGCCCCAGATGGCCGCCAAGGGCCTCGACTGGAAGGTGAACATCCCCTCCGACGGCAAGTACTTCCAGATGTACGCCCAGGCCATCAACAAGGACGCCCCGCACCCGGCGGCCGCCAGGCTGTGGCAGGAGTACCTCTACAGCGCCGAGGGCCAGAACCTCTTCCTCAAGGGCTTCGCCCGTCCCGTCCTGCTGCCCTCGATGACCTCCGACGGCACCGTGGACAAGGCCCTGGCGGAGAAGCTGCCTTCGGTGGAGGGCACGCCCACCTTCCCGACCAGCCAGCAGGTGGACGCGGCCAAGGCCAAGCTCGCCGGCGGCTGGGACGCCGCGATCTCGGGATGAACCGCTCCGGTTCGAAGGGCTGGCTCGGGGCGCTGCCGCTGCTGGCCTTCTTCGCGCTCGTCTTCGGCGTCCCCGCCATCGCGCTGGTGGCGGGGGCGTTCACGGCGCAGGGGCGGCCGAGCCTGGCCAACCTGTCGCAGAGCCTGCAGGGCGGCTACCTCGTCGCGATGCTCGGCAGCGTGAAGCTGTCCGCGGTGGTCGCCCTGCTGGGTGCCGTGCTGGGGACGTTCCTCGCGTACGCCGTCGTCACCTCCCGCCTCACGTTGCTGCGCGAGGCCGTGCTGACGGCCTCCGGCGTGCTGGCCAACTTCGGCGGGGTGCCGCTGGCGTTCTTCTGGATCGCCACGCTCGGCAACTCCGGCGTGGTCAGCGGCCTGGTCGGGCTGCCGTCCGGCTCGCTCTACACGTTCTGGGGCCTGGTGGTGACCTACCTGTACTTCTCGATCCCGCTGATGGTGCTGGTCATGGCGCCCGCGCTGGACGGGCTGCGGCCGCAGTGGCGCGAGGCGGCGGCCAACAACGGGGCCACCGCCTGGCACTACTGGCGCTTCGTCGCGCTGCCGGTGCTGACGCCGTCGATGCTGGGCGGGGTGGTGCTGCTCTTCGGGTCGGCCTTCTCCGCGTACGCCACAGCCAACGCCATGGTCGGGACCGTCGTCCCGCTCGTCACGTTGAAGATCGCCAGCGCGCTCACCGGCGACGTGCTGATCGGCTACGAGAACATCGCGCTGGCCCTCAGCCTCGACATGGTCGTGGTGGCCGGGCTCGTGATGGCGATCTACCTGCCGCTGCAGAAGAGGAGCTCCCGATGGCTGCACTGACCGGCCTGGAGCGCATCTCGGGAGGCTCCTCGCGCCCTCGCCTGTGGCGCGGTGCGGTGTTCCTCCTGGCCGCGGCCTACTTCCTGATCCCGCTCGGGGCCTCGTTCTGGTACACGATCCACACCCCGGCCACGGGGGTGTCGTTCGCGGCCTACGGCTCGCTGCTGACGGCCGACGGGTTCGTGCGCTCGCTGCTGCTGTCGCTGTCGCTGGCCGTCGCCACGATCGTGCTGGTGCTGCTGCTGGCGTTGCCCGCGATGCTGGCCGTACGGCTCTTCGCGCCGCGGCTGCGCCCGCTGATGGAGGTGCTGTGCACGCTGCCCCTGGTGGTGCCGCCCATCACCTTCGTGGCCGGGATCGGCACGTCGCTGCGCACCGGGACCGACGTGCTGGCTCCGACGCCGTTCTGGGCCACGCTGATCGCGGTCCAGGACCCGGCGTTCCCCGTGGTGCTGGTGCTGGCGTACGTGGTGCTCGTGCTGCCGTTCGTCTACCGGTCGCTGGACGCGGGGCTGCGCGCCATGGACGTGCGAACGCTGGTGGAGGCGGCCCGCAACCTGGGCGCCTCGTGGCCGTACGTGCTGGTCAGGGTGGTCATGCCGAACCTGCGCTCGGCCCTGGCCAGCGCGTCGTTCCTGACCCTGGCCCTCGTGCTGGGCGAATACACCGTGGCCAGCCTGCTGGGGTACGAGCCGTTCGCGGTGTGGATCGTGACCGTCGCCGGCTCCAAGGGGCAGCTCTCGGTCGCGGTGTCGATCCTCAGCCTCCTGCTCATCTGGCTGCTGCTGCTCGCCGTGTCCTCGGCGTTCGGTAAGGAGAGAAACAAATGACCGCATCGGTGGAGTTCCGCGCGCTGCGGCGGGTGTTCGGCAAGACGGTCGCGCTGGACGGCTTCGACCTCATCGTCGCGCCCGGCGAGTTCGTCGCGCTGCTGGGGCCCTCGGGCTGCGGGAAGACGACCGCGCTGCGTTGCGTGGCCGGCTTCGAGCGGCCTGACTCGGGGGCGGTGCTCGTGGACGGCCGGGACATCACGGACGTACCGGCCAACAAGCGGGACGCGGGCATGGTCTTCCAGTCCTACTCCCTCTTCCCCAACCTGAACGCCCGCGACAACGTGGCCTTCGGCCTGCGCGTCCGCAAGGTGGCGACGGCCACCAGACGGAAGAAGGCGGACGAGCTACTCGAACTGGTCGGCCTCCCCTCGCACGCCGACCGCTACCCGCACCAGCTCTCCGGGGGCCAGCAGCAGCGCGTCGCCCTGGCCCGCGCGCTCGCCCTGGAACCCCGGGTGCTGCTGCTGGACGAGCCGCTGTCGGCGCTGGACGCGAAAGTGCGCGTGTCGCTGCGCGAGGAGATCCGCCGCCTCCAGCTCGACCTGGGCATCACCACCATCTTCGTGACCCATGACCAGGAGGAGGCGCTGTCGATCGCGGACCAGGTGGCGGTGCTGCGCGACGGGCGGCTCGAACAGGTCGGCTCGCCCGCCGAGATCTACGACCGCCCGGCCACCCCCTTCGTGGCGGAGTTCGTCGGCACCATGAACCACCTCGCCGGCCAGGTCTCCGGTGACCAGGTCACGGTGCTCCGCCAGCTCCTGCCGGTCGACGGCCAGGTGCCCGCGGATCCGTCCGTGGACGTCCTGATCCGTCCGGAGGCCGTCAAGGTCGTCCCGGTCGAGGACGGTCCCGCCCAGGTGCTCGCCGCCTCCTTCCGCGGCGCCTCCGTCCGCCTCCGGGTGGCGGTGGAGGGCGGGGAGGTCCTGGCCGACGTCCCCGGCCACGAGGGGGCCCGCCTCACCCCCGGAACGCGGGTCACCGTCCGCCTGGTGGACCGGCCCGTCCTGGTGGCGCCCCGCACCGTCACGGTCCCGGCCCCGGTCGTGGCGGCCGATGCGATCTGAGCACGCCGGCCCGGATGCCGTCCTGTTCGACATGGACGGCACCCTGGTCGACACCGAAGGGCTGTGGTGGCAGGCCACCGCCTCCATCGCCGCCTCCCTCGGCCGGCCTTTGGGGGCGGAGGACATGCCGTACGTGCTCGGCCGCACGGTCGAGGACGTAGCCGCCCACCTCCTCACCCCCGCTCCCTCCGTCCCTGCCCTCATGACCGAGGTGGTCAGGCAGCTCACGGACGCCTTCGCCGACCTCATCGAGCAGGGCGTGAAGGTCACGCCGGGGGCATCGGAGCTCCTGGCCGAGCTGGCCGCCACCGCCATCCCGACGGCCCTGGTCAGCGCCTCGCCCCGGGCCATCGTGGAGCTGGTGCTGCCGCGGCTCGGGCACCCGTTCGACCTGGTGATCGCGAACGAGGACACGGCCCGCGGCAAGCCGTACCCGGACCCGTACCTGGAGGCGGCCCGCCGGCTCGGCACGACTCCCGCCCGCTGCGTCGCCGTCGAGGACAGCCCCACGGGCATCGCCGCCGCCACGGCCGCGGGGTGCCGCGTCCTGGTGACGTCCCCGGAGAAGGGCCTGCCGTCGCTGACCCACCTCCTGACCGCCAACCACCCACCGGAGCCCAACGACCGATAACCGCCACCCGGCAACCTCGCGACCGGCGAACCCCAAGATCAACGGATCCCTGGTGGCGACCATGCAACCGACGGCTCACCGCGCACGCCGCACCACACCACTCACGCCCCGCTCCCCGCCCCCCGTCAGCCCCAGCCCTCGCCCCCAGCAAAGGCCCTACCCGAGCCCGCTGAGCCAAGCCCGGTGCCCGGTGCGGGGTGAGCCGAGCCCGGGGAGCCAAGCCCGGTGCGCGGTGCGGGGTGAGCCGAGCCCGGCGAGCCAAGCCCGCTGAACCAAGCCGCTGAACCAAGCCCGGTGAACGGTGCCGGGTGAGCCGAGCCCGCTTAGCCGAGCCCGCTGAACAGGCCGGGTGCGCGATGCCGGGTGCGCGGTGCCAGGCGCACGGTGGGGGTGAGTGTTGGAGGGGTGAGTAGTGTGATCGGCGATCGGCGATCGGTTGCCGGTGAGCCGGTGAGGTCGCTGAGGATGTCGTGGTTCCTCAGTCGATGCTGATGCGGGCCAGGGCGCCCGCCTCCAGGGCCACCCAGATCGCCCCGTCCGGCCCGACCATCAGCCCGTGCGGCTCGGCCTTCCGAGCGCCATCGTCCCCCGGCTGCAGTCCGGTTGGGAGCGGGTGCGATTCGATGGTGCCGTCGGTGGTGATGCGGCCGAGGCGGTCGGCGGCCCACTCGGTGAACCAGAGGGCGCCGTCGGGACCGGTGACGATCGCGTGCGGTCGTGCGACCCGGTCGGGCAGAGGGTATTCGGTGATCTTTCCGGCGGTGTCGATCCGCCCGACCTGGCCAGCGCCGATCTCCACGAACCAGAGCGCCCCGTCCGGCCCCAGCGTGATGCCCACCGGGGCGGCGCCCTCCGTAGGGAGCGGGTGAACGGTCACCTCGCCCGCCAGCGAGATCCGCCCAATGGCATTGCCCTGGTTGATCGTGAACCAGAGGGCATCGTCCGGCCCCGCCGTGATGAAGGCGGGCATACCGCCCTCCACCGGCACCTCGAACTCCGTCCGCTCCCCGCCGGGCCCGATACGTCCGATCCGGCCGGTCCCCATCTGGGTGAACCACATGGCTCCGTCGGGCCCGGCGACGATCCCGTACGGCGAGTCCGCCTCATAGGAGGTCACCTGCCCATCAGCGGTGATCCGGGAGACCCGGCCGCCCTTGCCCTCCGCGAACCACATCGCCCCGTCCGGACCCGGAGTGATCACGGTCGGCTGCCCGTCGGCTGGATCGAGCTGATGGATCACCGGCTTCTGGCCCGGCACCATCCTGGCGACGCGCCCTTCGTGGACGAGCGTGAACCAGAGCGCCCCATCCGGCCCGGTGGCGATGCCGTATGGCGCGCCTTCATTGATTTCGATCACCATCTGCGGTCCTTCACTGGTCGATCCTGTGCGGCTCAACATATGCGTCCTCCTGCCAACGTGATCTCGGTCCCCCGGAAGCGCCGGATGAGGGCGCGGTCGTGCGACACCACGACGAGCCCGCCGCGGTAGTCGTCGAGTGCCTGCTCGATCTCCTCGGCCAGGACCAGCGACAGGTGGTTGGTCGGCTCGTCGAGCAGGAGGAGGTCGTACTCCTGCGCCAGCAGCCGGGCCAGCGCCAGCCTGCGCCGCTGCCCTACGGACAGCGTGCCCACCTTCTGGTCGAGGGTCCGGGGCTTGAAGAGGCCGGTGCTCAGCAGAGCCGCGCGCCGCTCGTCCGCATAGCCGTGGTTGTGGCTGTAGGCGTCCAGGACGGTCAGGTCGGGGTCGAACGTCGCCTCCTGCGGCAGGTGGCCGACCCTTGCCTGGGCGTGCTCGGCCATGGCCTGGAGCAGCGTCGACTTGCCCGCGCCGTTGGCCCCGCGGACCAGCAACCGGTCACCGGCTTCGACGGTCAGGGAGGGGACGTGCAACCGGTCGCCGACCCGGACATCGCGCAGCTCCACGAGCACGCGAGCTTGGGCACGGTCGTGTCCGGCCCCATGCCCGTGTCCAGCACGCTGGTGTCCGAGACCGAGCTCATGTCCGGCACGCTGGTGTCCGAGACCGAGCTCATGTCCGGCACGCTGATGTCCGAGACCGAGCTCATGTCCCGCACGCTGATGTCCGAGACCGAGCTCATGTCCCGCACGCTGATGTCCGAGACCGAGTTCATGTCCGGCGGCAGGGGCGCGTCCAGGACCGGGGTCATGACTCCGGCCAGGCTCATGACGCAGGTTGGGCTCGCATCCCGCCTCCGGGGCGCGTCGCACGACAGGCGCGTGTCTCGGACCGGCCTCGCGGCTCGCGCCGGGCACGCGTCCCACAGCAGCGGCGCCTCTCGTCCCGGGTGCGCGTCCCGGGGCGGGCTCATGGATCGAACCCGGCTCGCGTGTCGTATCAGGGCTGCGGCGTGTGCCGGGCCGGCGTTCCGGGGTGGGCTCGGGTGCTGCGTTGGCGGCGTGGCCTGGGGCGGGGGTGGCGGTGGTGTCACCGGTGTGTGCGGTACCGGAGGCCTCAGGGGCTGCGGTGGTGTCGACGGCGTGTGAGAGGCCGGAGGCCTCAGGGACTGCGGTGGTGTCGACGGCGTGCGAGAGGCCGGAGAGCTCGGAGGCGGCGGCGGTGTCGACAGCGTGCGAGAGGCCCGAGTACTCGGAGGCGGCGGTCGCCGTGGTGTCGACGGGGTGTGGGGAGTCGGGGAGGGCGGGGGTGGTGGTGAAGGTGCCGTGGAAGCGGAGTGGGGCCGGGGGTCGGGGGACGGGGTCGGCCTCCAGTCGGCGTAGGCGCTCGTGTGCGTTGCGGACTCGGCCGGCCACCGTGCTCTGCACCCGCCCGGCGTTGCGGTCGTAGGCCATCTTGTTGTTGTCGCGCATCGGCCGCCCCGCGGCCACCCGGTGGGCGGTCGTGGCCGCGTAGTCGCGCACCTGCCGCACCTCCTCGCACCACGCCGCATAGGACTGCTCCCAACGGGCCCGAGCGGCGGCCTTGGCGGCCAGGAAGCCGGTGTAGCCGCCGCCGAACCGGGTGATCGCCGCGTGCTCGACCTCGAGCACTGCTGTGGCCACCCGGTCGAGGAAGACGCGGTCGTGGGAGACCACGACGACCGTGCCCCGGTGCTCGCGCAGCCGGGCTTCGAGCCAGGTCAGAGCCGACTCGTCGAGGTGGTTGGTCGGCTCGTCGAGCAGCAGGACCTTGGGCGCGGCGGCCAGGACGCAGGCCAGGCCGAGGCGTGCGCGCTCCCCGCCCGACAGGCTGGACAGCGGCCGGTCGCGGCCCACGTGGGACAGCCCCAGCCCATGGAAGGCCTTGTCGACCCGCGCGTCCGCCTCGTAGCCGCCGCGCAGCTCGTACGCCGTGAGCAGCTCACCGTACTCCGCCATGACGTCGTCGGTGAGCGCCGACTCCAGCTCGCGGATCCGGCGCTCCATGGCGCGCAGGCCGGCCAGGGCGGCGTCGACGGCCTGCGCGACCGTGTGGCTGGGCGGCAGGTCGAGCGTCTGCCGGAGATAGCCGGTGTCGTCGGCCAGGGCCACCTCGCCGTCGTCGGGCGACTCGACCCCGGCCAGCAACCGCAGCAGCGTGGACTTGCCCGAGCCGTTCTCGCCGACGATGCCCACGCGCTCGCCGGGCTTCACGGACATGGACACGTCAGCGAGGACGGCTCGCTCGCCGTACGACTTGAAAACCCCTCGAAGGCTGATCAGGATGGAACTCCAATCGCAACTGTTGTAGCTTTAGTGTGCCACGCGGGAGATGCTAACGCAACTGGAGTAGTTTTTGGAGTCGAACAAGCGGCCGGGCGGACGAAGCGCCCGGGTCCGGGACGCCGTACGGCAGGCCACCCTCGCCGAGCTGGCCGAGCACGGATACCGGGGTCTGACGGTGGAAAATGTGGCCGAGCGGTCAGGGGTGCACAAGACGACCGTCTACCGGCGCTGGGGCAGCGTCGCGGGGCTGATCTCCGACGCCCTGGAGCTGGCCAGGGACGAGCCGTGGCCCATCCCCGACACGGGCTCGATCGAGGGCGACCTGAGGGGCATCGTCCAGCTGGTGCGCAGCGGATTCGACGACCCGGAGCTGGGGCCGGTGTCGTCGGCGTTCGTGGCGGCGGCCGTACAGGATCCCGACGCGGCGCGGGCGCTGCACGAGTTCTTCACGGCCCGGCACGAGCAGTCGGCCGAGGTGGTGCGGCGGGCGGTCGCACGCGGCGAGCTGCCTGACGTCGTGGATGTCAGGGAAGTGATCAGGGTGGCGGTCGCGCCCGTTTACTACCGGTTGTTCGTAGCGCATGAGCCGGTCACCGAGCGGGACGCCGATCGTGCCGCCGACGCGGCCCTTGCCGCCGCCCGCGCCGGTGTTCTGTGAGCGGCCGCCAGGGCCGATGCTCTGTGGGCCGCTGCCGGGCCCGTGTTCTGTGAGCCGCCACCAGGGCCGATGCTCTATGAGCCGCGGCCCGCGCCGGTGCTCTGTGAGCCCGCCCCCGCCGGTCAGGGCTCCTTCTGGCCGCGTAGTTCGAAGTCGTCGAACGTCGTCTTCAGCAGCGACGTCTCGTCCTTGGGCGTACGCGCGAACAGCCCCACATAGCCGTTCCCGAGCCCGTTAGGGTCCTCCACCTGGTGCACCCGCCGATCGTTCACCCACATCGTCAGCCGCACCGCCGAGCCGACCTGCTCGCACGCCGCCACCAGCCGGGCCTTGCCGGGCAGCCCGTCCACCTGCACCGGCTGGGCCAGCGTCCCGCCCGATCCGTCCACGATCCGCCGGATCCTGGCCTTCCCGGTCGTGTCGAGCGCGAACTCGTAGTACGTGTCGTCATCGTCCACGTTGTGGCAGTAAACGCCGTACTCGCCGCTCCCGACGGACTTCTTGACCTCGGCGGTGACGGCCACGACGACGGACGAGGGCAACATCGGCGTGGGCGTGGCCGACGGCTCAGGCGTGGTGGTCGGCTTGGCTATGAGGAAGGGGATGGGCGCCTTCGCCCACCGCTCTTCGGACCCCTTCTCCACATCCAGCCCGTACGTCCCGTCCGTCCGGTAGCCGTAGCTGGCCGTCTCGTCCGGGTCGTAGACGCCGTTCCAGCCGCCGGAGGTCTGCGTGAAGTCCTCGCGGTAGAGAACGCTCATGTCGGGCGGCCCGCTGGGACTGAACACCGCCCAAGCGGCCACGGAGCCCGCCACGAGCACCGCCGCGGCCGCCGCCGCGACCCCCGCGATCAGCTTGGTGCGGTTGCCCTTGGACGGCTGCTGGACGGACGTGTACGGCGCCGTGGCCTGCTGCCAGGCCACCTGTACGGTGTGCGCCGCCTGCTCGGGCCCGGCCGACCGCCCGACGAGCTGGTCGAGCAGCTGCTGCGCGGTGGGCCGCGCGGCCGGGTCCTTGCACAGCGCGGCTCCGACCAGCTCGCGCAGGCCGGGCTCGACGTCGCTGAGATCCGGCTCGGTGTTGAGCACCTGGTAGACGATCGAGGGCAGCGTGTCGCCCCCGAAGGGCGCCCTGCCGCTGGCGGCGAACGCGACCAGGCACCCCCACGAGAACACGTCGCAGGCCGGGGACACGGGCTCGCCCCGCAGCACCTCGGGGGCCATGTAGCGGGGCGTGCCCACCAGCTCGCCGGTGCCGGTGACGCCTCCGAGCGTGTCGAGCGCCCGCGCGATGCCGAAGTCGATCACGCGCGGGCCGACGGGCGACAGCAGCACGTTGGACGGCTTGAGGTCCCGGTGCACCACACCGGCGCCGTGGATGGCGGTCAGCGCGGTGGCCACGCTGACAGCCAGCGCGTCGAGGCTGGAGCCGCGCAGGGGGCCAGACTGGCGTACGGCGGCCTCGAGGTTGGGGCCCGGCACGTATTCGGTGACGACGTAGAGCTGGTCGCCGTCGAGCGCGGCCTCGATCACCGCGGCCGTGCAGAACCTGCGCACCCGCTGGGCGGCGTCCGCCTCCCTGCGGAACCGCATGCGGAACTGCTCGTGCTGGGTCAGCTCCGGGTTGATCACTTTGACGGCGACCCGCTGCCCGGCCGGATCCTCGGCCAGATGGACCGTGCCCATGCCGCCCCGACCCAGCACGCTGAGCAACCTGTAGCGCCCGATGTGGGAGGTTTCACCGCTCACGCCGGGCAAGCTTACCGACCTGCCGCTCACCGCGCAGGGTCGAGCACACCACGTACATGCCCCACCCTGAGTGGCCTTTCCCCGCACGCACGGAGTTGACTAGTCGTCATGCATGCCATCATCGTCTCCGCCCCTGGCGGTCCAGAGGTTCTCGAATACGTCGAGCGGCCCGATCCCGTACCCGGCGAAGGGGAGATCGTGGTCGACGTCGCCGCCGTCGGCGTCAACTTCATCGACATCTACCACCGCTCCGGCGCGTACCCGCTCGACCTGCCCACCCCCATCGGCTCCGAGGGCGCGGGCACGGTCTCGGCCGTCGGGCCGGGGGTGCAGAGGCTGGCCGTGGGCGACACCGTGGTCTGGGTCAACGTCCTGGGCAGCTACGCCGAGAAGGCGGTGATCCCGGCGGTCCGGGCGGTGCCGGTGCCCGACGGCGTCCCGGCCGACGTGGCCGCGGCGGCGATGCTGCAGGGGCTGACCGCCCACTACCTCACCCACTCCACCCACGAGGTACGCGAAGGCGACGAGGTGCTCGTCCACGCCGGAGCCGGCGGCATGGGGCAGCTGCTCATCCAGCTGGCCAAGCTCAAGGGCGCCAAGGTCCACACCACCGTCTCCAGCAGCGAGAAGGAGAAGCTGGCCAGGGCGGCCGGCGCCGACGAGGTGCTGCGCTACGACGACTTCGCCGAGGCGCTGCGGGACAAGATCGACGTGGTGTACGACGGCGTCGGCAAGGCCACGTTCGAGGGCGGGCTCGAGGCGCTGCGGCCGCGCGGCCTCATGGCCCTGTACGGCGCCGCCAGCGGCCCGGTCCCGCCGATCGACCCCCAGATCCTCAACCGGAAGGGCTCGCTCTTCCTCACCAGGCCCACGCTCGTCCACTACATAGCCGAGCGCGAGGAGCTGCTCCAGCGCGCCTCCGACCTGTTCGGCTGGATCAAGTCGGGACAGCTCACCATCAACATCTCCCACCGCTACCCGCTGGCCGAGGCACATCAGGCGCACGAGGACCTGGCGGCCCGCCGGACGACAGGGAAACTGCTCCTCATACCATGACGTCATGGACATCGCAGGATCAGTCTGGTCGTTCGCCCTCGTTGCGGCGCTGCTCACGCTCACCCCCGGCCTCGACACGGCCCTGATCCTGCGTACGTCCTTGCTGGTGAGCAGGCGGGCGGCCTGGGGCGTGACGCTCGGCATCCAGCTCGGCACGCTCACGTGGGGCGTGCTCACCGCGGCGGGGCTGTCGGCGCTGCTGGCCGCCTCGCGGCTCGGCTACGAGATCCTGCGCTGGGCCGGCGTGGCGTACCTGGTGTGGATGGGCCTGCGCATGCTCCTGGCCAAGGCCGCGCCCCACGACGAGCCGCAGCAGGCGGTGCGGTTCGGCGCCGGTTTCCGCCGCGGGCTGGTCACGAACCTGCTCAACCCCAAGGTCGGGGCGTTCTACGTGGCCATGCTGCCGCACTTCATCCCGGACGGGGCGCCGCACGCGGTCATGGGGTTGCTGCTGGCCGGGGTGCACGTGGCCGAGGGGCTGGTGTGGAGCGCGGCGCTGATCGGGTTCGCGTCGCTGGCGAGCGGCTTTCTTCGGACGCCCGCCGTGCGCCGCTTCCTCGACCGTCTGACCGGCGTGGTCATCGTCGGCTTCGGCATCCGCCTCGCCGTCACCGACTGAGGCCGAAGCCGGGGCTCGTGGGCCAGCCCAGCAGGCGGGCCCCGAGCACGGCGGTCTCCAAGGTGAAGCGCTGCGTCGGGTCGTCCGGCGAGAAGCCGGTCAGGCGGCGGATGCGCTCCAGCCGGTACGTGACCGCCCGCGGGCTGAGCCCGAGCCGCCGGGCCGCGGCCGTCTGGTTGCCGTGCGAGGCGAAGACCGCCTCCAGCGTCTCCAGCAGCGGCTCGTGCCCGCCCCGCACTCCCAGCAGCGGGCTCAGCACGCTGGTCACTAGGTCCTCGATCGCGCCCCTGTCACGCAGCAGCACGGGGAAGACGAGCAGGTCGGCAGCCTTGACCACGTCGGCCCTGAGCCCCAGCCCGTCGGCCAGCTCCAGGGCCTGCGCCGCCTCCCGGTAGGAGGCCACCACGCCGCCGGGGCCGCGCTGCGGGCGTCCCACCGCGACCCGCCACCCGGCCGGGAAGCGGGCGCGTACGTGATAGGTGAACTCCCCCACCGCGGCCGGCAGCGTCGCCGGGGCCACGCACACCAGCAGCCCGTCGCGCACGGCCACGAGCACGTTGTGGGAGCCGAACCGGGCGATCAGGTCCCGCTCGATGCGGTCTCGGTCGCCGTCGCGCATGCCGCGGGCCACGGCCACCACGTACGACCCCGCCAGCCGCAACCCGAAGTGCTCGGCCCGCTCCGCCAGCCGCTCGGCCCGCCCCTGGAGCAGGTCGTCCACGAACTCCCGCCAAGCCTGCTCCTCCTCGCGGATGGCGGCGGCCTGCGCCCTCTCGTACCCCTCCATCAGCGCGGAGACCGCCTTGCGCAGCGCGGGCAGCGCTCCCGGCAGCTCCTCGCCGGCGGCGAGCGCGCCGTCCACCAGCACCCGCAGCGGGACCCCCAGCCTGGCGGCGCGCCTGCCCGCGGCGCGGTAGGCGTCGAGCGCCTCGCGGGTGGGTAATCGGCCGGTCGCAACGTGCTCGGCCAGCACCTGCCGATGCCCGCCGAGCAGGTCGGCGGGCATCTCGGAGATCGCCATCACACTCCTACGTCACGCCTGTCGAAGGAGAGCACCGCGGTGAGCGCGAGCACGGCCGTCGCCCCCGCCAGCACAAGGTAGTCCCCGACCGGCAGCCCCTCATAGAGCGGCCTGCCCTCGGCGTAGTAGTGGAACGGCGAGACCCACTTCAGCCAGGAGATGGCGTCGATGTCGCGGCCGATCGTGACCACGACGAAGCCGGCCACCGCCCAGACCCCGACCACGGCGGAGGCGATCGCCCTGCGCCCAATGGCCGCGCCGACCGCCAGTCCCATCGTCCCGAACAGCAGTCCGACCAGGAGCACCCCGAGGTGCGCGGCCAGGATCCGGTCGAACGGCACCCCCATCTCCACGACCTCGCTCATCGCCCACGTGGCGAGCAGCGTCACGACGGCCAGCACGAGCATCGCGACCGCCAGCGCGGCGAACCTGTCCAGCACCAGCCGCCGCCGGTCCACCGGCAGCGTGACGACCAGCTCCAGCGTGCCCGACTCCTCCGGCTGCGCGATCGCCCGGTTGGCCAGGACCATCGCGAACACGATGAACAGCATGGGGACGAAGAGCTGGTAGACGACCGTCTGCAGGTAGCCGGCGCCGGAGGCGAAGTCCCCGAGCCCGCCCATCAGGTCCTTGAGCGGCCCCGGGAACTTGGCCATGGCCATGGAGTCGTAGGTCTCGGGGTTCAGCTTGACGTTGGCGTACGCGCTCAGATAGACGCCCATGAAGGCGCTGATGCCCAGGCACCACCAGATGAGCGACCGCCGGTTGTCCCGCAGGCTCTTAGCGATCATGGTGCCGCTCCTCGTCGCTGTAGTAGGTCAGGAAGATCTCCTCCAGGTCCGGCTCCGCGCTCACCATGTGCACCACGGTGAAGGCGGCCGCCGCCTTGATCAGCGCGTCCGGCCGGCCGTCGATCGTGCAGCGCAGACCGGCGCCCTCGATGCGCAGGTCGCGCACGCCGGGCAGGTTCTCGAACGCCGCTCGCGGCACGGGCGCGTCGAAGTGCAGCTCGACCCGGCGCACCGCCTTCTCGCGCAGCGCCGCCACGTCCTCCACGGCCACCAGGCGCCCGTCCCGTACGATTCCGACCCGGTCCGAGACGTTCTCGACCTCGGCGAGCACGTGCGAGGACATCAGCACGGTACGCCCCGACTGGCGCACCTCCCTGACCATGGCCAGGAACTCGTGCTGCACCAGCGGATCCAGCCCGCCCGTCGGCTCGTCCAGGATGAGGAACTCCGGCTCGTGCATGAACGCCTGGATCAGCCCGACCTTCTGCTTGTTGCCCTTGGAGAGCTTGCGCATCTGCACCGACAGGTCGGCGTCGAGGCGCTCGGCCAGGGCGTCGATGCGCGTGTCCGGCACGCCGCCGCGCATCCTGCCGAGGAAGCGCAGGTAGTCCCTGGCCCGCTCGCGGCCCTCCAGCGCCAGCTCGCCCGGCAGGTATCCGATCCTGGAGCGGGTGGCGGCCTCGTGCGGGTCGGCGCCGAGGAGGCGTACCGTGCCCCGGGTGGGCCTGATCACGTCGAGCAGCAACCGGAGCGTGGTCGTCTTGCCTGCGCCGTTCGGCCCGAGATACCCGAAGATCTCCCCAGGCTGGATCTCCAGCGTGAGATCCTCCAGGCCGCGGCGCCTGCCGTAATACTTGGTCAGCCCTTCGGCCTGCACCACTGCTGTCATGGCCGAATCGTCCCGCCGCGCGAAACCTCCGTCATCGGACAGGTCCGGCAGCGTGCGGATGGCTTTGCTTCCGGGACGCGGCAACGAGAGGGTGTGTTGCGTGGAAACGGCGTTCGTGCTCGGTGGCGGAGGCGTGCTCGGCGCGCACGAGGTGGGCATGCTGCAGGCGCTCGACGAGGCGGGCATCAGTCCCGACCTCGTGGTGGGCACGTCCGTGGGCGCCCTGAACGGGGTGGTCATCGCCGCCGCCCCGGCCGAGGCGGTGGAGCGGCTGACCTCGCTGTGGCGCTCCGACGTCGTGCGTACGGCCTTCGCCGGCTCGTGGGTGGCCCGATTGTCCACGCTGGCCAGGACTGGCACCCATCTGCACCCGATCGGGCCATTGCGCGAGGTTCTGAGCGGGACCGTAGGGGTTTCGCAGATCGAGGAGCTGGAGGTGCCCTTCCAGTGCGTGGCGGCCTCGGTCGAGCGGGCGGCGGCGCACTGGTTCACCGGCGGACCGCTGGTCGATGCGGTGCTGGCGTCGTGCGCGGTGCCCGGGCTGCTGCCCCCGGTCGTGATCGGCGGTGAGCACTTCTACGACGGGGGGCTGGTGCACAGCATCCCCGTGGGGCGGGCCGTGCAGCTCGGCGCCAAGCGCGTCTACGTCCTGCACGTCGGGCGGATCGAGCGGCCGCTGGCGCCGCCCAGGAGGTTCTGGGAGGTGGGCATGGTGGCGTTCGAGATCGCGCGCAGGCACCGGTTCGCCGAGGACATGGCCAGCCTGCCGCACGGCGTGGAGGTGCACGTGCTGCCCGCCGGGATGACCGAGGCGCTCTCCCCGCTGCGCTACCGCGACATCTCGCAGATCTCCGCCTGCATCGAGCGCGCGTACGACGCGTCTTCCCGCTATTTGCGTAACAGAGGAGGATGAGGGTTAGACCGTTGCAGGGAGGCCGCCGTTGCTTCCACCGCGTATTCTCCGCCGGCTGGTGCTGGCTCCGCTGGTCATCGTGGTGACCGTGTTCATGGTGGTGACGCTGCCGTTCTGGCTCGTCGTCACGGCCGCGGCCTCGCTGCGCCTGCCGCCGCCGCGGCGCAGAGGGGCGAGGTTCGTCTGGTTCGCCACGGTGTGGCTGACGCTGGAGTCGGGCGTGCTGATCACGTGCCTGTGGCTATGGGTGGCGGGCGGGGCGCGGCGACAGGAGCGGCATTACGCCCTGATCAGGTGGTTCCTGGCCAAGGTGCACGCGGCCGCCGTGCGGATCTTCCGGCTGACGCTGGAGATCCAGGAGCCCGACCTGACAGCCGAGGAGCAGGCCGCCCGGCTGACGCGACCGGTGATCGTGCTGTCGCGGCACGCGGGCCCCGGCGACTCCTTTTTGCTGATTTATTACCTTCTGGCGCTCTATCGCCGGCGGCCGCGCATCGTCATGAAGGCCGCACTCCAGTACGACCCCTCGCTGGACGTCGTGATCAACCGGCTGCCGAACGCGTTCGTGCCCCGCAAGTCCGGACAGAAGCGGATCATCGAGGAGATCCACCGCCTCGCCGCCACGATGGGCGACCAGGACGCCCTCGTGATCTTCCCCGAGGGCGGGAACTTCACCCCGCGCCGCCGCCGGCTCGCCATCCGGCGGCTGGAGGAGAAGGGGCTGACCGAGGAGGCGGAGCGGGCGCGCGGCATGGACCACCTGCTCCCACCCCGCCCGAACGGCGCCATCACGGCCATCGAGGCGTGCCCGTCGGCGGACGTCATCTTCGTCGCGCACACCGGACTCGACGACCTCGTCACGCTGGGGGACGTGTGGCGCAAGCTGCCCTTCAACGCTCACATCACCGCGAAGTGGTGGCGGGTGCCCGCGGCCGAGATCCCGGTGGAGCGGGAGGACCGCATCCGGTGGCTGTACGACCACTGGGAGCAGATCGACGCCTGGATCGCCGCCCAGCGCATGGCCCGGAGCGCCGGCTAGCCGAGCGGCGGCGCGCCCGGGGGCAGGACCGGGACGTCCGGCGGGCCGTGCTCGATGAGGCGCAGCAGCGCGTCGGTGTCGAGGTGCCGCTCCACCAGGTCGCCGAGCGCGTCGAGCCGCTCCTCCCTGAGCGCGGCGAAGTCCGTGCCGGGAGCCGGCGTGAAGTCGCGTCCCGCCCGCGCGGCCACGTCGGCCAGGAAGGCCCGGCGGAAGCCGTCGTTCTCCAGGGCGCCGTGCCAGGTGGTGCCCCAGACGTTGCCGACCCGGCAGCCGTCGAGGAACGGCTCGCCTCCGTCGGCCGAGGCCAGCCCGTGGTGGATCTCGTACGCGCGGACCGGCTGCCCGTACGCCGTGCCCTCGGGCCGCCCGAGCCGCTTCTCCTTCGCGAACTCGACGCGTACCGGCAGCCGCCCGAGCCCTTCGACCTTGCCCGCCCCCGACTCGACCTCGTCCACGATCTCCCGCCCGAGCATCTGGAACCCGCCGCAGATCCCCAGCACGGGCCCCGCCCGGTCGATGATCGCCGCCGCCAGCCCGCGCTCCCGCAACCACGCCAGGTCGCTCACCGTGGCCCTGGAGCCCGGCAGCACCACCAGGTCGGCGTCGTCCAGCTCGACCGGATCGGTCACGAAACGCACCACGACCCCGGGCTCGGCGGCCAGGGCGTCCGCGTCGGTGAAGTTCGAGATCCTCGGCAGCCGCACGACGGCCACCCGGAGGGTCTGCCTGCCGTGGGGGGCGTGGACCGCGACCTTCCGGCTGTCCAGGGCCAGCGAGTCCTCGACGTCCAGCCAGAGCCCGTCGAGCCAGGGCAGGACGCCGTACACCTCGCGCCCGGTCAGCCGCCTGAGCATGTCGAGCCCGGGCTCCAGGAGCTCCCGCGCCCCGCGGAACTTGTTCACGACAAATCCGGAAATATGAGATTGGTCGTCGGCGTCCAGGAGGCCCACCGTGCCGTAGAACGCGGCGAACACCCCTCCCCTGTCGATGTCGCCGACCACGATCACGGGCAGGTTCGCGGCCCTGGCCAGGCCCATGTTGGCGATGTCGCCGCGGCGCAGGTTGATCTCGGCGGGGCTGCCCGCGCCCTCGCACACGACCACGTCGTACTGGCTCCTGAGCCTTTCGAGCGCCTCCAGCGCGGTGGCGCGCAGGAGGTCCTTGAGGGCGCCGTACTCCATCGCGTCCACGTCCGCCACCGGATTGCCCATGAGGACGACCTGGCTGCGGCGGTCGGTGCCCGGTTTCAGGAGGATGGGGTTCATGTCCACCGTCGGCTCCAGGTAGGCGGCCTGCGCCTGCGTCGCCTGGGCCCGGCCGATCTCGGCGCCTTGAGCGGTGACGTACGAGTTGAGCGACATGTTCTGCGCCTTGAAGGGCGCGACGCGCACGCCCCTGCGGGCCAGCCACCGGCAGATCCCCGCCGTCAGCACGCTCTTGCCCGCGTCGGACGTGGTCCCCGCGACCAGCAACCCCCCTCTGACCATGTGATCACCGTACAGGCCACGCGCTAGGCTGATCGCATGCCACCGGCTGACCTGCCCATTTGCCGCACCTGCGGCGTCCAGTACGCCGAGCCGCGCCCCGACTGCCCGATCTGCGAGGACGAGCGCCAGTACGTCGGCTGGGACGGCCAGCGGTGGACCACCCTCGCCGGCCTGGCGGCCGAGGGCCATCGCGGCCGGGTGGAGGAGGAGGGCCCGGGCGTGGTGGGCATCGGCACCACCCCGCCCACGGCGATCGGGCAGCGCGCGCTCCTGCTCCGCACGCCGGAGGGCAACGTCCTCTGGGACATGGTCTCCTACCTCGACGACGACCTGCTCGCCCAGGTCCAGGAGCTCGGCGGGGTCTCGGCCATCGCCATCAGCCACCCCCACTTCTACGGCTCCATGATCGAATGGTCCCGGGCCTTCGACGCCCCGGTCTACATCCACGCCGCCGACAGGCAGTGGGTGGCCAGGCCGGACGACGCGGTGGTCTTCTGGGAAGGCGACACCCACCGGCTGTCGGAGGACCTCACCCTGATCAACGCGGGCGTGCACTTCGAGGGCGGCCAGGTGCTGCACTGGTCGTCCGAGCGTGCCCTGTTCTCGGGTGACATCCTCCAGGTCGTCCAGGACCGGCGCTGGGTGAGCTTCATGTACAGCTACCCCAACTACATCCCGGAGCGTCCGCACGTCGTGCGCCGCGCCCTGGACCTGCTGGAGCCGTATGCGTTCGAGAGGGTTTACGGGGGTTGGTGGAAGAGGATCGTGCACGGGGACGGCGCGGAGGCCGTCCGCCGCTCAGCCGACCGCTACCTCTCCTTCGTCGAGCACGTCGAGGACGTCGAGGACAGGTAGCCGGCCGTTCAGCCCTCGCGCCTCTGGTCCCTGGTCTCCTCGTCCCGCACGGGCGGCTGCTTCTCGCCGCCGCCGTAGCGCCGCTGCACCGCGTCCGCGCCCTTCGAGATCTTGTCGTCGTACTTGTGGCCGGTCCGCTCCTTCGCGTATCGCTCGGCGCGATCCAGTAGCTGGTCGGCCTGCTTGGAATGCCCTCTGGCCAGGTTCTCCGCCTTCTTCAGCCATTCGCCGATGCGGCTCATATACGTTCCCCGTTTCTTCGGACTACGCGCGCCCCCTACCCCCGCATCCGGCACATTCACGCCCATCGCCCGACGCCCGGCTGGTCTGGGACGTGGACTCCCGACGGTTCCACATGGCCTAGAATCCGGCAGATGTTCGCGGCCCCCGCCCGGCTGGCCTGGCTGGACGCCCTGCGGGGACCGGCCGCGCTGGCCGTCACCCTGCACCATGCCGGCTGGACCTTCGCCCCTGAGCTCTGGACGGAGGTGGACCGGCGGATCGACCTCGGCACGTGGGGCGTGTTCGTGTTCTTCCTGGTCAGCGGGTACATCATCCCCGCCTCCCTGGAACGGCGCGGCGACGTGCGCGCCTTCTGGACCGGGCGGGCCTTCCGGCTCCTCCCCCTGCTGGTCAGCGCCCTGTGCCTGGTGCTCCTCCTCGCCCTGGCGGGCGTGCTCCCCCTCGACCCCCGGCTCGCCGAGCGCCCCCTTCCCGTGGTCGCGCTCGGCAATCTGAGCATGCTGCAGGAACTGCTCAACCTGCCGGCCGTCATCAGCGTGACGTGGACACTCTCGTACGAGATGGCGTTCTACCTGATCAGCGTCGCGCTGTTCCAGGTGCGGCAGGCCGGCAGATCGGCGGAGATCGCCGTCGTCCTGGCGCTGGTGGCCGTGGCGCTGGGCCTGCTGGTGCCGCAGACGATGATCGGCGGCCGGGACGACCTGGCCGCCGTGCTGCTCCCCGTCGCGGTCGTCGCGGCCATCGCGGTGACCGCCCTCGGGCACGGCAGGGTACGTACGGCCGCCGCGGTCGCGGGCGGTCTCCTCGGGCTCGGGCTGGTGATCCTGGGCAGCCGGGCCGGCACCTGGCAGGGCGTGATCATCCTGGCGACGATGTTCGCGGGGACGGCGGTGTACCGGGCCGAGCAGGGAGCCGTCCCCTGGCGTACGGCGGCCGTCGCGGTGGCGGTGGTGCTCGGCTGCGGCCTCTTCGCCAGGGACGAGCCCAGCTGGGCGCCCTCGATCGCGCTGGCGTACGGCGCCTTCGGGCTGGCGTTCGCGTTGCGCCGGCGGGCGTTCCCGCGCTGGCTGGCGTGGCTCGGCGTGATCAGCTTCTCCGTCTACCTGCTGCACCCGATCCTGCTGCACGTGATCCCGGACCCGGTGCTGTACTTCCTGGCCCTGATCCCGCTCAGCGCCCTGACCTACCGGCTGATCGAGGCCCCGGCCCAGCGCCTCGGCAAACGCCTGGTCGCCGGCGGCGCCGAACACCGCTGAGACGGCTCACGGCTTGCGGCCGACCCCCCGTACAGCACGGGCTCACGGCTTGCGGCCGACCCCCCGTACAGCACGGGCTCACGGCTTGCGGCCGACTCCCCCGTACAGCCATCGCGTGGCGGCGGGAGCCGGGTCGGCCGGGTCGGGGTGCCAGGCGTCGATGGTGACCAGACCGGGATCCACCAGGTCGAACCCATCGAAGAAGCCCGCCACGTCGGCGTGCTCGCGGAAGTAGATCGGCGTCGGCGTGGCCGCGTACACCGTCTCGATCTGGGCGACCGCGTCGGCCGAGTGGCCGTCGACGGTGACGTGGGTGGCCGTCAGGTGGCTGCCGGACACCAGGGCGTGGCGCAGCTGCCCCATGACCGAGCCGCGCTCTTCCAGGGTGAGGAAGTGCACCATGGCGATCATCAGGACGCCGACCGGCTCGTTGAAGTCGATGAGCTTGACGGTCTCCGGGTGCCCGAGCACGTCGGCCGGGCGGCGCATGTCGGCGGCGGCCACGGTGGTGTTGCGGTCGGTCGCCAGGAGCGCGCGGCCGTGTTGCAGCACGACCGGGTCGTTGTCGACGTACACCACCCGGGCGTCCGGAATGATCTGCTGGGCGATCTCGTGCGTGTTGCCCACGGTGGGCAGGCCGGAGCCGATGTCGATGAACTGCCGGATCCCCTGCCGGGCCATGTACCGCACCGCGCGGCGCAGGAACGCCCGATTTTCCTGGGCCAGCTGGCGGATCTCGGGCATCGCCTTCTCGACCCGCCCCACGGCGTCCCGGTCGACCTCGAAGTTGTCCTTCCCTCCGAGGTAGTAGTCGTACATACGGGCGACGCTTGGCCTGGTGACGTCGATCCCCATAGCTCCGCCACCGCCTTGCTCCGGCATGCCACGGCCTCCATTCGTGATCATTCCGTACACAAGCTATCGCAATCCGCGAAGGGGGATAGTCAGGTTTTGGTGTCAAACGTGGCGTTCTGCTCCCGCCGTCCGGCCGGCCGGGTCGCCTACAGGAGGTCGTTGATCAGGTCCCTGAAGTCCTTGCGGTAGTCGAAGTTCTGCATGTCCTGCAGCCACACCGCGCGGATGAAGGGGATCTTGAGGTCCTTCCTGATCCTGCGCAGCCAGATCTCCCAGTCGTCGTCCTTGATGACGCCCAGCCGGTAGCCGGTGTGGGCGGCCTCGTAGCGGTTGAATATCGACCAGGCGAGGGCGATGTTCTGCACGGAAATTTCCGGATTTCGCCGGACACTGTCGCCGATGAAATCGATGTCGGCGAATATCTCGCGAACGCGGTCATTATCGATGATCATGGTGTTGATCTCGTTGAGATAATCGATGAGCCGCTGATGGGTGCCGTACTCGAGATTCGCCGCCACCAGCCTGGTCTGCCTCGTTAACGCCCTCGTCTGGAGCCCGACGAAGAGCAGCGTGACGAAGTTCATCGCCGCGGTCAGCAAGGCGACGCCCTGCGCGCTCATGAGGCGAATCTCGAGTGCACCCGGAAAACCACCATTCCATGGTACGCGGACGCGATATTCATCGCATCGCGAGACGTTATTCAGCCGGAATTGCTCCCGTTACGGCCGAATGGTGTGATGGTGGATATCCGCGCGGCGAGCTCCGCCAGGTGGGTCAGCCACGAGTCGGCGGCGGGGTCGGGTACGGCGACGATGACGTGGTCGATGCCCAGGGCGGCGAGTTCGGCGCAGCGCTGAACGCTCTGTTCGACGCTCTCTCCCTCGGGGATGCGCATGTGAAGGGTCTTCTCGATGTCCTCGTAGGGCCGGCCCAGGCGTTCGCAGTGGGCGCGCAGCACGCCGAGCTTGTGCCGGACGTCGGCGCCATAGAGGAAATTGCAGGCGTCGGCGTACTGGGCGACGAGGCGGAGCGTCTTCTTCTCGCCGCTACCGCCGATGAGGATGGGCGGGTCGGCCTGCGGCGCGTTGAGCGTACGCTCCAGGCTGTAGTGCCGGCCCCGGTACGGCCCGTCCTGGTCGCTCCACATCTGCCGGGCGATCTGCAGGGTCTCCTCGAGCCGTTCGAACCGTTCGGCCAGCGGCGGGAAGGGCAGCCCGAGACCGCGGGCCTCGGGCTCGTACCAGCCGGCGCCGATGCCGAGGACGGCACGGCCGCCGGAGAGCGCGTCCAGGGTGCTGACCTGCTTGATCAGCAGGCCGGGCGCGCGGTAGGCGGCGCCGGTCACGAGCGCGCCCAGGCTCACCCGGCCGGTGAGGGCGGCGGCGTACGACAGCGCGCCGTACGCCTCCAGCATCGGGTCCTGCGCGGAGCCGAAGTTGGGGATCTGGAAGAAGTGGTCCATCACCCAGAGGCTGCGCAGGCCCGCCTGGTCGGCGCCGCGGGCGACGGCGGCGAACTTGCCGCCGATCGCGGCGTCGCCGCCGGGCCAGAGGAAACGCGGGCAGGTCAGACCGAGGTCCATAGAGGCACTCCTTGACGGGGTGAAGAGGGAAGGCGCCCGACCTGAAGGCGGGCATGAAAAAACCCTCCCGCCCGGGCTGTGCCCGAGGCCGAGAGGGCTCCGATAAAGGCATTATCTCACGAATGCGGGACACCTCCGCCTTCTGGCCCATGTGACCTGCGGAGATTTCCAGATAACGGAATCACCTCATTCCCGCTTATATCCCTCATAACCTCCTAGCCTGTTGCTCGCACTCAAAGGGGATCTTGTTCGACGCCGGCGGCTGGCGCAGCGCCCGCTGCTGTCCTGCTCCCCTTACGCAGCCCCGTCCGGACGAGACGGGCCCGTTCCCCCCGGAGGATCAGTGAGACTACGGTCTCTGCTGGCGAGCGCTTCCCTGCTCGCCACCACGATGACGGGCGCCTTGGCCGCCGCCTCGCCCGCCCAGGCGGCCGCGAACGACCCCGCCGTCGCCAAGAGCCTCACCGCCGAGGTGAAGAGCGGCCACAAGGTCCGCGCGATCATCGAGATCAAGAGCGGTGAGAATCTCGCGGCCGTGGCCGACACCACCGAGCAGGCCTCGGCCAAGACCAAGGTCATCGACCGGACGAGCTCCAAGGAGTTCCTGGTCGCCTCCCTGGACCGGGCCACGCTCGACAAGCTCAGGACGGACGACCGGATCAAGTCCATCTACGAGGACGAGCTGAGCGCGCCCTCGCTCGACGTCAGCACCAAGCTGATCGGCTCCGACTGGGCCAACAAGACCGGCTGGACCGGCAAGGGCGCCACCGTCGCCATCGTCGACACCGGCATCGACCGCGACCACCCGTTCTTCGCCGGGCGGATCGTGAACGAGGCGTGCTTCTCCACCGTCGACAACGACCCGGCCATTCAGGCCGAGTCGCTGTGCCCGAACGGCCTGCCGGTCCAGACCGGCCCCGGCGCGGCCGACGCCGAGACCCCCAAGTGCTTGGTTCAGGGGGTGAACAAGTGCGACCACGGCACCCACGTGGCCGGCATCGCGGCAGGCAAGAAGGCCGGGAACGCTCCATCCAACGGTGTCGCCCCCGAGGCGGGCATCCTGCCCATCCAGGTCTTCACCCGCTTCAACGGCCCCATCTGCGGCGAGCTGGGCACCAGCGCCCCGTGCTTCCTCAGCTACACCTCCGACCAGAAGCTGGCCCTGCAGTACGTCGACAGCGTCCACGCCGGCTACAAGGTCGTGGCGGCCAACCTGAGCCTCGGCGGCGGCCCGAAGCAGACCGAGCACTGCGACGACGACCCCGACTACGGCGCGCTGCGGGACGAGATCGTCTGGCTGCAGCAGTTCGGCGTGGCCACGGTCATCGCCTCCGGCAACAACGGCTTCACCGACGGCGTCTCCAGCCCGGCCTGCATCTCCCGGGCGGTCGCGGTCGGCGCCACCGATGACAACGACGCCGTGGCCTCGTTCGGCAACCGCGGCGCGCTGCTGGACTTCTTCGCGCCCGGCGTGGGCATCAACTCCTCGGTGCCCGGCAACGGGTACGGCTCCAAGAACGGCACCTCGATGGCGGCCCCGCACGTCGCCGGGGCGCTGGCCGTGATGCGCCAGGCGTACCCCAACCTGTCCATGGACCAGCTCGTCGACAAGCTGCGGGCCACCGGCAAGAACATCACGTACACCAGCGGCGGCGCCTCGGTCACCACCAAGCGGATCGACGTCGCCAGGGCGATGCCGTGGACCCCGGACGCCACCCCGACCCCGACCCCCACGCCGACCCCGACCGCGACGCCGACCGTGACGCCCACGGGGACGCCCACGGGGACGCCCACGGGGACGCCCACCGCGACGAAGTCGCCGAGCCCGACGGCCGCGCCGACCCACTCGAACCGCCCGACCGACCCCGGCACGGACATCGAGCCGGTGCCGGTGCCCACTCCCGACGACTGCACGCGAGGCAAGGGCACCAAGCCGCTGAGCGCCAAGGCCTGGGCCAAGGAGATGCTGCGCGGAAAGGGCTCGCTGAGCGACCAGACGCTGTCGTGCTACCTCGCGATCGCGCAGAACGGCAGCAAGGTCTTCCCCGAGCTGACCGACGCCACCACGCTGTCCGCCGCGTACAAGGCCCTCGCCACCAAGAGCAAGGCCGCCAAGGCGCTGCTGGACCGTGAGCTGCTGGCCGCGTGGCTGAACTACGCGCACGGCGTCTACAACGGCTCGGCCAAGGTGTCCGGGAAGACGACGCTGAAGCAGGCGATCACCGCCGCGGAGCGGCACCGCACCGGCCGGGCGAGCGCCGTCCAGCTGAAGAATGTCGCCGTGTTCCTGTACAGACACGTCAACAAGTAAGGGCCTGCGGGCGGCGGGGGCGAACCCCCGCCGCCCATGGCACAGAAGACCTCGGGACGCGCCCTGTACGCCCGCCGATCTCGAAACTGGCGAAGCCGGGAATTGTCGTACGCTCAACCCTGGGAAAAGATGCTCGCCCTCGTCGAGGCCCAGAGAGGCGGCGATACGACCATGCACGCTCCCGGCGTACCTCCCGCGCGCACCGACCGGCCGCACGGAGTCGCCGTGCTGCGGCTGCGCGGGCACGACGTCGCCGAGTACGTCTGGGAGCCCGACCTGCCGCTGTCGGCGTCCCCGCGTCCCTACCTGCATCCCGTACGCACGCTCGCCGGCGTCACCGTCACCGACGCGGCGCCCGACTCCCACCCCCACCAGTTCGGCATCAGCGTGGCCGCCCCCGACCTCGACGGGTGCAACTTCTGGGGCGGGCGCACCTTCGTCGCCGGCCACGGCCCGGCCTGGCTGGACAACCACGGCATCCAGCGCCACCAGCGATGGCTGCGCCGCACCAACACCGAGCTGCACCACACCCTCGAATGGGCCGACCCGCGCCAGGCGACGCTGCTGCGGGAGCAGCGCTCGATCGCCTGCCGGCCGGTCGACGAGACCGCCTGGTCCCTGAGCGTCCACACCCGGCTCACCAACGCCGCCGACCGGCCGCTGCCCTGGCGCACCCCGGCGGCGCTGGGCCGGGTCGGCGCCGGCTACGGCGGCGTCTTCTGGCGCGGCCCCGCCTTCGCCGGCGCCGCGCAGGTGCTCAGCCCGGACGGCGCCGACATCCGGCGCGTCCACGGGCAGAGCGCCGACTGGGTCGCCGTCACCGGCCACGACCGCGACGGCCGCCCCTGGACGACGCTCTTCACCCACGCCGACGAGGCCGGCGCGCGGGACAGGTGGTTCGTCCGCGCCCGCGACTACCTCGGGGTCTGCTCGTCGCCGGCCTGGGACGAGCCGCTCGTGCTGGCGCCCGGCGAGACCATCGACCGGCACGTCGTCACCGTGGTGATCGACGGTGACGTCTCCGCCGCCACGGCCGCCGAGCTCGCCCGCACCGCCCGGTCGGCCGCATGACCGCGCGCGTCCGGCCGAGCAGGCCGCGCGAGTCCGAAGAACCCGTACGGCAGGAAAACCTGCGCACGCTCAACCTCGAGCTGGTCTTCCGCCACATCCTGGCCGCCGCGCGCCCCATCTCCCGCACCGAGCTCGCCTCGGTCACCGGGCTGACCCGCCCCACCATCACCCGCATCGCCGAGGAACTCCTGGCCGGCAAGCTCATCACCGAGACCGGCCTGTCGCACAACGGCCGCGCGGGGCGGCCCCGCGTCGGCCTGACGCTGTCGGAGAAGGGGCCGGCCGGGCTGGGGCTCGACATCCGCGCGGACGGCCTGGCGGCCTGCGTGGTCGACCTCACCGGCACCGTCCGCCATCTGGCCTTCACCCCCACGACGTACTCCGGCTTGAGCGCTCCCGACGTGCTCGCGCAGCTGGCCCACATGGCCCGGGCCGCCATCGACGCCACCGCCGCCGAAGACCTCACCGTCCTGACCGCCACCCTCGCCGTCCCCGGCCCGGTGCAGGCGGGCATCGTGCAGTCCGCGCCCGAGCTCGGCTGGCGCGACGTCGACGCCCAGGCGTTGCTGCGCGACGCCATCGAGCCCCTCGACCTGCCGATCTCGGTCGACAACGAGGCCAACCTGGCCGCCCTCGGCGAGCTCTACGCCAGCGACAACACCCTGCACAGCTTCGTGTACGTCTCCGGCGGGCTCGGCATCGGCGCCGGCATCGTCCTGGACGGTCAGCTCATGCGCGGCGCCCGGGGCTGGAGCGGCGAGCTCGGGCACGTGACGGTCTATCCCGACGGCAACGCCTGCCCGTGCGGCTCGCGCGGGTGCCTGCAGACCTATGCCAGCCTGTCCGCCGTCCTCGGCGACGAGCCCGCGCCGGCCGGCACCACCCCCGACGCCGCCGCCACCGGCCGGGCCGAGGCGGGGCACCCCGCCACCATCGCCGCCCTCGACGCGGCCGGCACCGCGCTGGGCATCGCGCTGGCCGACATGCTCAACATCCTCGACATCGACACCGTGCTGCTGGGCGGCAGCTTCTCCCTCCTGGCGTCCTGGCTCACCGCGAACGCCAGAGCCGAGATCGATCGGCGCGTCCTGACCGCCGCCTGGGCGCCGATCACGCTCCGGCCCGCACTGCTGGGCCCGGACGCGGCCGTCATCGGCGCCGCGCTGACCTCCATCGACCAGATCCGCCGGCATCCGGCCACCTGGCTCGCCCGCCGGCCGAACCACGTGACCACGGCCTGAAGGGTCTTCCCGGCGGCCCGCCGGGAAGACCCTCGCCAGTCAGCGGGCGTGCAGGCGCCAGGGCAGGCGGACGGTGATGAACTCGTCGTTGTCCGGCTGCCCCGGCGTGCGTCCCGACGAGAACGGGAAGTTGTTGTCGTTGAGGATCCCGAGCGTGCGGTCGTCCAGGATGACGACGTCCTCGATGGTCTGGAACGGGAAACGGAACGTCTCCCCGAACCCGCCGAGCCCCTTGGGGTTGGCCAGGTCCAGCAGGTCGGCGGCCAGGGTCTTGTCCATCGCGCCGTCGCGGTCGCGGTCGCGGTCGTCGGCCAGGTAGACGCGCTTGAGCGCGGCCGCGTCGCCCTGGTTGTTGTCCCGCTCGATGATCAGGAAGCGGTGCTCGTCCACCGCGATGGTGTCGCCGATCGCGTTGGCGGGGCTGTCCAGCCGGTACGTCCACCGCTTGCCGGTGTAGGCGCGCTTGCGCACGTCGAACTCGTTCATCCGCAGCGTGCCCGCCGGGTCGCCGTTGACCGTGCCCTCCAGCAGCGGGTACAGCCACCGCCCGTCGGCGGAGCGGGCCATGCCCTCGAAGCCCTTGCTGCCGGCCAGGTTGGGGGTCGCGCCGTTCAGCGTCGGGTTCTCGGGCGCCTTGACGCCCGGCAGCTCGATCGGCGCCTCCAGCAGCGTGCCCCGCGCGGAGAAGTGCAGCAGGAACGGGCCGAACTCGTCGCCGATCCAGTACGTGCCGTCATCGGCCCGCACGATCGACTCCACGTCGAAGTCGGCGCCGGTGAGCTTGCGGTCGGCCCTGGTCAGCGGCCAGGGCACCCGCCCGCGCGGGTCGGTCAGGTTGAACCCGCCGAGCACGTCCACGGTGCCCGCGCGGAAGTCCGGCTTGATGCGGTGGACGCGCAGGAGGAAGTCGGCGCTGTTGGCCTTGTTCCCGTACCCGTTGTCGGACAGCACGTCGAACGTGCCGTCGCCGCGCCGGACGATGCCGCTGAACCCCTGGACCGGCTGGCCGGAGAAGGGCGGGGTCACCCCGTTGATCGCAGCCGTACCGATCTGGGAGCCGGACGGCTCGCTGCCGGGCACGAAGGTCTGGGCGGGGAGCGAGGCGAACCCGGTCAGCGTGGCCCGGGCCGCGCCGTCCGGCGTGGCGGCAGCGGCAGCGGCAGCGGCAGCGGCAGCGGCAGCGGTGGCGTAGGACGCGGGACCGGTCGCGGCGATGCTCACGGCCAGCGCGGCGGCGCCTACCGCCAGGGAGATGCGTTTCATGTCCGGCACGGTAGAGGGCGCAAATGACGCGTTTCCTAACAAAACGTGCATGCCGCGTTCACCTTCGGCGGGACCTCACCGGTTCGCGGCCGCCCGCATCGCGGCCGCCATCGCCGCCGAGTCGTGGTCCGGCTCCGCGCCGTCCACCAGTACCAGGTCACCGGGGATGTGGTCGGCACGCAGGCGCAGGATCGCCTGGTAGGCAGGCGAGTCGTACCACTCGCGCGCCTGCTCGATCGACGGGAACTCGATGATCACCAATCCGCCGGGCCACTCACCCTCGCGTACCTCCACCGGCGCCCCGTGCACCACGAACCGGCCGCCGAACGGATCCAGGGTGGCCTGGATGCGCTCCATGTACTGGAACACCTCCTCGTGCGGCTCCGCCGTGGGACGCAGGTGGGCGAGGGCGTACGCGCTCATGGCTTTCTCCTTCGTCAGCGGGCCGCCGCCCCGGCGGCCTCATGGGGAACATCCTGCCGGGGTGCACGTAAGGGGGTCGATTACCTCAGAGGTAGGCAGAACCGTCAGAGCGGCAGCGGGATGCGGTCGAAGAACCAGTACAGGCTGACCGCCACGATCGGGGCCGAGATCGCGGCCACCGCCCAGCGGGCCGCGGACGTGCGGCGCAGCAGCGCCAGCAGCGGGAAGAGCGCCGCGATGAGCACGAGCTGCGTCACCTCGATGCCGAGGTTGAAGCTCAGGAGCGACAGGAGCAGCCCCCAGGACCCGCTCTCCTTGATGTCCAGCGCGCCCGCGAAGCCCAGCCCGTGGATCAGGCCGAAGGCGAAGACGATCGGCAGCCGCCACTTGCCCGGCTTGTCCTCGTCGCGGCCCAGGAGGTTGGCGACCGCCACGACGATGATCGACACCGCGATGACCGGCTCGACGATCGCTCCCGGAACGTCCACGATCCCCATCGCCGCCAGCAGGAACGTGATGCTGTGGGCGACGGTGAAGGCGGAGGCCGTGACGACGACGTCGCGCAGGCGGCGGGCCCCGATGACCAGCGCCAGCAGGAAGAAGATGTGGTCGAGGCCGAACAGCAGGTGCTCGGCGCCGAGCACGAAGAACTCCCCTGCCTGGCTCGACGCCTGGTGCTCGCCGACCTTCACCGTCGGCGCCCCGGCCTCCAGGACGGCCGAGCCCGTCTCGCCGTCGAGCTCGTAGCGGACCATGGTCTTCGTGCTGTGGACGAAGCTCTCGGCGTCGGGGAACAACGCGCTGGAGATCTCGTGCGCTCCCCCGCTCTCGCCCCGGCAGGCGTAGGCGTAGGTGAGCACGGCGAAGGCCGCCTTGCCACGGACGCGGATGCCGGCCTCGCCGACCTGGGTGGGCGCGCACGGCTTGCCGGCGTACGCCACGGCGAAGCGGCGCGTGACATAGTCGGTCACGGCGTCGCGGTTGATCTTGAGCTGGCGGAGCTGCTCGGTCCGCTCCTTCGCGTCGTAGGCCTCGGCGTAGAGCCAGGCCGACTTCATGAGGAGGTCGTACTCGAGGTCGAGCACGGCCTTGACGTCCAGGCCCGAGCCGGTCACCTCGGCGTGGGTGGTCGTGGTCGCGTCGTGTGCCGCCGCCGGGGCGGGAGGCGCCAGGCCGGCCAGCACACCGCCGAGGACCAGGGCGAGGACGACGGCGGACAGCCGGCGCATGCGGGGCATGTCTCGTTTCTCCATGTAAGGGATGAGAGCCGCCCCCGGACCGGGGTCCGGGGGCGGCGAGGACTGGGTCAGCGGTCGAACCAGTGGTACATGGGCGAGTCCGGTCCCCACGTGCCGGGGCGGCCGTGCTCGTCCTTGGTGACGAAGACGCTCGGCTCGGAGGCGGTCACGCCGCCGCCGGTGGAGCGCGCCGTGACGAACCAGGCGTAGGCCGTGTCGTCCTTGAGGCGCTTCCAGGTCACCGAGGCGACCTGGCCCGACGTGACCGTGCTCTTACCGATGACCCGCGTGGGCTTGTAGATCGCCAGCGAGTCGGTCTGGAAGGTCGTCGTACGGGAGGTCAGGTCGACCGGCAGCACCATGTTGTCCTCGAGCCCGTTGTAGCGGCGCAGCGGGTCGTACTCGTTGGCGCCGAACTCGTTGAGCAGCGGGGAGTAGGTGTCCACGCTCAGCTCCGCCCGCTTGACGTTGAACTGCAGCATCCGGAAGAAGCTCGCGCCGAACTGGAGCTGGTCCTGCGGGTTGTAGCCGCCGATCGCGGTCAGCCCCAGCCGGTCGGCCGACACCGTGTAGAACTGGTAGTCCGCCAGGAGCTCGACGACGCCGTTGCCGACCTGGCCCACCTTCGGCTTCACGTTGGTGCCCACGCCGTGCTCGTGACCGGCGAGGATGAGGAAGACGTTGGGATTCTTCTCGACCACCGTCTTGTACAGCATCGAGCCGTCGGGAGCCGAGAAGCCGGCGCCGCGGCCGTCCGGGTTGGTGCTCGGCACGAGGTAGTCGTGCGAGAGCAGGATGCCGTTGCGGTTGGGGAACTTCTTGAAGACGGAGTCGGCCCACTCGGCCTCCTCCCTCGTCACGCCGTACGACAGTCCCACCACGACGAAGTCCAGCCCGCCCGCGGAGAACAGGTCGTAGTGGTTCTGGTTGTCGCCTTCCTTCCACGGCCCGCCGTACTCGGCGTGCTGCCAGCCCTGCGACGCGCCCTGGTACCGGCCGGGGCCGTAGTACTTGTTGTAGATCGCCTCCGGCCCGTTCTCGGTGCCGGACTGGTTGTCGTGGTTGCCGGCGATCACGCCGTTCGGGATGCCCGCGTCGTCCAGCACCTTCTGCTGCTTCGAGGACACCTCCAGCTCGCCGACGACCTGCTGCTGCGTGGCCTCGTCAGCGGGCTTGCGGATGTTGTTCTCGATGATGTCGCCGGTGTGGGCGACGTACGAGATCTTGCGCTGGTCCTTGTTGTCCTTGATCCAGTTGACGATGCCGGCGTAGGCGGACTCCCACACCGCGCGCTCCTCGGCGGTCTCCTGCTCCACCGCGCCCTCGGAGATGTACTGGGTGTCGGTGAAGTGGACGATCGAGAAGTCGTAGGAGGAGGGGTCGGCGAAGCCGTTCGGGTCGCCGGGGTCGATGTCGTCGGCGAACGGGTCCTCGCCCGTCACCATGACGTGGACCTGGTGCCTGTCGATGTGGTCGTCGTCGACGACGGCCGTGAGCACGGTCTTGCCCTCGGCTGCGCCGCGGGTGCTCGTCAGCAGGTCCCACGCCTTGGACCTGGCGTTCCATGCCCGCAGTCCCGCCAGGCGCTCGGGGTCGATGACGCCCTCCCAGCGCAGGACCGGGGAGTCCACGTGACCCTGCACCTCGACGTCGTAGCGCTGGTAGACGAGATCCTGCCCGGAGGGCGCGTCCACCGTCTTGCCGTCGGCGGGCTCCAGCCCGTCGGTCCTGACGCGCTTCTCGCCCGGCACCCGCAGGGTGGCCGGGAGAGACTGGGCCGTGCCCTGGTACGCCTGCTCCGGGGTGAGGATCTTCGCCTCGTTGAACGTGGCCGTCACCTGGCCGCCGTCGGGCTCGGCCACCTTCGCCGAGAGCGTGACGGGATCCGACACGTCGGTGGCGCCCCGCGCCGGGCTCAGCTCGGCCGGCACGTCCGGGATGCCCGCGGACTCGAACACCACCTCGCGGGTCGTGGCGTTGCCGAGCCCGTCGGCACCGGTCACGGCCAGGGTGTGCCTGCCGGCGCGCAGTCCCGGGCCCACCTGGGCGCCCAGCTCGATCGGCCGGCCGTCGAGCTTGACGTCCGGGCCGGACACGACGCCGGAGGCGTCCTCCAGCTTGACGTCCAGGACGACTGTGGCGGTGATCTTCTCACCGCCGGCCGGGACGCTCCTGGCGACCTTCGGCGCCGAGTTGTCGGTGATCAGGGTGCGGGTGGCGACCTCGCCGGTGGCCGACTCCGCCGCGAGCTTGTGCTTGCCGTCCTTGAGGGCGGTGGTGTCGAGGTCCGCGCGCAGGCCCCGGGCCGGGGCGTCCACCAGGAACTCGAGGTCGATCTCGGTGAGCGGGTTGACGTTGTCGCCGCAGTTGCCGTCACCCATGCTGTACGAGGTCTTCAGCAGCTGTCCGGTCGCCGTGCCCTGCGCCGGGGTCAGCGCGATGTTCGAGATCGCGAAGTCGTCGCGGTTGTTGCCGCACGAGGTCGGGAAGGTGCCGGCCACGAAGTCGATCGTGTTCCAGCCGGGCACCAGGAACTCGTTCGGGATCGTGAAGTCGACGCGCCTGCTCACGAAGTCGCCGTCCAGCACGACCTTCTGGCCGTTGACGAGCAGGAAGTTCTGGTAGCGCGCCTCGATCGAGTTGCTGCCCACGTTGAAGCTGAAGGTCGCCTCGCCCGAGCCGAGGGTCTCGATGACCTGCACGGCCGGGGCGTCGATCTTGTAGCGCAGCTCGGCCTCGCGCAGGAGGGTCTGGCCGCTGCCGCAGGTGCCGTCGCCCATCTCGTACGACGCCTGGACGTCCTGGCCGGTCACGGTGGCGCCGTCGAGGGTGAGCTCGAGGTTCGTGATCGTGAAGTCGTCGCGGTTGTTGCCGCAGGTCTCCTTGGCGTCGCCGGTGACGACCTTGATCGTGTTGTCGCCGGGCACCAGGAACTTGGCCGGCACCGCGACGGTCACGCGCCGGCTCGCCCAGGTGCCGCCCAGGTCGACGCGCTTGCCGTTGACGAGCAGGAAGTCGTCGTACTTGTCCTCGATCCCGTCCGCGCCCACGTCGAAGCTGAGCATCGCGGCGCCGTTGCCCAGCGTGGGCTTCGTGACGGGCTTCTCGCCGTCCACGGTGAGGGACTTGACGCCGCCACCGCTGTTCGCCGGGACCGTCGCGAAGACCGGTTCGGTGCCCGCCACGAGCGTGCCGTCCGTCGGCAGCAGGCGCGGCGCCCCGGCGGGGGCGTTGTTCACGGTCACGGTGTTCTTGACGGTCACGCCGGCCGCGGTCGTGGCGGTGATGGCGTGCTCACCGTTGGTCAGCGTCGTGGTGTCCAGGTCCGCGGCCAGGCCCGTGGTGCCCTGCGGGTCGCCCTGGACGAAGAACTTGAGCGTGGCGCGCTTCAGCAGCGTGGTGTTCGTGCCGCAGCTGCCGTCGCCGAAGGAGAGCGTGTACGGGTTGTCCTCGCCGTCCGCGACCTCGCCGAGGAGTTCGAGGCCCACGTCGGACAGCACGAAGTCGTCGTAGTTGCTGCCGCACGAGGAGGGGATCGCGCCGACGACGATCTCGACGGTGTTCTCTCCCTTGACGAGGCGCTCGTTCGGGATGTCCATGGTCGCGCGCTCGTTCACGAAGTTGCCGATTTCGTTGCGGTACTCGCCGTTGACGAGCACGTAGCTGTGATACTGCGCCTCCGTCGAGTTCGAGCCCACGTCGAAGCGGAGCTTGGAGACGCCCACCGTACGGGTGGCGTCGAGCGCGGTGTCGTCGACGGCGAGCTTCGTGACGCTGTCACCGGCCGCGGTCGGGACCGCCGCGACCTTCGCCGTGCCCTCCAGGTACGAACCGCCGGCGGGGGTGAGCGTCGGAGGGCTCGGGACGGCGGTGGTCGTCGGCGTGGGGCTGGGCCGGCCCCGGTCCTGTTCCGCCGTCCCCGGGTCGGCGTACGCGGCCGTGACGAAGCTGCTCACCATCAGCGTCGCGATCGAGGCGGCCAGGGCGAACCGCGCCCGGCCCCCTAAGCCGCCCAGTGACTTTCGTGCTGCCATTGGCAGTCCCTTCTATACGTGCATAAGCAGGCCATAAAGCGGCTTGCTCCCGGGCGGACACGTTGGAGCGCACGAGTGAACGTTGTGCAGAGAGAGGCTGAAGGGACGACAAACTGTTGCGTCATTCTGGTCATCTGTCACAAACGGGGAACTTTGCGACTCACGTCACATTCCCGGCGGTGATACGCGAGCCCAGCACGGCGACCCCCGACATGGCGATCCCCGCGCCAACGCCGCCGTCCATGCTCCTGTGCGGAGGTCAACCTTGGCCGTTCGCTCGGCCTGCGGGAGCGCGCGCCCCCGGGACTCAGGCCGTCGCTCTGGCCGGCGGGGAGCGGGGCTTCCGGGGCTCAGTGGCCGTCGCTCTGGCCGGCGGGGAGCGGGGGCTTCCGGGGCTCAGTGGCCGGCGCTCTGGCCGCCGTCGACGTGCAGGATCTCGCCGGTGACGAACGGGGCCGTCTCCAGATAGACGATCGCGTCGACGATGTCTCCGATCTCGCCCATCCGGCCCACGGGGTGCAGGCCGGCGAGGAAGTCGTGGGTCTCGTCCGGGTGCATCGGCGTGCGGATGACGCCGGGCGCGACCGCGTTGACCCGGATGCCTCGGGAGGCGTACTCGATGGCCAGCGACCTGGTGGCCGAGTTGAGGCCGCCCTTCGTCAGCGCCGCCAGCGCGGACGGCACCCGGCTGTCGGCCTGGTCGGCCAGGCTGGTCGTGATGTTGACCACGTGCCCGCCACCCTGGGTGAGCATGACGTCGACGGCCCGCTGAGTGATCTCGAAGAACCCGCGCAGGTTGACCCCCGTCACCAGCTCGTAGTCCTCGTCGGTGTAGTCGGTGAACGGCTTGGCCACGAAGACGCCGGCGTTGTTGATCAGCGTGTCGACCCGGCCGAACGCCTCCAGCGCCCGCTCGATGACGCGCCCGCCGGCGGACGGGGCGGCGATGTCACCGGCGACGGTCCGCACCAGGGGGTCGTCGGAGGGCGCGATCGTTCGGGAGTTCGCGACAACCGCGTAGCCGAGCTTGCGGTAGGCGGCCACCAGCCCCGCGCCGATGCCCTGGGACGCGCCGGTGATCACGGCGACTTTATGCGTGCTCATGGGTTTCTCTTCTCAGAAGATTGAGGCCGTACGTCATCGGGCCTCGATCAGCGCGGCCGGTCGGCAAATGGGACGGACCGGCACCGCGCGGCCATGGTGCCGGCCGGGCGCGATCCCGCCACGACCGGTTCACTCTCTGCTATGAGGCTGTGCCTCCCAGCGCACTACCCTGGGCGAATGGAGCTACGCCAGCTGCGCTATTTCGTCGCGGCGGCCGAGGAGCTGCACTTCGGCCGCGCCGCGCTCCGGCTGCGCATCGCCGGCCCGTCGCTCTCCCAGCAGATCAAGGCCCTGGAGCGGGATCTGGGCGTACGCCTGTTCGACCGGGACCGCCGTTCGGTCGCCCTCACCCCCTCAGGACAGGCGCTGCTCCCCCAGGTCAGGGCGCTGCTCGACCAGGCCGACGAGCTGCGCCGCTCGGCGGCCGGCGTGGCCGCCACCGAGCCCGTCCGGCTCGGCTACGTCAGCTGGCGCCCGCCCGACCTGACCGCCCGCGTGTCCGGCGTCGCGCAGCTGCACGTCGACGCATGGGTCATGCCGTCACACACCCAGGCGGGACGGGTCGCCGACGGCAGCATCGACCTGGCCATCTGCTGGGTACGGGCCGACGACCTGGCCGCCCACGCGCTGGAGGCCCGGCTGATCGGCGCCGACCGGCTCTTCGCGATCTCCACGGGCGCCGCGTCCGCGGTCCCGGCCAAGGACACGTCGGTGCTGGTGGACGCCGACGCCGCCACCTGGGACTCGTGGAACCGCTATGCCGAGGAGTTCGCCCGCGACACCGGCGCCCGGGTCCTGCGCATCAACGACGGCGGCATCACCGGGCCGGCCTTCTTCGACCATGTACGGCGGCTCCGCAGCCCCGTCGTCAACTCGCCGAAGGGGCAGACCGCCCCGGTGCCGCCGGACCTCGTCCAGCGGCCGGTGGTCGACCCGGCGCCGTACTGGACCTGGGCCCTGGTGTCCCGGCGCGACGAGACCCGCAAGGCCGTACGGGCCGCCGTCGAGGCGCTGACCCGGGACGTCGGCGGGCTCGGCCCGGACGCCGCCACGGCCTGGCTCCCGGCCGGCGACCCGTTCCGCCCGACCACATGACGCACCACACGCATGACGCACCACACGCATAACGCACCACACGCATGACGCACCACACGCATGACGTGCCGCTGGATGACGTGCCGCTGGATGACGTGCTGCTGTGGATGACGTGCCGCCGGGCGGCGTGGGGGTCGTGTCAGTGTGCTTCGAGTGTCGCGAGGTCGCGCAGCAGGTAGCGGCGGTGCTCGCACTCCTCACCCATCACCACGCGCAGGCAGCTGCCGACCGTGCGCGGCTCCTCCGGGTAGCCGGGCGCGGGTGTGCGGGTGCAGGCCCGTTCGAGCCCTTCGTCGGTGAGGCCGTCGAGGATGCCGCGCACCAGCGCCACCCGGTCGGCGCGCGCCCGCGCCACCTCCGCGTACGACGGGCGCGCGTCGAGGTCGATGCCGAGCGCCGCCGCGTCCTCGGGCGGGTAGCCGGAGTGGGTGAGGCCGAGCCGGTGGAACGGGTCCGGCGCATCGAGGATCGCCCGCCCCGCCCAGGCGTCGGTGGCGAAGACGAGGTGGCGAAGCGTCTCGACGAGGGACCATTCGCCGTCGACCCGTTCGTGGCGCGCCTCTTCGGGCAGCCGTTCGGCGCGGGCGAGCGTTTCGGACCAGAGCTGCTCGATGGTCTCCCACATCGCGCGGAAGTCGTCGGCCGTACGCATCTCCCGTAGCCGCACCCGTTCGGGATGGCGGCGGTCGAGCTCGGCCTCGACGTAGGGGGTGACGTCCACGTCGTTGACGCGGAAATTGCGTATTTCTCCGGACACGTTGACGTCCATGAGCCAGGAGTCGACGATCTTGATCCGGCGTAGGTCACAGCTGCGGAACGTCGCGGCGGAGAGGTCGGCCATCGTGAAGCTCGCGGCCCGGAACGCGTCGGTGTTGTCGTACTGCGCTGCCATCGCGCCATTGTGCCCCTGCTACCCGTGGCCGTACAGCGCCTATGTCACCCCGCGCACGACGGGCAGCCCCGTGCCCGAGTCGAGCACGAGGCGATCGCCGAGCGGCCGCGTCAGCGTGACGGTGATCGTGCCCATGTGAAGCGCCAAGTCGCAGATCCCGCCGGAGCCCTCCTCATCCACGTCCACCACCACGAGCTTGCCGGTCTCGTACGCCCGCGCCCCGTGAACGCGGTCGCAGGAGCCGTAGCCGTACTCCAGGAGCAATTCGTGCGGCTTGCCTGCGACGAGGTCGAACCCCATCACCTCTTCGAATTCCCCCTCCCGGGCCTGCGGCCGGGCGGTGACGGCCGAGGGGGCGACCGCCACGTACTCGAACTTCGACTCGACCCCCTTGACGGTGAACAGCCAGGTGGGCACCGGGATCGCGCCGCGGCTGGTCTCCAGCGTCGTCTCGCCCAGCTCGGCCCCGGTCACCCGGAGCGGGCGGCAGCCCTTGGCCGGGCACTCCTCCTCGATGAAGTCGGCCGGCTTGCTGAGCTCCGCGTACGCCTCGGCCGCCGTGACGAGCGGCACCTGCGAGACCGAGCCGTCCGGCCACCGCACGCGCGCTTCGACCGGGGACTTCGGGGGCAACTCGCCCGCGAGCTTCCACACGCCGTTGTGCGCGCTCTGGGTGACCCAGGCGGGAGGGTCGATCCAGCCCTGGGGAGCCTGGAGCCCTCGTAATGGCACGAAACCCGAACGCCAGGCGCGGTCGCCTGACGAGCCGTCCCAGCGCGCCACCACCTCCAGGGCGCGTGCCTCGAACCGGCACGGCGAGACCCGATCGGACCACCAGCCACAGGAGGCCAGGAGCAGCACCAGGCACAGGCCCGCGATCGTCCTACGCAAGACTTCGTGATCACCTCCGGGCGCCTACGGTAGCCGTTCGCGGCAGGCGTGACCCACTTATCGGATTTGTGGGGGAATCTCCCTGAATTAGGGGCGAACGCACTCGATGTGGTCTTCTGACTACCGGGGTGTGGAGTGATCAGACGGCTGGGCCGGTCGTTGCGGATGCGGCTGGCGCTGCTCGCCAGCTTGGCCATGTTGCTGCTGAACGTCGTCGTCAGCGCGTTCGTGCTGTACGCCATCAGGAACGAGGCCGCCGACATCCGGGCGTACGACGTGGCCAGCCAGGCCCTGCGCGTGCTTCTCATGGTCAAGCGCAACCAGTTGCCCGCGACGGTGACCGCCAACGGGCTCGACGGCATCCAGGTGATCGACTCGGCGGGACGCGTGGTCTCCTCGACGCCGAACCTGGCCGGCCTGCCCCAGCTCACGAGGGCGATCCCGCATCAGAACACGGCCAACGACGTCGCCGAGTTCTGTGACCTGCGCGCGTTTCCCGGGCGGTGCGAGCTGGTGGTCGCCATGCACGCGTACCAGCCGGACGGCGCGTGGGTCATCTACGCCTTCGCCCCGGCCGTGCCCTGGTACGTCAGCCTGAAAGTGATCCTCTTCCAGATCTGCGTGGCGTCGCTGCTGGTCGCGCTGAGCTGGTTCGGGGTGTCGCGCGTGGTGGCCCGGACTCTCGCGCCCGTCCACAACATCACGAAGAGGCTGGCCGAGATCACCGCCGGTGGAGGCGGGATGCGGCTCCCCGTACCGGAGAACGTCGACGACGAGATCAGGACGCTCGCCTGGACCGGCAACCAGATGCTGGAGCGGCTGGAGGCCGCGATGGACAAGCAGGCGGAGGCGGTGGAGCAGCAGCGCAGGTTCGCCGGGGACGCCTCGCACGACCTGCGCAGCCCGATCACGGCGATGCGCACCCAGGTCGAGGACGCGCTGCTCAACCCCGAGGACGCCGACTGGCGGGCGACGGGCGAGGCGCTGCTGGCCAGCCTGGACCGGCTCCAGGCCATCGTCGTCGACCTGCTCACGCTGACCAAGCTGGACGCGGGCGCGCCGAGCTCCCGGGAACCGGTGGAGCTGTGCGAGCTGGTCGCCGCCGAGACCGACAGGCAGCGTACGAAGAGCGTCGTCACCACGCTGCAGCCGGGCGTGGCCGTCACGGGCGACCGCCTGCAACTGGCCCGCCTCCTGACGAACCTGCTGGACAACGCCGAGCGGCACGCCGAGTCGCAGATCCTCGTCACCGTACGGCGGCAGGGCCGGCAGGCCGTGCTGGAGGTGCTCGACGACGGCGCCGGCATCGCGCCCGGGCAGCGCGAGACGGTCTTCCAGCGCTTCACCCGCCTGGACGCCGCGCGCAACCGCGACGCCGGCGGGACCGGGCTCGGCCTGCCCATCGCCCGCGAGATCGCGCGCGCCCATGGCGGCACGCTCACGATCGAGGACTCCGACCGCGGCGCCCGCTTCGTCCTGCGCATCCCGGTCCGAGAGGGCTGAGCCTCCCGGCCCGAGAGGGCTGAGCCTCCCGGCCCGAGAGGGCTGAGCCTCCGGACCCGAGAGGGCTGAGCCTCCCGACCCGAGAGGACTGGGCATCCCGGTCCGTGCGGAGTGCGCCGCACCCCCAAGTCGGCTCCAAGCCACGCACAAGAGCCGGACCTCACCATTTCCGGATGTGAGCGGAAATTTCAGGACAAGGTTGATGAAGATCGCCGCAGGTGCGGCGGTCGCCATGGCGGTCGCGCTGCCCGCGTTACCGGCGGCGGCCGACACGCCCGATGAGCGGCCCGACGTGCCCGTCGGCACCTGGCTGGCCGCGCGTACCCAGCCCGCGGTCCAGCTGACGAGCTTCACCTACACCGGCACGGTCGCCGTGCCGACCAGCACGATCAACCAGACCGCGTTCAACCGGCTCGTGGAGCAGGCCACCGCCACCGTGGCGTCCGGCAAGATCTCCTCGGACGAGCGCAGCATCGCCAAGTGGCTGTTCCAGCAGATCGCGGCCGACGTGGACACCTACCTCGCCTCGACCACCCCGGAGCGTACGGTCGAAGCCGAGGTCGGCGGCCTGTGCACCGGCTGGTGGGTCACCCCCGACGGGTACATGGTCACCGGGGCGCACTGCGTCCAGGTCGGCGAGACCGAGCTGAGCCAGCTGTTCGCGCAGCAGGCGCTGGCCAAGTTCAATAAGCAGGACGCCAAGGAGATCATCAGCGGGCTGCGGGGTCTGGAGGCCGACGAGGAGATCGTCAAGCTCGCGCAGCAGATCTACGTCACGTTCAACACCAACCACATGCAGCTCCGCAACCTGAAGCAGAGCCTGTCGGTGATGCAGAGCCTGCCCGGCGGCGGCGTGGACAAGACGGCCAAGGCGGTCCCGGCCGAGCTGGTGTCGGTGGGCGAGAGCTACCCGGGCAAGGACTTCGCGCTGCTCAAGGTCAACGGCCAGCAGAACCTGCCGACCGTGCCACTCGGCGACGACGCCGACGTGCGTACCGGTGACACGCTCTACATCAGCGGCTTCCCCGGCCTGGTCACCAATACGCCGTTCTTCAGCCTGGAGTCCAAGCTGGAGCCGGCGCTGACCGAGGGCCCGTACAACGCCAAGCGGACCACGCAGACCGGCGTGCCCTACATCCAGACCCAGGCGCCCTCCTACCACGGCAACTCCGGCGGCCCGGTGTTCAGCAAGGACGGCAAGGTCATCGGCATGCTGATCGCCGGCACGGTGAGCGAGAACGGCGAGGCGTCGGAGAGCGAGAGCTTCGTCCTGCCGGTGGGCATCATCAAGGAGAAGCTCGGCGAGAAGAACATCAAGCCCGCCCAGACCACCACGACGACCCGCTACAACGAGGCGCTCAACGACTTCTTCCGGCACTACTACTCGGACTCGCTGCCGAAGTTCCGCGAGGTCCAGGCGCTGTTCCCGAACCACCCGTACGTGGCCAAGTACATCAGCGACGCGCAGCAGGCGATCTCCGCGGGCAAGGACGAGTCGCCCAAGCCGATTCTGCTGTGGGTGCTGATCGGGGCCGGCGTGCTGGTCGCCGCCGTGATCGTCGCGGTCCTGGCCAAGGTCATCCGGGGACGCGGGCGCCGGCGCCGTCACTCCGAGCCGTCCTTCGTCCAGCCCCCGCCCGGCGCGGTGACGCCCCCCTCATGGCGGCAACTCCCCGCGGGCCAGGCGCCGCCTCCGGCGCAGGAGGCGTACGGGCAGGCGGCACACGGGCAAGGGGCATACGGGCAGCCAGCGTATGGGCAGGCGGCGTACGGGCAGGGCGCCGACGGGTACGGCCCCGTCGCGTACAACGCCGGCGGCTACGGTGCCGCGCCCTACGGGTCGGCCCCGGACCACGGCAACCCCCAGTACGGGTCGGCCCCCGACCACGGCAACCCCCACTATGGACCGGCTCCGGACCACGGCAACCCCCAGTACGGAGCCGCCCCGGACCACGGCAACCCCCAGTACGGACCGGGCCCGTACGGGTACGCCGCGCCCCCGCACGGCCAGGCGCAGCCGCCCTCGGGTGAGCAGACGCGCGCCGTCCGCTACGGCCAGTTCACGCCACCGCCGAACGACCGCCCCTCCTAGACCGCCCACGGTGCGGTACGACATCCGGGCGGTGATCTCCGACGCCACCGGCGCTTCCGTCGAGTACCACACCACACCCGTCTGCCGATCGGGAAATCCCTGATCCCTGTCCCGACGGCCCGTCCTCGGTTGATCTTTCCCTTTAGGGTGGTTCCTGAGGGAGGTATCGATGCCGAGCAGTCCCGGGCGTTCCACGCTGGCCACCGTCGCCGCCTCGGCCGGCGTGTCCGTGACCACCGTGTCCAAGGTCCTCAACGGCCGCAGCGACGTCGCACCCGCCACCCGCTCGCTGGTGCAGTCCCTGCTGCACGAGCACGGCTACGTCGCCCGCCGGTCACGCCGGGCGCGGACGGCGGCTCCGGCGACCGTCGAGGTGGAGGTGACCTCGGATCTGTGTGCCTACTCCGCCCAGATCATCCAGGGCATGATCGAGGCCGGAGCCGAGTCGGGCGCGGCCGTCGTCGTCACCAGCCCGGCGGTCATGGCCGGCGGCGGGGCCTCCTGGGTCCGCGGCCTGGTCGACGCCGGGCGGCGAGCGGTGATCACCTTCGGCAGTGAGCCGGCCCCGGCCCAGCTCGCCGCGCTGTCCCGGGCTCGCCTGCCGGTGGTCGTCATCGACCCGATGAACCTGCCGGACACCCCTGTGACCAGCGTCGGCTCCACCAACTTCGCCGGCGGCCTGTCCGCCACCCGGCATCTGCTGGATCTCGGGCACCGTCGCATCGCCTACCTCGGCGGCATCGCCGGCGCGGCGTCCAACCAGGCACGCATGCACGGCTATCGCGCCGCGATGGAGGCCGCGGGCATGCCCGTGCCCGCCGAGTACGTCCGTGCCTCGGGCTTCTGCTATCCCGACGGGGAGACGGGCGGAGCCGCCCTGCTCGACCTGCGGCTCCCGCCGACGGCCATTTTCGCCGTCAGCGACGAGAGCGCCCTCGGCGCCATACAGGCCGCCAGGGCGCGGGGCCTGCGCGTGCCCGAGGACCTCAGCGTGGTCGGCTTCGACGACACCGAGATCGCGATCATGACCTCGCCGCAGCTGACCACCGTACGCCAGCCGCTGCGCGAGATGGGCGGCGTCGCCCTGCGCACGGCCCTGCGCCTGGCCGCCGGCGAGAGGATCGAGTCCCGCCACATCGAGCTGGCCACCGAGCTGATCGTCCGGGGATCGAGCCGGGCCGCCGGACCATGAGGTTGCGCGGCGGCTCTGGACACCGCGCCGCTTACGTGATCTGACGGAGTAAGAGCGCCGACGATCGCGAACAGGAGCACCTGGACATGAGCGACACGCCGCGACTGCACACCGCGGGCAACACCCTGCTGGAGCGGGCCCGGGCACTGCGCCCGCTGATCGAGCGCGACGCGGACCAGGCCGAGGAGCAGGGCAGACTCACCGCCCCCGTCGTGGACGCCCTCCACGAGGCAGGACTTTTCGGTATATGGGTGCCAGTACCGCTCGGCGGTGCCGAACTGTCGCCGAGGGAGCTGATGGCCGTCCTCGGCGAGCTCTCCTACGCCGACCCCTCGACGGGCTGGGTGGTCATGGCCACCACCCTGGAGAACGGCACGGCCGGCGCCTACCTGGGCGACGAGGCCGTCGAGCGCATCTTCAAGGGCCCGCGGATGCCGCTCTTCGCGGGCCAGGGCACCCGTCCGGGCGTCGCCGTCCCGGAGGACGGGGGCTTTCGCCTCAGCGGCCAGTGGAGCTTCGCCTCCGCCATGCTGCACTCCCAGTACGTCCACAGCCTGGGCGCCATCGAGGGCACCGACGAGGTCCGGATCTTCATCACCCCGATCGAGGATGTCAAGCTGCTCGGCAACTGGGATGTCCTGGGCCTGCGCGCGACCGGCAGCGTCGACTACTCCATGGACGACGTCTTCGTGCCGGAGTCGCAGTCGCACGTCTTCGACACGAACGAGCCCCTGCGCGGCGGCGCCATCTACCGGCTCGGCCTGGTCGACCAGGCGCTGATCTGCCACTCCGCCTGGGCGCTCGGCGTCGGCCGCCGGCTGCTGGACGAGCTGAGCCGCTACGCCGTGGCACGCGCCGGGCGGACCGGGCAGATCGCCGACAGCCACGCCTTCCACACCGACTTCGCCCGCGCCGAGGCGAAGTTCCGCGCCGCGTCGGCCCTGGTGCGCGAGACGTGGGACGACGTGGAGCGCACCCTCGACTCGGGACGGACGCTCGACGTGCGGCAGGAGACGATGGTGCGGCTCGCGCTGAACCACATCACGTCGACGATCATCGAGGTCTCCCACTTCGTCTACGCGTCGGGCGGCACCTCGGCGCTGCGCGACGGGCTGATCCAGCGGCTGTTCAGGGACGTCCACGCCGGCGCCGCGCACATCACCTCGGGCCCGCAGCTGCTGCGGGAGTGCGGCCGCGAACTGGCCGGCCTGGCCGCGGGCGAGTCCTGGGCACTGTTCGGCCTGGAGCCGTGAGAGTGCTCTGACCCGCGCGTACGAGGTCCGAGGTCCTGAAATGTGCGTGAGATGTGGGTGAAAGGGGCCCACGCCACCTTTGTCCCCATGGGGATGAATGCGCGCGTGCTGCTGGCCGACGACGAGCACCTGGTCCGCGGGGCGCTCGTCGCGCTGCTGGGGTTGGAGCAGGACATCGAGGTCGTGGCGCAGGTCGCCCGTGGGGACGAGATCAGCGGGGCGGTGGCCGAGCACCGCCCCGACGTCGCGGTGATCGACATCGAGCTGCCCGGGATGGACGGGCTGTCCGCCGCCGAGGCGATCCGTTCGCAGTGCAAGGTGGTGATCCTCACCCGCCTGGTACGGCCCGGCCATCTGCGGCGGGCGATGGCGGCGGGGGTGAGCGGGTTCCTCGGCAAGCACGCGCATGCCGAGGAACTGGGCGAGGCGATCCGCAAGGTCCACCGGGGTGGCCGGTATCTCGACGCGAGCTGGTGATGGACGCCATGGCGGTCGGCGACAGCCCGTTGACCCCCCGTCGGCGTGGTCATGTCGTTCACCTTCCGCCTGCACCCGCTGGGCCCGCTGGTGCTCGGCGGCATGATCGGCTATCGGGTGTCCGACGCGCCCGCCGTACTGGACGCCCTGGACCGGCTGCACTCGGCCGGGCACGACGACTTCGCCCCCGCGGCGGTCTTCCTGACGGCGCCTCCGGCGCCGTTCGTGCCCGGGCACGTGGTGGGCCGGCCGATCCTCGCGATCGTGCCCGTCTGGCTCGGCGACCCGGAGGCGGGCGCCGAGGCGATCCGGCCGCTGTTCGAGGCGGCGACGCCGCTGTTCGACGCCGTCCAGCCGATGCCGTACCTGGCGCTGCAGTCGATGCTGGACGACGGCTCGCAGCCGGGGCGGCGCAACAGGTGGTCGGCGGAGTTCGTGCCCGGCCTCGACGCCAGCCTGATCTCCGACCTGCAGGACGCCGCGATCGCCGCGCCGAGCCCGCTGTCGCAGCTGATCGTCTCGCCGCTGCCGGAGGCGGTCAGGACGGCGCCGGACTCCGCCTTTCCCAGCCGCGACGGCGGGCGCTGGCTGGTGCATCCCGTCGGCGTCTGGGTGGATCCCGGCGACGACCCCGCCAACCTCGCCTGGGTGGAGGCGGTGACCTCCGCGATCAGGAAGCACGGGGTCACCGGCTCCTACCTGAACCTGGAGCAGGCCGACGACGACCGGGTGCGCTGGGCGATGGGCGTGAACAGGTACCGCCGGCTGCAGCAGGTGAAGGCGGCCTGGGACCCCGGCGACGTGTTCCGCCACTGCGCCCACGTCAGCCCGTGAGGCAGCCGCCGAGGTCCGCGAAGTGAACCCGCCCGCCCGGACGGCGGGCGGGTGCCGGTCACGCTAGGACGGCTGCCTGGCCGAGCGCCACTCGGGCGCGAGCACCGACCAGATCTCCAGGTCGTGCCGCTTGCCCCGGTGCGGGTAGCTCTCCCGCAGCACGCCGTCCCTGGTCATCCCCAGCCGCCGGGCCACGGCGATGCTGGCCGCGTTCTCCGCCGCGACGACCCACTCGATGCGGTGGATGTCCCGTTCCTCGACGGCCCAGTCGATGATCACCCGTGCGGCCCTGGTCACCAGGCCCTTGCCCGCCGCCGACGGCTCCAGCCAGCAGCCCACCTCCGCGAGCCCTCTCGGGACGTCCATCGTGCGGAAGAGCACGCCGCCGACCAGCGTGCCGTCCGACCAGATGCCGTAGATGCTCCCGGTGTCGGTGGCGGCCTTCTCCGCGTACGACAGCAGCAGGGACCGGCTCGACTCCAGGTCCGTGACCTTGTCCGGCAGCGCGATGAACTGCCCGATGAACTCCCGCCCCCGTTCCATGTGGGCCAGGAGCTCCTCGGCCCGCCACGGCTCCAGCGGGCGCAGCTCCGCGCCGTCCTCGCCCAGGGATATTGCGAACATCGTTCCCCCAACGATCAAAAACCAGGCCATATCGCCAGGAGATCCTCTCACGCGGCAAGCCGGCTCAGGCTGGCGATCCTCCCGAACAGCCCAAAACTGTGCATCCTCCAGCACGCCGACCGGCCGGGCCCGGCAGGCCCCCGACGACACTGCTGCCATGGACACGCATGGCACCGAGGGCGACCAGGAGCGGACCGAGGTCGCCGGGGCCGTGTACGGCTCGCTGCTCGCGGCCTCGGTCGTGGCAGGCAGCGCGGTGGACGGCACGCCGCTCCATGCGGGGGACCTCGTGGTCGTGTTGATCTGCACGGGCGTGGTGTTCTGGCTCGCCCACGTCTACGCCCGGGTGGTGTCCGGCGGAACCCGGCCCCTGACCTGGCAGCGGCTCCGCACGGCCGGCCGGCACGACTGGCCGGTGGCGCAGGCGTCCTTTCCCCCTGCCATCGGCGCCGCCTTCGCCTCGTCGCTGGGCCTGTCCGACAAGGCGGCGACCTGGGTGGCGCTGGTCGTCGCCGTGGTGAGCCAGGCGGCCTGGGCCGTCGCGGCGGCCGTGACGGCCCGGGCCACCGCGCGGGTCGTGGCCCTCTCCGGCGCCGCCAACCTCGCGCTGGGGCTGGCCATCATCGCGCTCAAGACCCTGATCGGCTCCCATTGAGGTATTGACACGGCGCCGCCGATTTGAAAACTTCCTTAACAGATCGGGGTTGACAACGTTGTCATCACTCCTCCTGGGAGACCGCTGTGAGCACCCTCTGGCCTTCCCCGTCCCGTCGTGAACGATCTCTTATGATGGCGGTCTTATGCGCCGTGACCACCCTCGCCCTCGCCGCACCCGCCGCCGCGCTGACCGGCCCGGCCGGACCTGATCCCGTGCCCAACCCGGGCCCTTCGGGCACTCCGGCTCCCAACCCCTCCTACAGCCCGCCCCCCGGCCCGCAGGCCGCCGAGCCGGCTCCGCCCGCGGCGGAGACGCAGCGGGCCGCGCGGGACGGGCAGGCCCTGGCCCAGGCCGAGGGCGCGGCCTTCGCCTCCTCCTTCGAGCCCGGAGACCCGCAGCCGGCATGGATCGACACGCCGGAGGCCGACGCCCGCGGCGTCAAGAAGGCCGCGAACGTCATCGGCACCCTGCCCGGACGCGTCGAGGGCAGCATCTCGGACCGGATCGCCCAGGTCGGCGCCAGCGGCGAGAACGCCTCCGGCGGCGAGGGGAAGGAGAACCTGGCCGACGATGACGCCAACACCAAGTGGCTGGTGTTCGCCGGCACCGGCTGGGCGCAGTACACGCTGTCGGGCCCCGTCGCGGTCGTGCACTACGCGCTGACCTCCGCCAACGACGCGCCCGAGCGCGACCCGCGCGACTGGCAGCTGCAGGGCTCCCAGGACGGGCAGAGCTGGACCACGCTGGACACCCGGACCGGCGAGACGTTCACGGCGCGCTTCCAGCGCAAGGAGTACCGCTTCGCCAACCCGACCGCCTACGCCCACTACCGGCTGAACGTCACCCGGATCGGCGGCGGCTCGACCCTGCAGCTGGCCGAGTGGGAGCTGTCGGACGGCCGGACCGGCCCCACGCCGCCCAGCGACATGCGCAGCCAGATCGGCGCGGGGCCGAACGGCGGCTTCGTGTCCAAGCCGCGCGCCGGCTTCTCCGGCCTGCGGGCGTTCCAGTACGCGGGCAGCACCACCGCCCAGACCGGCGGCCACTCCACCAACAAGGTGTTCGAGGTGGACATCCCGGTCACCGCCACGACGGAGCTGTCCTACCTGGTCTTCCCCGAGTTCACCGCGGCCGATCTGCGCTACCCCAGCACGTACGTCTCGGTGGACCTGGCCTTCCGCGACGGCACCTACCTCAGCGACCTGAAGGCCGTCGACCAGCACGGCGTCCGGCTGTCGCCGCGCGCGCAGGGCGAGTCCAAGACCCTGTACGCCGACCAGTGGAACTACAAGCGCGCCCAGATCGGCGAGGTCGCCAAGGGCAAGCGGATCAGCCGCATCCTGGTGGCCTACGACAGCCCCGTAGGGCCCGCCGGGTTCCGCGGGTGGGTGGACGACATCAAGATCGTCTCGGAGCGGAGGCGGCAGCCGTACGAGGGCCGTCCGGCACGCGACGACCGCAGCCCCGCCCAGTACGTGGTGACCACCCGGGGGACACACTCCACCGGCGGTTTCTCGCGGGGGAACAACTTCCCGGCCACCGCGGTGCCGCACGGGTTCAACTTCTGGACCCCGATGACCAACGCCGGCTCGACGAGCTGGCTGTACGACTACCACCGGGCCAACAACGCCGCCAACCTGCCCCAGATCCAGGCGTTCGCCGCCAGCCATGAGCCCAGCCCGTGGATGGGTGACCGGCAGACGTTCCAGTTCATGCCCTCGGCGGCCGAAGGGGTGCCCGATCCCTCCCGTACCGCCCGCGCGCTGGCCTTCCGCCACGAGCGGGAGGTCGCGCAGCCGCACCTGTACGCGGTCACCTTCGACAGCGGGCTCAGGACCGAGCTCGCCCCGGCGGACCACGCGGCGCTGGCCCGCTTCACCTTCCCCGGCTCCGAGGCCAAGCTCATCTTCGACAACGTGAGCAACAGCGGCGGCCTGACCCTGGACCCGGCCGGCGGTGTGGTGACCGGCTACTCCGACGTGCGCAGCGACCTGTCCACCGGGGCCACGCGGATGTTCTACTACGCCGTCTTCGACCGCCCGGTCACCGGCGGCGGCAAGCTGACCGGCCAGGGCCGCGACAACGTGCTCGGCTACCTGTCCTTCGACGCCGGCGCGACTCGAACGGTCACCATGCGCATCGCGTCCTCGCTGATCAGCGTCGACCAGGCCAGGCGCAACCTGGAGCTGGAGATCGCCGCCTCGGACACGCTGGAGACGGTCAGCGAGCGGGCGCGCCGGGCGTGGGACGCCAAGCTGGGCGTCATCGAGGTCGAAGGGGCGAGCCGGGACCAGCTGGTCACGCTGTACTCCAACCTGTACCGCCTGTTCCTGTATCCCAACTCCGGCTTCGAGAACACCGGCACCGCCGCCGCGCCGGTCTACAGGCACGCCGTGCAGTCGGCGACCAGCACCCCGCCCAGCACGCCCACCCAGACCGGGGCGCCGGTGGCGGACGGGAAGGTGTACGTCAACAACGGCTTCTGGGACACCTACCGCACCACCTGGCCCGCGTACGCGCTGCTCACGCCGAAGGCGGCCGGGGAGATGGTCGACGGGTTCGTGCGGCAGTACCTGGACGGCGGCTGGATCTCCCGGTGGTCCTCGCCCGGGTACGCCGATCTGATGGTCGGCACCAGCTCCGACGTCGCCTTCGCCGACGCGTACCTGAAGGGGGTGACCGGCTTCGACGCTGCGGCGGCGTACCAGGCCGCGGTCAAGAACGCCACCGTCGCCCCGCCCACCCGGCAGGTGGGCCGCAAGGGCCTGACCACCTCCGTCTTCCTCGGGTACACCAGCATCCAGTCGACCGGCGAGGCGATGTCGTGGGCGATGGACGGCTACATCAACGACTTCGGGATCGCGAACATGGCCAGGGCGCTGGCCGAGCGGTCCACGGGGGCGCAGCGTGCCCGCTACCTGGAGGAATACGAATATTTCCGGAACCGGGCCCGTAACTACGTCCACCTGTTCGACCCCGCGGTGCGCTTCTTCCAGGGCAGGAACGCCGACGGCTCCTTCCGGCGCAAGCCGAGCGCGTACGACCCGCGTACGTGGGGCTTCGACTACACCGAGACCGACGGCTGGAACATGGCCTTCCACGTCCCGCAGGACGGCCGCGGCCTGGCCAACCTGTACGGCGGCGCGGACAAGCTGGCCGCCAAGCTGGACGCGTTCTTCGCCGCCCAGGAGACGGCGACGTTCCCCGGCTCGTACGGGGGGATCATCCACGAGATGCGCGAGGCCCGGGACATCCGGATGGGCCAGTACGGGCACAGCAACCAGCCCTCGCACCACATCGCCTACATGTACGACTACGCGGGACAACCGTGGAAGACCCAGGCCAGGGTGCGCGAGGCGCTCTCGCGGCTGTACCTGGGCAGCGAGATCGGCCAGGGCTATCCCGGCGACGAGGACAACGGGGAGATGTCGGCCTGGCAGGTCTTCGGGGCGCTGGGCTTCTACCCGCTGCAGATGGGCAGCCCCTGCTACGCGATCGGCTCGCCGCTGTTCAAGAAGGCGACGGTGCACCTGGAGGGCGGCAGGAAGCTGGTCATCAAGGCGCCGGGCAACAGCGCGCGCAACGTCTACGTGCAGGGGCTGAAGGTCAACGGCAGGGCGTACGACAAGACGTACCTTCCGCACGACCTGATCGCCAAGGGCGGCGAGCTGGTGTTCGAGATGGGGCCGAAGCCGTCACGCTGGGGCACCGGCAAGAACGCCGCCCCGCCCTCGATCACCGACGACGACCGGATCCCCGCTCCGCTGCACGACCTCACGGGGCCGGGGCGCGGCACGGCGTCGGCGGCCGGCGGCGCCGACGTGAGCGCGCTGTTCGACGACGACTCGGCGACCCGGGCGACGCTGCCCGAATGGGTGCGCTACAGCTTCGACGGCGACCGGGAGGCGCGTTACTACACGCTCACCTCCGGCTCCGGCCGGCCGTCCGAGGATCCGTCCGGATGGGTCCTGGAGGGATCCGCCGACGGCACGTCGTGGAAGGTGCTCGACGAGCGGGCCGGCGAGAGCTTCCCGTGGCGGCTGCAGACGCGGCCGTTCAAGATCGCGCATCCTGGCGCGTACGCCCACTACCGGATCAGGTTCGCCGGCGGCACGTCGCTCGCGGAGATCGAGCTGCTCGCGCCCGCGCCGCCCGCCACGTCACCGCTGGTCATCGAGGCCGCCGGGATCTTCGCCTCGCCCGGGGAGACCGTGGCGCTCCCGGTGACCGTGTCCGGCCACGCCGACCGGCCCGCCACCGGGCGGCTGACCGCGACCGCCCCTCAGGGCTGGACCGTCCAACCCTCGGGAGCGGTCGCCTTCGGCCCCATCGCGCCGGGCGCGTCGCAGACCGTGACGTTCCAGGTGACGGTGCCGGCGACGGCGGGTCCCGGCAGCCACCCGATCCGGCTCGCCGCGACCTCCGACCAGGGCACGACCGGCGAGCAGGTGACGGTCACGGTGGTCGGCGACACCGTGGAGTTCACGCCCGGCACGGCGGCCGAGGAGCCCTGGCTCCTGGAGGCCGACGGGTCCCAGCTCGACGGCGAGGTGTTCGACGGGCGCGCCCGTTTCACCGACGGCGACAGCCACGCCACCTACCGGTTCGTGCTGCCGGCCCAGGTGAGCGGGGGGTCGGTGACGCTGGACCTCGGCAACCAGTTCCTGGTGCAGGTCTCGGCCGACAACCGGAGCTGGCGGACCGTGCTGCAGGAGGGCGCCGACGTGCGCGACCTGTCCAACCGCTCGGCGCGCACGCTCGACCTCAACGAGCTGCGGGGCGAGGCCCGTACGTTCTACCTGCGCATCGGGGACAGCCGGCCGGAGAACGGCTGGGGGTCCTGGCTGGCCAGGGTACGGCTGGACCTGCGGCGCTAGCGGCATCCCGCCGACGCGATTGACGGACTTCAACCCAGCCGGGAGGTCAGCGCCCGCAGGCCCGCAAGGACCTCCGCCCCCGTCGGGGCCTGATCCGGGTCGTTGAGCCACTGCGTCATCACGCCCAGCAGCAGCGCGAGGTGCACCGAGCCGACAGTACGCACCTCGCGCTCGGCGATGTCCGCCTCGTCGCCGTCCACCAGGTGCGCGGCCATGCCGCGGCGGCCCTCGCGCTGACCGGCCACGAGCTCGTCACGCAGCTCCGGCGAGTGCTCAGCCTGCACCATGGCCTCCAGATTGGCCAGCCACAGCGTGCGGTGCTCGCCGATCGACACGATGAGCCGCTCCCAGAGCGCCTCGAAGCGCTCATCGGGCGTGGCCGCCTCGTCCACGGCCGCCATCGCGGCGCCGATCTGCTCGCCCCACTCCCGCATCGCCTCCACCAGCGCCGCGTTGAGCAGCGCCTCGCGCGAGCCGAAGTGGTAGCCGATCGCGGCCATGCTGACGCCGGCCGCGGCCGAGATGTCGCGGACGGTCGTGCGCGCCCACCCCTTCTCCTCCAGGCAGCGCCGCGCCCCGGCCAGCAGGTCCTCACGGTTTCCCATGGCGGCCAGCCTAGCACGTACGCGTGAGACAGACGTCTTGCGCATTTGCCCAAATTCGGCGTACGGTTGCCCCACCCCAACCGAGAAGGGAAGTCCCCATGCGGATCCTGATCTCCGGCGGCAGCGTCGCCGGCCCCGCCCTGGCCTACTGGCTGCACCGGCACGGCCACGCGCCCACGATCGTGGAGCGGGCCCCGGCCGTCCGCGGCGGCGGCGCCGCCATCGACTTCCGCGGCAGCGCGCTGCAGGTGCTGGAGCGGATGGGCCTGCTGGAGGAGATGCGCCGGCACGAGACCGGCATGACCGGGATGACGCTGGTCGACGACGCCGGCGCGCCCCTGGCCGAGCTGCCCGCCTCCGCCATCTCCGGCGACCTGGAGGTGCTCAAGTCCGACGTGACGGCCATCCTGTACGAGGCCACCCGCGACACCACCGACTACCTGTTCGACGACACGATCACGGGGCTCGACCAGGACGGCTCCGGCGTCCACGTGACCTTCGAGCGGGCCGGATCCCGTACGTTCGACCTGGTGATCGGCGCGGACGGGATGCACTCGACCGTGCGTCGGCTCGCCTTCGGCCCCGAGTCCCGCTACGTCCGCCACCTGGGCATCTACGGCGCGCTGTTCACCGCCCCCAACCTGTTCGGCCTCGACCGCACGGGCCTGATGCACAACACCGCCGGCCGCAACGCGCTGGCCCTCGCCGCCCGCGGCAACAGCGAGCTCCGCGTCGGCCTGTCGTTCGCGGCCGACCACCTGGACTACGACCGGCGCGACCGCCGGCAGCAGGAGAAGCTGGTGGCCGAGCACTTCGCCGGCGCGGGCTGGGAGGTGCCCCGGCTGCTGGAGGCCATGAGCGAGGCCGAGGAGTTCTTCTTCGACTCCTCCGGCCAGGTGGTGATGGACTCGTGGTCGGCCGGCCGGGTGGCGCTGGTGGGCGACGCCGCCTACTGCGCCGCGCCCACCTCCGGCCGCGGCACCTCACAGGCGCTGATCGGCGCGTACGTGCTGGCCGGGGAGCTGGCGCAGGCCCCGGACCACGCCACCGCCTTCGCCGCGTACGAGAGCCGGCTGCGCGACTACGTCGAGCGCAACCAGCTGCACGGCCGGGCCGCGGCCCGCTGGTTCCTCCAGCCGCCCACCGAGCCCCTGGTGGAGGTGGCCGAGGACGTGGTGCCGCTCAAGGACTACACCGTGGGATGAGGTCCAGGTCAGTCCATGTCGATGTCGTCGAGATGCCCGAGCAGGCGCGAGAGGACCCGGAGGCAGGCGGTGACCTCGTCGTCGGTGAGGTCGCCGCCGATCCGGCGCAGCTCGGCGCGCTCGCGGTCGATCACGGTGGTGATGACGACCCGCCCCGGCTCCGTCAGCCGGATGAGCGACGACCTCCTGTGCGCCGGGTTGGCGACGAACTCGACCAGACCCCGCCCGGCCGCATCGTTGATCATCCGCTGGACGAACTGGCGGCTCAACGCCTGGGCCCGCCCCATCTGGGGGACCGTCATGGGCCCGTGCTCGCGGAGTAGGTTGAGCACGGCCCGTACCCCGACCGACAGCCCCTCGATGGGCGCGTCCTGCTCCACCTTGCGCTGGGCGCGCCGATACAGCGGACCCACCAGGTCGAACACCTCGGTGAGCCGGTCGCCCGGACTGCGGTTCGTGTCGCTCACCTCTCCATGATGACACCTAGGTTGTCATGTTCGCTCGAAAATGACACCCTAGTTGTCATGAAGGATCTGTTCTGGCTCGACACCGGCACCGGTCGCCCCCTCGTCCTGCTGCACGGCGGCTTCGTCGACCACGGCATGTGGGACGACCAGATTTCCCGCTTCGCCTCGCGCTACCGCGTCATCGCCCCCGACGCCCGCGGCCACGGCCGCTCCGCCAACGCCGCCGAGCCGTACCGGCTCACCGACGACCTCGCCGCGCTGCTGCGCCACCTGGACACGGGGCCGGCGGTCCTGGCAGGCGTGTCCATGGGCGCGAGCATCGCGGTCGACACCGCGCTGGAGCACCCGGACCTGGTCGCCGCCGTGCTCGTCAGCGGCGCCGGCACCGGCGAGCCGTACTTCGCCGACCCCTGGACCGCCCGGGCCCTGGCCACCTGGCACGCGGCGATGGCCGCCGGCGATCTGGAGGGCTCGGTCGAGGGCTTCATGCTGTTCGCGGCGGGCCCGCACCGCGCCATCGACGACCTCGACCCCGGTGTCGCCGGCCGCCTGCGCCGGATGGCCAGGGCCACCATGTCCAAGCACACCGCCGGCGAACCCGACCTGCTCGTCCCGGTCCGCGACACCTGGGAGCGCGTCGCCGGGATCGGCGTTCCCGTGCTGGCGGTCAACGGCGTCCTCGACTCGCCGGACCACATCGGCATGGCCGAACGGCTCGCCCGTACCGTCGCCGACGGGCGGGCGATCTCGATCGACGGCGCCGCCCACTACCCCAACATGGAGCGCCCGGACCTCTTCAACGACCTCCTCGAGGACTTCGCGTCCTCTGCGGCAGCGTGAGACGGCCTTCAGCGCGGGCCCCGCCTGGCCCGCGGGACCGGAGCGCCTGGACGCCGTCCTCCCTCTGGCGCCGAGGTCGCCTCCTACCGATGGTCGCCGGCGTGGAGGTACCGGGCGCGGAGTTCTGAGATCAGCTCCTCGTCCACGCCGAGCCGCTCGGTGACATAACGCCGGACGGAGCCGTGAGCCGCCGCCAGGTCGGCCAGGAAGAGCCGCATGATCTCGGCGGGGGCTCTGCCGTACCCGGGCCACTTCGGTTCGCGGCCCGGGTGGGCCGCCCGCCAATCGGCGATCAGCCGGTCGGTGGCCAGCTCGGTCAGCGCGAAGTCCCGCACGATGTCGTCTTCCGGCACCTCCAGCAGGGCCAGCACCAGCGCTGCCACCAGCCCGGTCCGGTCCTTGCCGGAGGCACAGTGGAACACCAGCGGCTCGTCCGCCGAGGCGATGATCTCCAGGGCCTGCCGCAGCTCCGCGACGCCGTCGAGGGCGACCTCGGCGTAGCGGTCGGCCAGGAAGCGCCACGGGTCGGCGTCCGGGTCGATCTCCGCCTGGTCGTAGGGCCGGTGCTCGATGCTGAGGTTGTGGTAGGTCACCCCGTCGTGGTGCGGCACCCGCCCCTTGGCCTCGATCTCCCAGGGGTAGCGCAGGTCGATCACCGTACGGACGCCCAAGCCGAGGAAGCGGTCCCAGTCCTCGTCGCGCAGCTTGGCCAGCGAATCGGACCTGAACAGCCGCCCCCACCGCACCACGCTCCCGTCGGCGGCCCGGTAGCCGCCCAGATCCCGGAAGTTGTGCAGCCGCTCGAACGCGATATGTCTTCTCACGCGGTCACTCTACGACCGCCCCATGCCCGCGTAGTGCTCGGCGATCTCGTCGCTGGTCGTCAGCCATACGCCGTCGTGGCCGGCGACGTACTCGAGCGCCTGATCCAGGTACTTCGCCGGAACGCCTGGCCGATGACGAACGGGTGCAGCGCCAGCGCCATGACCCGCCCGCTCTCGGCGGACTCCGCGTAGGGCTGGTCTCCGGCCCGGCGTGGAAGACGGGCGGCAGCAACCGGGTCATGGAGCTGTGGCGGCCGGGCGCGCTCTTCGGCACCAGGCGCGTCCGGTTGGAGACCGATGACCCGTCGATCACGTTCGCCTGGGCCGACATCGAGGCCCCGCTGCCGCGTGCCGACCCCGCGCTCGCCGCGATCCTGGACGACCACGCGCGCCTGTCCGTCGCGGCCGCCCGGCCGGTGCTGGGCTGGCTCGACCGGTTCCACGCCGTGCTCGAGTCCGCGGTCGCGGGCGGCCCGCCGGGCCTCGACCAGGTGGCCGGGCAGCTGGCCATGAGCCCGCGGACCCTCCAGCGCCGCCTGCGCGACGAGGGCACCAGCTGGCGGGAGGAGCTGGAGAGGCTCCGCCGGCGGCGGGTGGACCGCCTGCTGCGGGAGACCACGCTCAGCGTGGAGTCCATCGCCGCGCGGGTCGGCTTCACCGACTCCCGGGCGCTGCGGCGGGCCATCCACCGCTGGTACGGCCATGGCCCCGCCGCCATCCGGGCCGGCGGCCCGTCGTAACCGGCTCACGCGGGAGGAGAGCAACCGAATAATTCGGTAGGTCGCGGTAATCCAGGAGCGTCCGGAGGGACTACTGGGTGTGGATGATCCCGAGGAACGATTCACAGACCTCTACGACCGGCACTATCGCAGCGTCCTGGGCTACGCCCTGCTGCGGGCCGAGCGCGACCTGGCCGAGGACGTCTCCAGCGAGACGTTCCTCGTGGCGTGGCGACGGCTCGACGACCTGCCGGAGCCGCCGCTGCCGTGGCTGCTCGGGGTGGCGCGCAACCTGCTGGCCAAGCAGCGCGACTCGCGCCACCGGCGGCAGGCCCTGGTCGACCGGATCGTGGCCCTGACCACCCCGCGCGACCAGGTGGCCTGGGACGTGGCCGAGCACGTCATCGACCGGGAGACCGCGCTGGCCGCGCTGTCGGCCCTGCCGGAGCACGACGTAGAGGCCATGATCTTCGCCACCTGGTACGGCCTGCCGCCCGAGCAGGCGGCCTCCGTCGTGGGCTGCTCGGTCCGTACGTACAACGTCCGGCTCCACCGTGCGCGCAAGCGTCTCACCCAGGCCCTGCGCCTGGGCGGCGCGAGCCCGGCCCGCAGCCTCGACTCCTGATCACACCCTTGGAGGACCCTGATGACCGACCGACTCTTCGCCGAGCTCAAGCCCGACGGGCTGGACGAACTGGCCGAGGACGGCTACCGGCGGCGCCGCTCGGCCGACCTGGCCCGCGCCTTCGCCACGCCGCGCGTCAAGCGGCGCTCGCGGCGACCGTTCCTGCTGGTGGCGAGCGCTGCGGCGGCCGGGCTCGCGGCCGCCACCGTGGTCGTCGCCTCCGGCGAGACCCCGGCCCCCAGGACGCCGAGCCCGGGAGTCGCGACCGAGCCGCTGAACGCCCGCTCCTTCCTGCTCGCGGCGGCCTCGACGGCGCTGCGCGAGCCGGACGGGTCCGGCCGCTACTGGTATGTCCGGGAGCGCACGTTCGCGAAGATACAGAACGTGCCGGGCGAGTACATGGCCAAGCTCAAGGCCCTGCTCGACGCGCAGAAGCGCAAGGAGGCGGGGCTCAAGGACGCCCCGGAGCGGCTGGCCGCCGCGAAGAAGGAGTTCGACCGGAAGGTCACGGAGCTGAAGAACGGCGGGACCGCCGAGCCGCCGTACACGGCCTTCGCCGCCGACACCCGTGAGACCTGGCGCCCGATGAAGGCGGGCGAGACCGGCCGCAGCGTGGGCAACCAGGACGTCGACGTCACCTTCGGCTCCCCGCAGGACGAGGCCGACTGGCGCGCGGCCGGCTCCCCCGAGCTGGTCGAGAAGCGGCCCACGACCTACGACGACGACACCGAGCGGATCCTGTCGATCGACAACCCGAGCCTGAACCTGCGCAACATCGCGGACCTGCCCACCGGCGAGGACGCGCTGCGCCGCCGCCTGGACGACCTGTGGAAGCGCAGCCCGAACAGCGCGAACACCGACAAGGCCGGCTACCTCTGGCAGACCGGCGTGGACCTGATGACGGCGCCGCTCAAGCCGGGCACCCGCTCGGCCCTGTTCCGCGTGCTGGCCGACCAGCCGGTCATGACGCTCGAGGGCAGGACCTCGGACGCGCTGGGGCGTACCGGGGTCGCCCTCTCCGCTCCGACGGCGCACGCGCTCACGGTGCGGCTGATCGTGGACGAGCAGTCGGCGGAGCTGCTGCAGTACGAGCTGGCCGAGAAGGACAAACTCCTGCTGAGGGTGGCGCTGGAGGACATGGGCTGGTCCGACGAGCTCGGCAAGCGCCCGGCCGGCTGACGCCCCGGCCGGCCGCCTGTCGCCGCCATGGGGACTCGGCGGCGCCAATCACCGCGGAGGGAGTGCCGGCGTCGACGGTGACGTGCACCACGGCGCCGTTGTCGGCCGCAGTGACCCCCAGCCGGACGTCCCCCCTGGAGGCTCAGGCCTTGACGACCTCCACCCGGTAGCGGCCGTCACCGTCGCGGTGGGCGCCGTGGATCTCGGTGGCCAGGTCGGGGAAGGCCCGGTCGAAGTCCTCCAGCGCCCGCAGATAGGTCATCAGCGGCCCGTCGGCCGGGCCGCTCGCCTCGCCGGGCATCAGCATGGGGATGCCGGGCGGGGTGACCACCACCGTGGCCGCGGCGACCCGCCCCGGCAGGTCGGCCAGCAGGACGCGTTCGGTGCGGGCCCGGATCATGGCCTGGTAGCAGTCGGCGGGGGTCAGCACCGGCTCGGGCAGGGTGGTGAAGACCTGGTCGAGCAGCTTCCCGAGCTCGGAGTCGCGCAGCTTCTCGTGGACCAGGGTGCAGAACTTCTGCAGCGAGACCGCGGGCGGCCCGAAGCCCGGCAGCACCTCCGCCAGGGACAGGTCGTCGTCGTAGGCGCTCTTGAAGTCGGTGAGCGCGTCGATCAGCGTGCCCCACTTGCCCTTGGTGATCCCCATGGAGAACAGCACCAGCAGCGTGTGGTCGCCCGTCTTCTCCACCACGATGCCGCGCCGCGCCAGATAGGCGGCCACGACGCGGGCCGGGATGCCCCAGTCGAGCGTGCCGGTGGCGGCGTCGGCCCCCGGGCAGGTGATCGTCACCTTGACCGGATCGAGCAGGCCGTAGCCCTCGGACATCCCGTCGAACCCGTGCCACGCCGCCCCTGCATTCAGGGTCCAGCACCGGGGCTCGGCGCACAGCAGCGCCGGATCGGCCTCGGCGAACGGGACGGTCCGGCCGGTATGCGGGTCGGTGACCGCAGGGGGCTGCCAGACGCCGAAGAACCAGTCGGGCCGCCGGCCGTCCTCGCGGATGCGCGCGGCCAGCCGCACCATCGCCTGCCGGAACCGGACCGCCTCGACGATCGCCTCCCCGGTGAGGAACGGCCCCGACGGGCCGTCCATCATCGCCGCCGCGACGTCCAGCGAGGCGATCATCGGGTAAAGCGGCGAGGTGGAGGCGTGCATGAGGTACGTCTCGTTGAACGCGTCGTAGTCGACCGGCGCCCGCTCCGCGGGACGGACGTGCAGCATCGCCGCCTGCGACAGCGCGGCCAGGAGCTTGTGCGTCGACTGGGTGGCGAACACGGTGGGGCGGCCGGGGCCGGGCAGCGTGGACTCGTCGATCGCCATGCCGTACCGGCCGGCGTAGAGCGGGTTGAACCGGCCGTAGGCGAACCACGCCTCGTCGAAGTGCAGCCGCGGCACGCTGGCGCCCAGCAGCTCGCCGACCCGCACCGCGTCGTAGCACACCCCGTCGTAGGTGGAGTTGGTGATCACCGCGTACGCCGGCGCTCCGGCGGCCAGGGGATGAGCGGCCACCCGCGCCCGGACCGCGTCCGCCTCCAGCGCGGCGGGCGGGATCGGGCCCGCCAGCCCGAGCCCGTTGCGCTCGGGCACGAGGTAGACCGGGCGGGCCCCGCTGATGGCCAGCGCGTGCTGGACCGACTTGTGGCAGTTGCGGTCGACCAGCACGGTGTCGTCACGGGCGATCGCGTGGTGACCGACGATGCGGTTGGCCGTGGAGTTGCCGTTGACCACGAAGAACGTGCGGTCGGCGCCGAAGACGCGGGCGGCGTTGCGCTCGGCCTCGCCGATCGGGCCGGTGTGGTCGAGCGGCGACCCCAGCTCGGTGACGGAGATGGACAGATCGGTGCGCAGCAGCCGCTCCCCGTAGAAGTCGAAGAACGCCCGCCCCACCGGCGACTTGAGGAACGCCACGCCTCCGGCGTGCGCCGGCGTGTGCCAGGAGTAGCGATGGTGGTCCTCAAGGCGCCGCAGCGCGCCGAAGAACGGCGGCAGGATCTTCTCGGCGTACTGTTCGGCCGCGTAGGCGATGCGCCCGGCGATGAAGCGCGGGGTGTCCTCCAGCGGGAAGACGTAGCCCTGGATGACCTCGTACACCCACAGCGGAAGCTCCTGCTCCTGCGTCATCAGGAAGACGGGCAGGCCGCGGAAGCGCCTGGAGACCGCACCGAGCAGCTCCTCGGCCCCCGGCGCCTCCCACGCCACCAGCACCGCCGACAGCGACGCGTCGGACCCGACCACCGCCAGGGAGTCCTCGGCCCGGTGGGTCCAGCGCACCTGGAGCCCGAGCTCGTCCATCGCCGCGCACACGCGGCGGAGCTGCTCGGCGAGTGCCGAATCGGCGTCGGGACGTTCGGTGACGGCGGCCAGAACCGTTCGCTCCATGCGGCACTCCGTGGTCAGGGGGAAGGGCCGGGAAGGTCCTCCGGGCCCCACGCCATAGTAACCCTGAGGAGTCGAATGGCAACCTGGCGTAGCGGTCGCGACGAGTGATCGTCAAGTATGTGAGAGTAAAGTGTCGGGCCGTGACTGGACGATGGCAGATGATGGTCGCCCTGGGCTTGTGCGTGGCACTCTTCTCCGCGAACTGGACCGCGCTGCACGCGGCGCAGGAGGCGATCTCCAGAGACCTCCACTTGACCCCGGCCGCCGGCGTATGGCTGGTCTACGTCTATCCGGCCGCCCTGTTAGCGGTGTCGATCCCCGTGAAGGGCCGGCTCAGCGTGCTCCTCCTGGGGCTCGGCGCGTTCGGCCTGACCTCGGCGGCGAGCGCGTTCGCCGCGAACGGCGTCATGCTGATCGGCTGCCGGGCCGCGCAGGGGCTGGCGGCCGCGATCGTGCTGCGGGCGGGCTTCGAGCTCGCCAGGGAGCACTTCCGCGGCACCGAATTGTGGCCGGCGCTGGTGATCCCGGTGGCGCTCGCCGTCCCGGCCCAGATCGCGGGGCCCGTGATCGGCGGCGTCGTCACCGAGTTCCTGTCCTTCCGGTGGGTCTTCCTGATCAATGTGCCGCTGATCGTCGTGGCCATGGCGCTGATCGCGCTCTTCACGCCGCGCAGAGCCCCCGCACCCGCCTGACCTGCTTCGATATCGGCTTCCCTATCGAAGCCCCAGCGTTACCAATATTGGACATCGCATGATCGGCTCTGGTCTGCTGGGCGGCACCGACGTCCACCCGTGAAAGCAGGTCCGCCCGCATGTCGTTCGACCAGTCCCACCTGTCCCGCCGTACTCTGCTGGCCGTCTCGGCCCTCCTGCCGCTGGCAGGAGGCGCGGCCGAGGCGTCGGCCGCCACGGCCAGGCGCGCGAAGGACTACTACGACCGCGCGGCCGAGCTGGCCGGCGACGACCCGGTCCTGCGCCAGCTCGTCAAGGCGCTCTCCCCCGGCGCCGCGATCCCGGAGGTGAAGGCCCCCAAGCCGCTGAAGATCTTCGACAACGTGGCCGTGGTGAGCACCGGCTTCGTCTCGGCCACGGCGCTCCTCACGTCCGGGGGTGTCATCCTCATCGACGCGCTGGGCTCGCCGGACGACGCCAAGAAGGTCATCGTCCCGGAGCTGCGTTCGCTGGGAGTGGACCCCTCGACGATCAAGTACGTGGTGGCCGCCCACGGCCACGTCGATCATTTCGGCGGCGCCCAGTACCTCGCCGACCAGTACGGGGCCCGCGTCATGATGGCCCCGGCCGACTGGAACCTCATCGCCGCCGACCGCCCGGCCAACGCTCCCAAGCGGGACCTGGACATCGCCGACGGTCAGCGGCTGACCCTCGGCGACACCACGGTCACCTTCCACCACACGCCCGGACACACGCCGGGCACCGTCTCGCCGATCTTCCCGGTGCGGTGGAAGGGACAGCGGCACACCGCGATGTTGTGGGGCGGCACCAACCCGCCCACCGCCACCCGGGACAAGCGGACCCTCCTCGCCTCCGTGCTCGCCTTCACCGCCCGGATGAGGCAGGCGGGCGTGGACGTCGAGCTGAACAACCACGGGCTCTGCGACAACGGCCTGGCGCGCATGGAGGAGCTGCGCAGCGGGTCGTCCGGGGCCGCGAACCCGTTCGTCATCGGCGCTCCCCGGGCGCAGCGCTTCATGAAGGTCATGGAGACCATGCTGCGCGGCCGGATCGCCGCCGACCGGGAGGCGAGCACCGGCAGCCGGTCGGCGGCCGGGTCCGCCGGACCCGTGCGGTCAACCCCCGACTGCTGCTGACGGCGCGTAGCCGGCCACCGGGACGCTGGGGGGCCTCCGAGCGCGCGCTGCCGGAACGCGTACAAGGCGTCACCGGAAATTCCGGCAATATTGGCCCATAGTCGCATTTCGGTCCTTACCATAATCGCCGCGGCGATCACCGGTGAGAGTCTCCGGTGCAGCTGCCGCAGGGAGTCTCACGTGCGAAAGATCGCGGCCACCACGCTCGCCGTCATCACCCCCCTCGCCGGAGCCGGCGCCGCTCCGGCCGCCGCCCAGGCCACGCCCGACCGGTCCCAGGTCGTCGTCATCGGCCACCGCGGCGCGGCGGGCCACCGCCCCGAGCACACGCAGGGCGGCTACGAGCTCGCCGTGGCCATGGGCGCCGATTGGATCGAGCCCGACCTGGTGCCGACCAAGGACCACGTGCTGGTCGTCCGGCACGAGAACGAGATCTCCGGCACCACCGATGTGTCGCTGCGCCCCGAGTTCGCCGGGCGCAGGACCACCAAGGTCGTCGACGGGCGCAACGTGACCGGGTGGTTCACCGAGGACTTCACGCTGTCCGAGCTGAAGACGCTGCGCGCGGTCGAGCGGCTGCCCGCGATCCGCCAGCGCAACACCGTATACAACGGCTACTACCAGGTGCTCACCTTCCAGGAGGTGCTCGACCTGGCCAAGCGGCTCTCGCGCCAGTACGGCAGGCAGGTCGGCGTCTTCCCCGAGACCAAGCACCCGACGTACTTCAGGTCGATCGGGCTGCCGCTGGAGGAGCCGCTGATCGAGACCGTCAGGCGCAACGGCCTCGACCGGCCGGGCGGCCCGGTGGTGGTGCAGTCGTTCGAGCCGTCCAGCCTCAAGCGGGTGGCCAAGGACCTGCGCGTGCCGCTGTGGCAGGCGCTGGGCACCACCGGCCAGCCGTACGACCTGGCCGCGGCCGGGGACCCGACGACCTACGCGGACATGATGAAGCCCGAAGGGCTGGCGAAGATCGCGCAGTACGCGCAGTGGATCGGGCCGGACAAGTCCTCGGCGATCCCGCTCAACCCGGACGGCAGCTGGGGCACCCCGACGACGCTGGTCTCCGACGCGCACAAGGCGGGACTGAAGATCGGCGTGTACACCTTCCGCAACGAGAACCAGTACCTGCCCCTGCAGCTGCGCCGCGGCCAGGTCGCGACCGACCACGGTGACGCGCTGGCGGAGTACCGCGCGCACCTGGACCTGGGCGTGGACGCGTTCGTCACCGACTACCCGGACGCCGCCGTCCTGGCGCGGGGCGAGCGGGGCAAGCCGCACCAGCAGGTGCAGCCCCAGCAGTTCGACAACGGGCTGCCGGAAGAGGGCCGGCAGTAGGCAGGCGACGGGGCCGCCTCCACACGGGGGCGGCCCTCAGCCGATGACGCCCAGCCCGCCGAGGAGGGCGCTGATCCGATTTCTCACGGTGGTCTCTTTCGCATGGACAGGCACAGCGCCATGATTGTGCGAACCCGGCCGACAGGTCGTCTGCCTTGTGTGACCAGCGGAGATTGTGTTCATTGTGTTCGTGAGACGCCGCCGCCCGACCCTGGCCGGAGAGATGCTGATCCTCCAGCTGGCCATCGTCCTGGTGGTCCTGTTCGCCGTCGGCGCCATCTCGCTGGCACAGTCGGCGGCGACGTTCGACCGCGTCGAGGGACGGCGGGTGACCGCGCTGGCCGAGCAGCTGGCATGGAACCCGCTGCCGCGCGCCCAGATCGACCGGCCGGCGCCGCGCGAGGTGCTCGCCCCGTTGGTGCACTCGGCACTGACCCAATCCGGGGTCACGTCGGTGACCGTGGCCGACGTCCACGGCAAGATCATCAGCTCCACGAACACCACGCTCCTCGACAGCGACCTGCCGCTGGGCGACCCGGGCGTGGCCCAGGCGGCATTAGGGTCTACTACCAGGTCACAGGCGCGACGACTGGAGCGACACCCTTGCCGATGACACCGACAAGGCCAGATCCCCACTCCCAGATGCGCCCTGGCTCGGACGACCCCACACTGATCAGGACATCTCATTTGGGTACAGCTCTCCAATGACCTGGTCGGTCAGACGGTGAGGGGGGATCGGTCCTGGTATCGGGTTCGGCGGGCGCGGCGGTGCCAGCGGCCACCATGGCCGCCACCCAGTCCCAGCAGCAGCTTCTCCCCTGGTTGCCGACGTAAGTGATCGCAATGTCCCGCATCCGCACACCGCGAAGGGAAAGCATGACCTCCAGCACCACTCACGCCACCGGCGATCCGGACCGCCACCACACCGAGGCGGCCCCGGGCCGGCTCGCGCCGAACGACCTCAGGTTGTTCCTCGGACAGTGGCTGCGATCCCCTCTGCGGATGGGGGCCGTCGCGCCCAGCTCACGGCACCTCGCGCGCGCGGTCTCCTGCTCTCTCCCGGAACGCGGCGAGCCCGTCGTGGTCGAGCTGGGCCCGGGCACGGGGCCGTTCACCGCGGAGATCCAGCGCCGGCTCGGCGGCCGTGGCCGCCACCTGGCCATCGAGCTCAACCCACGCCTGGCCGACCTGCTCCGCCACCGCTATCCGGGAGCCGAGGTGATCCAGGAGGACGCCAAGCATCTGCGGCGGCTCCTGGACGAACGCGGGATCGAGCGCGCCGACGTCGTGGTGAGCGGCCTGCCCTGGACCCTCTTCCCGGCCGCCGCCCAGCAGGAGCTCATGGACGCGACGATCGCGATCCTCGGGCCGTACAGCGCCTTCACCGCCTTCACCTACCTCCACGCCGTCCCCCTGAGCTCCGCGCGCCGCTTCCGCGACCTGCTGACGGACCGATTCGAGGAGGTCATCGCCAGCCGTACGGTCTGGCGCAACTGGCCCCCGGCCTTCGTCCTGCACGCCCGCCGGCCCCGATCCTGACGGGAAGACGGCGACGCCGCCCATGGCCACGTAGCCGGGCCATGGGCGGCGTCAGAGGTGGCCGGCTCAGCCGGCCGGCTTGAAGGACGGGGTCATGCGCGACCCGCCCCAGTTGAGCCGGTCGGTCGGCCAGAGTCGTCCAGGCTGCCGCTTGGCCATGATCTCGGCCTTGCCGCCCACCTCACAGCGGAAGCCCTTCGGGGGCACGGTCAGCGAGATCAGGTAGTTGTCGATGGGCACCGTGCTGCACTCGTCCTTGCCGTAGATGCGGTGGCCCCAGCCCTCGTAGGTGAGCAGCGTCGCCTTCGATCCGAGCTGGCGGCCCACGTGGGCGGACCACATGTACGGAGTGGCCGGGTCGTGCAGCGAGTTCCCGAGCAGGATCGGGGCGTCGCCCGTGTACCGCAGCGCGTGCGGCGGGTTCGTCGGGGTCGAGTTGAGGCAGATCGGCAGGTCGTCGTACGGGTACGGGTGGTACCGCACGTCGGGCGCCAGGGTGTTGGAGACGCGCATGAGAGCCGCGTACTCCGTGTAGTTCCGCACCCGGAGGTTGTAGTCCTGGCACAGGATCCGGGTCGGCAGCTCGGCCACGTCGCCCTCGACGGGCCCCCGGCCCGGCAGCGGCGGCACCCACGACGGCTCGGGGCCGCCGCTCAGCCAGTTGATGACCTCGCTCAGCGTGCGCCAGTCGGGCCCCTCGGTGCCGAGCGCGGCGTTGTAGATGACCTGCAGCTCCGTCATGGGCTTGCCCGGGGCGGTCGGGTAGTACAGCTCCCCGCGCCGCGCCTTGGCCAGCAGGTCCTTCCACATCGCGCGGACGTCACGCCCGTGCAGGACGCAGCTCTCGTCGGCCTCGCACCAGCCCACGAACTCGTCGAACGCGTCCTCGACCGCGACCGCCTCGGTGGCGAGGAAGCCCGCGACGCCGAGGCTGTGGTCCATGTTGCTGTCCAGCGCGAGCGCCCGGATCCGGTTCGGGAACATCTCGGCGTACATCTGGCCGATCAGCGTCCCGTACGAGATGCCGTAGTAGGTCAGCTTCTCCTCGCCGAGGGCGGCGCGCAGGGCGTCCATGTCGCGGGCCACGTTGCGCGAGTCGACGTGGTCGTACAGAGGGCCGGTGCGCTCCCGGCAGTCCTTGTGCAGCTTCTTGGTGAAGGCGTCCCAGGCGTCGAACTCGGCCTGGGAGGAGATGACGGTGTGCGGCATCTGGTTGTACACCGACGCCGAGCAGATCACGGGGTGACTGCGGCCCACGCCCCTGGGGTCGAAGCCCACGATGTCGAAGCGCTTCTTGAGCTCGTCGGTGAACCAGGTGGCGCCGTACACGGACTCCACGCCGGACCCGCCGGGGCCGCCCGGGTTGATCACCAGGGAGCCGATCCGGGCCGCGGGGTCCGTGGCCTTGCGCCGGGCGATGGCCAGGTCGATCTTCTCGCCGTTCGGGTTGGACCAGTCGACCGGGACGGCCAGCTTGCCGCACTCGGCGGAGGGCTCCTCCTCGCAGGGCGCCCAGGCGATGGTGCCTGTCGTGGCCTCCCCCGAGGCTCCGTCCCGGGTGGCCGCGTTCGCGGCCGGCGAGACGGGCAACAGCGCTGCTAACGCCACGAAGGCGGCAGCCAGCACAGAGTACTTTCGTCGCACATTGCTCCAATCGTTGTCGGCTGGCCCCCGCGCGGCACGCGGCCGACTCTGATCATCCCCGTCGACGGCCCCGTGGCCCGGCGGCGCGCGGCGAGCGCGCACGCCATGGGCAGGCCGAGCGCAACATCCAGCCGATCCATACGTTCGTGCGTACGTCCTACCACGAAACATATGGGCGTGTTCATGACTTAATGAGACATGTCCTAAATCAGCAAGAAGCCGCGGCAGGTGTCTCCTGTGGGAACAGGCTGTCGAACACCGCGACCCGGTCGAAGGACATCGCGTGGGCGCGGGCGCGAAGCTCCAGATCCTGCCGTTCGGCGGCGGGCATGTCGAGGACCACCCGGTCCACGGCCGCGACCAGACCGGCCACGTCCCCGGGTTCGATGACGACGGCGGTGTCGCCGACCGCCTCAAGCGTCCCGCCCGTCGTGGTGGTGACGATCGGCCCGCCGCCGGCGAGCATCTTCTCGGCCAGGGCGATGCCGAACGTCTCCACGAACTCGGGCTCGGGCTTGGTGGGCAGCACGTAGGCCGCGCAGCCGCGCATGAGCAGCGGCTTCTCCTGGTCGTCGACGTCGGTGAAGAGGACCACGCGATCGTCGCCGTCGGCCGCCGCGCGCACCTGATCCAGCGCCGGGCCCGTGCCGACGACGGCCAGTTTCACGCGCGAGCGGCAGCGCATCCGGCCGAAGGCGGCCAGCAGGTCGTGGATCCCCTTGGCCCGGGTCACGCGGGACAGGAACAGGATGTATCCGTCACGCTCCAGGCCGCGTCGCGCGAGCGCGGCGTCCACCTGAGCAGGGTCCAGGTCGAGGAAGGCGGCGGAGTCGATCGGCGGGTAGCTGACGGTGACGCGGCGCCGGCACTGCTCGGCGAACGTGGTGCCGCAGTGGGCGTCCACCTGCTCGGCCGAGGCGACGATCTCCTCGCGGGTGTACTCGGAGACCGCGACGACCTCGTCGTTGGCCAGGAAGGTGGTGAACAGCACGGTCGCCGCGCCGAACCGGCCTTCCCGCAGGCACGAGCGGATCACGTTGGTCACGTCGGAGCCGACGGCTTTGGCGATGGTGTGCACGTCGGGCGCGAACCCGGCCGCCCGCGCGGCCGCGACCGCGTCCACGACCACCGCGGTGTGCGGAGCGAGGTACATGGACAGGCAGGTCGTGGGTAACGGCTCGGCGAGCAGCTCGACGAGGCGGCCGGTGAGCCCGGCCTGGTGGCGCCCGTCGGGCACCCGGTAGTCGCCGACCGGTTCCGGCCGCTCCACGGTGATCCCGGCGCTGTACGGCAGCAGCCGGTCCAGCGGCTTGAGCGGCAGCCCGGCCGCCTGCAGCGTCGGGATCGGCCAGGTCAGCAGCCGTACGTCGGTGAACCCGCGGGTCAGCGCCACCTCGGCGAGGTTGCGGGCCTCGCCGGAGTGGCCGCAGATGACCGGGTCGGCCCTGACCACGATGACGAGACGGCGGCGGGGGGTGGTCATCACGGTTCCTCCGGTGTGGCGGGCGGATCGGACAGGGACGGCGGGCGGATCCTCCGGCCCCACGCCGACGGCTCCGGCCCCAGCCGCAGGTGCAACCGGCCGCCCCGGTGCACGGTGGTGGCGCTCAGGTGGGTCGCGTGCAGGGGTTCGCCGTTGAGGGTCGCCGACTGTACGTACTGCGCCGGCGGGTCATGATCGATGCCGTCGACTCCGGTCGGCGTCTCGCGGTGCCCGCTGGTCTCGATGACGAACTCGTTGCCGCCGGCCCGGAGCACGGCCCGTTCGAACGCGGGGGCGTTGACCAGGAACAGGTTCTGCCCGGCGACCGGGAACAGCCCCAGCGACGCCCAGACGTACCACGAGCTCAGGCCGCCGGAGTCGTCGTTACCGGGCAGCCCGCCGGGACCGGTGCCGAACTGCCAGGTCAGCGCCGCCTGCACCACCTGGGCCGTGCGGTCGGGCCGGCCTGCGTAGTGGTACGCCCACGGCGCCTCCATGTCGGGCTCGTTGTTCAGCCCCTCGAACCGGTTGAGGGCGTAACCGGCCGCCATCTCCGCCGCCCTCGGACGCCTGCCGGGCTGCGTCACCGGCGCGGCGCCGAAGCCGAAGAACCGGTCCAGCTTGTCGATGAAGGCGGCGTCGCCGCCGGCCAGGGCGATCCTGGCGGCCATGTCGTGCAGCAGCCTGAACGAGTAGTTCCACTTGCCGCCCTCGTAGAAGTCCGAGTCGCGCAGCAGCCCCGTGCCCGCGTCGAAGGCGTTGGACCAGTGGCGGCTGCGGTCCTCGAGGTCGGCGGCGAGGCGACGGTCGTTCAGCGCCCGGGCGACCTGGGCCGTGCAGTGGTGGGCGTAGGCGAGGTCGAGGGTGTGGGTGATCGGGTGCACCACCCCGTGCTCGAAGAAGTCCTCGCCGTACATCCGGCGCAGGTCGTCGACCATGTGCACGAGCGCCCAGTTCCAGTCCAGGCCCCGGAGGCCGAGCGCGTGGGCGTCGGCCAGCGCGGTGTGCGCGAGCGCGCTGGCCTGGCGGAAGAACCGGTCGGCGCCGCGGGACATCCGGTATCCGATCGGGAAGTTGCCCTCTTCCTCGCAGACCCGGATCAGCGACTCCAGCAGGTCGGCGGCCCGGTCGGGGGCGACGGCCGCGAGCAGCGGCAGCTGGGTCTTGTAGATGTCCCACATGGTGCACACGTCGAACGCGAACGGGCCGGGCGTCGGCCAGAACGGGCTCTCGTCGTCGGCGACGCACGGCTTGATCAGCGCGTGGTAGAGCGCCGTCGCGAACACGGTCCGGCGGGCCGGCGTGCCGCCCTCGACCTGGACCCGGCCGAGGTGGTCGCCCCAGCGGGCGCGCGTCCTGGCACGTACCGCGTCGAACGCCGGCTGCCCCGGCCGGCACTCGCGCTCCAGGTTCTCGCGCGCCTGGTCGCACCCGCGCAGCGAGAACCCCAGCCGTACCTCGATGGTCTGCCCCGGCGCGGCCGGGCCCATGTAGAGCATGCCGAAAGGGCGCAGCGTGGTGTGCCGGATGCTGTCGAAGTCGAGGCGCGTGCCGCCGTCGATGAGCCGCCGGTCGTACCAGAGCATCTGCCGCCAGCCCGGGCTGTCGACGTCGACGACCACCGACAGCGGGACGCCCTCCATCACCACGGTGCCCTGGGTCCGCCCGTGCCCCATGCTCTCCACCTGGGCCCGCAGCGGCACCGTACGGCCGAGCTCGATGTCCAGGCCGCCGCAGGACAGATCGATCACCACCCGGGCACTGCTGTGCTCCGGGAACGTGTAGCGGTGCACGGCGACCTTGGCGCCCACGGTGAGCTCGCAGCGAACCCCGGTGTCCAGGGTGGCCGCGTAGTAGCCCGCCTCCGCCACCTCGTCGTGCAGCTGCCAGGCCTCCCCCAGCGCGTCCAGCGGCTGCACCATCGGCGTGACCCGGACGTAGTTGTAGTACTTGCGGATCGCGCCGGTGCCGGACTGCTGGAAATGGGTGAACCCGGACGCCTGCAGCCGCTCCAGCATCTCCTCGGGCACGCCTTCGGTGTTCTTGGTGTATCTCCCGTACCCCGTCGGGTACGCGCCGGAGTAGGCACAGGCCGACACCATGCCGAGCGGCGAGGTGGCCCCCGGATGAGTGTTGCCCACCTGCGGTTTCGGCCACCACCAAGTGGCGGCCAGACCACGTGCCCGGGGCAGGTCGGTCGCCGACGTACCGATGAATGGATCGACGTTGTCGAGGATGGCGGGACTCTATCCGGCGCGATCCCGCCTTGGGTTTCGGCGAGATGAACTTCTTGCCTGCGGCACGTCAAAAAGATTTGATTCAACCCGGCACAGCCGGAACCTTCTCCAGGAAGTCTCTGGTGGAGGTGGTGTAGGCGGAGCAGAGCAGACTGCCCAGCCGCGTCGCCCTGCCGTCACCGAGGCGCCGGGTCGGCACGCCCATGGCGTTCACGCTGCGCTCCACCGCCACGCTGGAGACCGCGACCACCGTGTCACCGCGCTGGTCGACCCAGCGGAACGCCTCCCGGATCAGCGCGCGGGCGAGCGGCCCGAACCCCACCGTCGCCTTGCGGGACCAGGCGCGAGCGGTGGCCAGCCGGCTGAGCTCCCAGACGGCCGGGTCGCACGGGGCCGGGCCGCCGCGTAACGCCTCGGGGAAGACGTCGCGGAGCATGTAGGGGCCAACGGTCGGGAGCAGCCGGCAGCAGCCCGTGACCTCCTGGCGGTCCTCCGCGTAACTGATCACGTAGACCGGATCGCAGTCGTCGTAGAAATCGCGCTCCCTGCCGTGGAAGCTGTCGACCTCCCAGCGGAGGCGTTCGTAGAACACTGTGTGGCGGAGGCGGAACATGCCGTCGACCAGCCACACCGGCAGTTCCCCCGCACCGCCGACCACGATCCGTTGCGCGCATCTCTCCCCCAGCGAACCGCCCACGAGCACCCCTTCGCGAATGAACCGGATCTCCTTCCTTGTGTTGTTCGCGGGAGCGGGATCTCCGGACGACGTGAACGGGCGGTGTTCAGCGCACGGAGCAGACCGCGTCCTCGATCACCCGTGTCACGGCGTCCGGGTGCGAGATGAGCGTGAGGTGGGAGCCGCCGGGGAACTCGGTGACCTTCGAGCGCGCCCGCTTGGCCATCGCCCGCTGCGAGGACGGCACGATGATCCGGTCCCCGGTGGCGATGAAGTACCAGGACGGGATCGTCTTCCACGCCGCCGCCTTCGACGGTGTCGTGAACGCGACCGTCGAGGCGGCCCGCTGGGAGGCCCACAGCCGGTCGGCCGTCTCGCGGGGCAGGTCGGAGGCGAAGGAGCGGCGGAACACCTCCCGCTTCAGGTACAGGTCGGCCGCGTCGCCGCTCGATCCCGGGTAGCCCGAGCGGTCGTACAGGGCGGCCGGGTCACCGCCGAGCGCGGAGCCGGAGCCGCTGAGCCGCCCCGTGGTCTCGCCGACGTCAGGCGCGGCGGCGCTGACGTACACCAGCGCCTTGACGCGCGGGTCGCTCGCGGCGGCATTCGTGATCACCGAGCCGCCGTAGGAGTGCCCCACGAGCACGACCGGCCCCGAGACGGTCCGCAGGAAGTCCCGTACGGTCTGCGCGTCGCCGGTCAGGCCGCGCAGCGGGTTGGCCACGGCCCGCACGGCGTGACCCGTCCGCTGCAGCGCCTGCACCTCGCCGCTCCAGCTGGAGGTGTCGGCCCACGCGCCGTGCACCAGCACGACCGTCGGCCTGACCGCGCCGGGCGACGGGCACGACGCCCGCTGCGCCGCCACCGCGCCGGGCGCCGGGACGACGGCCGCGGCCGACAGGAGAAGGACGCACGGAACTCGGCATCTCGTCATGTCGTCGTACCCCTCTCTCGGGGCCCATCCATTCACGGTGTCATCCGCACCGCCCGCACAAGGTCATGAAAACGACAAACAGGGCCTAAATCGTCCGGGCGCGCGGCCATGTCCTCCCGTCAGGTCGGTGCCGCGGATGCCGCAGCCGAGGCCCCGGGCCACCGCCGCGAGGAATCCGGCGCCGACCACGGCCAGGCGCCGTCCGGGCCCCAGCCGCCCCGCGGGGCCAGGGCGTCCCCCAGGGTGCGCAGGCGGCGGGCGGGCGCAGCGGCAGCCGCCCCGCGGCCCACTCGCCCGCGAGGACCGCCAGTATGGGCCCGTTCAGAGAGCGAGGGCGCGGACCGCCTCCTCGTCCACGCCGATCCCCAGGCCGGGACCGGTGGGCACGTGGGCGACGCCGTCGGTGACCGTGATGACCGGATCCGTGGCGTAGGGGCTGGTGATGAACTGCCGGCCGTTGAGGTCGACGGGCGTGTCCACGCCGAACGCGGCGAACAGGTGGAGCGAGGCGGCCAGCCCGATGTCGGACTCGGTGAGGCCGGAGCCCATGATCGCCAGGCCGCAGTCCTCGGCGAGCTGGCACTGGCGCAGCGCCAGGGTCAGCCCGCCGCAGCGCTGCACCTTGGCGACGGCGACGTCGATGGCGTCGAGCCGGACGAACGTCGCCAGGTCGCTAGGGTGGCGCAGGCTCTCGTCCACGGCCACCGGGATCGGGCTGGCGTCACGCAGGCGCCGCAGGCCGGCGACGTCGTTGGACGGCAGCGGCTGCTCGAAGACGGCGACGTCCAGGTCGGTCAGGCGCCGGGCCACCCGGAGCGCGGCGGCGGCCGTGTAACCCTGGTTGGCGTCCACCCAGAGCACGGCGTCGGGGGCGGCGGCGCGCACGGCCTCCACGAGGGCCACGTCCTCGTCCTCGGTGTGCAGGCCGACCTTGACCTTGACGTGGCGGTAGCCGAGCGCGCGGCCCTCGGCCACCGAGTCCGCGGCCACGGCGACCGACTCGGTGGCCACGATCCAGGCCAGCTCGATGGTGTCGCGCCTGCGCCGGCCCCACAGCTCGCCGAGTGACAGGCCGAGACTGCGGGCGTAGGCGTCGTGGCAGGCCACGTCGACCGCCGCGCGCGCCAGCGGCATGCCGATCGAGAAGCCCTTGCTGATCGTACGGTCGAAGGTCCGGCAGAGCCCGTCCAGGTCCCACAGCGGACGGCCGACCGCGGCCGGGGCCAGGTAGTTCTCGATGGTGGAGACGATGGACTCGGTGGTCTCGTACGTCCAGGAGGGGATCGGGGTGGCCTCGCCCCACCCGACGGTCCCGTCGTCGGCGGTGACCTTCACCAGGACTCTGACGGCCGGACGGCCCCCCTGGACGACGGACCCGCCTGCCACGGCGAAGTCGCGCAGCGAGGGCAGGCCCACGGTGAAGGTCTCGACGCGTGCAATCCGGTTCACGTGATTCAGTACCATTCGGACTTGTCGACCAGGTTGATCAGTTCCCGCCCGTCCACGAAACGCCGGGCGTTCTCCAGCAGTACGGCGAAGCGCCGCTCGTCGCCATGCGGCCCCACACCCCCCACGTGCGGAGTGATGAGCACGTCGGAACGCTCCCAGAGCGGGTGATCGGCGGGGAGCGGTTCGGTCTCGAAGACGTCCAGGGCCGCGCCGGCCAGGCGCCCCTCGGACAGGGCGGCGGCCAGGTCGCCGAGCCGCACGGTGGGCCCGCGGCCGATGTTGACGACGTACGCCCCGGGCTTGGCCAGCGCCAGCCGCCGCGCGTCCAGCAGCCCCTCGGTCGCGGGGGTGTGCGGGACGGTCAGGACGACCAGGTCCGCCTCGGGCAGCAGCCGGTCGAGGGCGTCGGCCGGCAGCACCTCGGCGAAGCCCGGCACGGGGCCGCCGCGCCGGGCGTCCACGCCCACCACCCTGGTGCCGAACGCCGCCAGCAGCCTGCCGACCTCGGCCCCGACCGCGCCCACCCCCACGACCAGGGCCGTTGCCTCGCCCAGGGAGAGCACGGCGCCGGGGTCCCAGTCGGGCGCCCAGTGCGCACGGGCCTGTTCGCGGGCGTACCTGGGCAGGCCCCTGGCCAGCGCGAGCACGAGCGCCAGCGCGTGCGCGGCCACGTGGTCGGTGTAGGTGTCGCGCATGTTGGTGACCTGCACGGGGTGCGCGACCAGGGCCGGATGATAGAACCCCGGAGGCGGCCCGGCCTGCGGGGCCTGCAGCCAGCGCAGCCGTCCGGCGTGCGCCAGCAGGTCCGCGGGCAGCGTGCCGTAGGCGGCGTCGGCCTCGGCCAGCGCGCGCACCGCCTCCTCGCGGGTCTCCGGCCGGAGGACGACGAGCTCCGGCACCTCCTGCTCCAGCCGGGCCCGCCAGCCCGCGGTGGCCGGGTCGTGCGGCGGCAGCAGCACCAGGGAGACGCTGCTCACGCCCTCCTCGCCAGGCCGGATTCGGTGATCTCGTACAGCAGCGGCTCTCCCGCGACGTAGCGGGCGAGCTCCTCGGCCATCGCCTGACCGTGGCGGCGCCGCTCGTGGCCCAGGCTGCCCGCCACGTGCGGGGTGACGACGATGTTGGGCATCGTGAACAGCGGCGACCCGGCGACGGGCGGCTCCGGGTCGGTGACGTCGAGGACGGCGAACAGGTCGGTCCGCCGGCTCAGCACGTCCACGAGCGCGGACTCGTCGACGAGGCCGCCGCGCGCCGAATTGATCAGCGTGGCGTCGGGCTTCATCGACTCCAGCAGCTCGGTGCCGACCAGGCGCTCCGTCTCAGGCGTGAGCGGCGAGTGCAGGCTGACCACGTCGGAGGTGGCGAACAGCTCCTTCAGGCCGACGAGGCGCACGCCGAGCTCCGCCGCCTGCGCCGGGTCGGCGTACGGGTCGTAGGCCTGCACGTCGAGGTGGTGATGGGCGAGCAGCCGCGCCGTGGCCCGGCCCGTGGCGCCGAGCGAGACCAGACCGACCACCGCGTCGTAGGCCCCGATCTCGGGCCCGCGCGGGGCGGTGGCGGCGGCGGCGCGGGCGGCCAGCACGTAGCGCCAGCCGTGCTTGAGCGCGTACAGGATCTGCGAGAGCGCGAACTCCGCGACCGGCTCGGCGTTGGCCGTGGCCGCCGAGGTGACCCGCACTCCCCTGGCCCACATCTCCGGGGTGACCATCCCCTTGATGGAGCCCGCGCCGTACAGCACCAGCGAGAGCTTGGGCGCGGCGGCGAGCAGGTCGGCGTCCAGCTTGGGCGCCCCCCACCCGGTCACCAGCACGTCGAGGTCGGCGAGCACGTCCGGGGTGATCCGGTCGGCGGTGAGCAGGGGCGAGGCGATGGTCAGGTGCCGCTCGATCGCCTCCCTGGCCTGGGGGCCGTAGACGTCGTCGAAGCGGTTCGGGTCCATCACGTACAGCCCGTTCAGCATTGCTTCTCCTTCACGCGAGCCGCCGCCCGCACGCTGGCCAGGCGGGCGGGTGAGCCGAGCCCGGCGTGGTAGTAACGTAGCTGCCGCGCTCCCCCTGCGATGAGGTCGGCGGCAAGTGCCGGGATCCGGGCGTGCCCGTCCTCCAGCACGGTCAGGTTGGCGACGAGGGGGATGCCGGTGCGGCTCGCCGCGGCCTTCACCTGGGCCAGTGCCGCCTCCTCCGGGCCCCAGCACTTGAGCACGTACGCGTCGACCGGCGCGTCGAAGGCGGCCAGGTCGATCCCCACGTCGGGGCCGGTGACCTGCGGGTCGTCGGTGGCCATGAGCAGCAGCTCGCGGCCCCCGGCCGGCGCCGCCATGGCGCGGACCAGGTCGGCGATGACCCGGCCGCGGTGATCGTAGAGAGCCTGGGCGCGATCGTGGCCGAGCGCGTCACCCAGGCTCCCCCCGGCCGGGACGCCCTGCTGGAGCTCCCCGTCCACGGCGGCGCGCACGTCGCGCGCCAGCTCCTCGACGTCCAGGCCGCGCTCCGCCAGCCCGCTCCGGCAGGCCGGGCAGAGGCAGAGCGACAGCAGCGCCCTGCCGCAGGCGGACAGGTGGGCGCCGGAGGTCTTCTCGTGGTGGCCGGCGTGCTCCGCGCCCAGCCAGCCGCACGCCTCCAGCATCAGCGCGGGCACGTCGTACTGCTCGCAGACCTCGCTCACGAGGGTGAGCGCGTAGTCGTGCACGGCGGGCTGGGCGGGGCAGAGCGCGTAGGGGTAGGACTCGCCGTACGCGTTCCTGACCGTCAGGTCGGGCGCCTCGCGGCCCAGGATCGAGGAGTGCGTGAGCACCATCCAGGCCTCGGCCCGCAGCCCGGCCGCCGCCAGCGCGGCCAGCGCCGTGCCGAACCTGTCCTCGTCCGGCACCCCCCAGCCCGGCGCGTACGGCTTGAGCCGCCCGCGCCAGCGGTCGGGGCGCAGCCGGAAGTAGGCCGCCGCGTGGTCGGCCTGCACGATGCGATGGCGCGGATGCCACGCGGTGGTGGCCCGGACCGAGTGGTAGGCCGCCTGCAGGGTCACCGTGCTCACCCCGAGTCCGGCGATGCGCTCGGCCGCCGCGGGGTCGCCCACGAGGTCCCAGGTGTAGGCGAACGCGCCGTGCCTCGTCTCCAAGCGGACAGTCACCCCTTAGTGGCGCCGGCCAGGCCGCGCGTGAAGTAGTTCTGGAAGAAGAGGAAGATCGCCAGCATCGGCAGGAACGAGATCGTCATCCCCGCGGCGAACCCGGTCCAGTCGGTGGCGTGCTCGCCCTGGAAGGAGAGCATCCCGACGGCGAGGTTCTGCAGGTCGGGCTGGCCGAGCGTGAACACCAGCGGGATGTTGAACTCGTTCCAGCTGCTGATGAACTGGAAGATGACCACCACCGCGATGACCGGTTTGGCCAGCGGGAGGATGAGGCCGAACGTCTTGATGAAACCGGCCCCGTCGAGCTTGGCCGCCTCGAACAGGTCGCTCGGGACGCTGGAGAAGAACCCGACGAACAGCAGGACGTAGAGCGCGCCCGCGCCGCCGGACATGGCCAGGATGACGCCGGCCCGCGTGTTCAGCAGGCCGAGGTTCTCGATCAGCACGAACTGCGGGACGATGATCGAGGCGACCGGGATGAACAGGGTCCCCACGATCATCCGGTAGAGCAGGGTACGGCCGGGGAACTCGTACCTGGCCAGCACGTAGCCGCACAGGGCCGCCTTGACCAGCTCGACGAGGGTCGAGGCGACCGAGTAGAGCACCGTGTTGAAGAAGTATCCGGAGAACCCGGCGTTGACCCAGGCGCGTACGAAGTTGTCGAAGTTCAGCTGGTCGGGCACGAGGCTCGCGCCGCTGGTGAACATCCCGGCCTGGGTCTTGAACGCTGCCGAGATCGTCCACAGGAACGGATAGACCCACACGAGCCCGATGACCGCCAGGATCGGCAGGGCGATGAGGTTGGCCCGCACCCTGTTGCTGCGCCGGGCGGCCTGGTTGATCCCGGTGGTCTTGGTGATCGTCGCCATCAGACGCCATATTCCTTCCTGAGCCGCTGGGCCCGGCGGACCGCGACGCCCTGGGCGGAGACCAGCACGAAGGCGATGACGGAGAACAGCAGCGCCGCGGCCGAGGCGTAGCCGTAGGCGAACGGCACCGAGCCGAAGGCGTTCTGGTAGATGAAGTAGGACACCACGTACGTGCTGGTGCCCGGGCCGCCCGCGGTGAGCGTGACGACCAGCCCGAAGACGTGCATGGCGTTCACGATGCCGAGCAGGGCGATGATCACGGCGACCGGCCTGATCATCGGCAGCGTGATGCGGGTGAGCTTCTTCCACTCGCCCGCGCCGTCGATGGCGGCCGCCTCGTAGACCTCCTCCGGCACGTTCTGCAGCGCCGCGATCCAGTAGATCATGTACTGGCCGAAGATCTGCCAGACGGAGACGAGCACGAGCACGAGCAGCGCGCTCCACCGGTTGGCGAACACGTCGAACCCCTGGTCGACCAGGCCGAGGTCACGCAGGATCGCGTTCAGCGCGCCGTTGGACGGGTTGAGCAGGTAGGTGAAGACCAGGCCCGCCATGGCGACGGGGATGATCAGCGGCGCGAAGAACAGGGTCCGGAAGAACCGCTTGCCGCGCAGCCACTTGCGGGTGAGCACGATCGCCGCCAGCAGCGAGATCGGGAGCTTGATGACGGTGGTCAGCAGGGCGAAGATCAGCGTGTTGACCACGGAGAGCCAGAACAGCGGGTCGGCCAGGATCGAGCCGTAGTTGCCGCCCCCGACGAAGTGGTCGATCGGGCCGATGCCCGACCAGTCGAAGAAGGAGTAGTAGATCGTCGCGGCCAGCGGCCAGAGGGTGAAGCCGAGGTAGAGCAGGAGGAAGGGGGCCAGGAAGATGACCAGCCAGACCCTGTCGAAGCCGCGCACGCGCTCGCGGGAGTGATCGACGCGTTCGGGCACGCGCGCGGCGGGCGACCGGTCCCTGTCCGTCACCCTCTCCCTACCTGGGGCGGGGGCGGTGGTTGTCATGGATGTCCTCACGAGGGAGAAGGGGACGCCGTCCGGTCAGTCCTTGTACATGTCCTTGGTGTAGTCCTTGGTGTAGTCCCAGTCGGGGAAGGTGTAGCAGTCCATCGACACCTTCAGGCCGGCGGCCGCTTCCTGCTTGAGCCCTTCCTCCAGGGCGGTCTGCCGCTGCTTGACGATGGCGGCGCCCGCCGCCTCCAGCGACTGGCCGCTGACCAGCGCCTGACCCATGGCCTCCCACTCCCCGTCGGGGTTCTTCGCCAGCGCGTTGACGTACGCCTTGGACTTGGCGATGTCGGGGCACTTGAGCAGCGGCACGGGAAGCTGGACCCGGTAGCCCGGCTGCGCGCCGATCTGCATGATCTGCTTGAGCGCCGGGTCGGTGACCATCTTCTGGTTGTCGACGTAGGCCAGCGTGCCGAAGGCGTTCTTGTAGTACTGCTTGACGAAGTAGCCATCGGGGTCGGTCATCCACTGGATGAACGTCCACATGGCGTCGGGGTTCTTGGTCTGCGAGCTGACCCAGTACTTGTTGGTGTCGTACTTGCGGCCGGCCGCGCCGGTCTGCCCGTCGTCCGGGTTGGGGCGCGGCGCCACCACGTACTTGTCGCTGCTGAAGCCCTGGCTGGCCCACACGCTCGGCAGCCAGGTGCCGTCGAAGAAGATGCCGGCCTGATCGGCGGCGAACTGCTGGCGGGAGAAGTTCTTGTCGTTGGTGCCCGGCGCCAGGTAGCCGGCCTTCTTGAGCTCCTGGATGAAGCCGAAGGCCTTCAGCTGCCCGGGCTCGGTCAGGTCGAACTTGCCCGTCTTGTAGTCGAAGAACTCGTCCGTGGAGACGCTGCTGATCATCGCGTACCAGATCCGCTGCATGTCCGGGCCCTTGGTGGGGGCGGCGATGCACTCGGCCTTGGTCTTGGACTTGATCTGCGCGCAGGCGTTCTTGAGGTCGCTCCAGGTCTTGGGCGGGTTGTTGACGTCCAGCCCGGCCTGCTGGAAGACCTGCTTGTTGAGGAACATGTAGCCGGAGCCCCAGTAGAGGTTCTCCGAGAACGGGAAACCGTACGTCTTCCCGTCCTGGACGTTGATGCCTTCCAGGAAGGATCCGTCCGGCCAGCGCTTGGTGAAGTCGGCGGGCACGGTGCCGCCCGGGCTGAGCGGGCTGATCCACTTCTGGTCGAGCAGCTGGGACAGCCCGGTCGCGTTCCAGTAGAACATGTCCGGCGCCTGGTTGCTCTGGAAGGCCAGCGGCAGGGTCTTCATGTAGTCGGCCTGCGTGATCGAGCGCCACTCGATCTTGATGTCGGGGTGTTCCTTGGTGAACTGCGCGCCGATGTCCTTGTGGAAGTTCACCTGTTCGGCGGAGAAGTCCCAGATCTGCAGCGTGGTCTGCGAGCCGCTGCCGCCGCCGGGGCCGTTGCTCGACGTGCCGCACGCCGCCACGAGCAGCGGCGCCAGGATCGCGGTGATCATCGCGGGCCGATGGAGTTTCATGAAGCCCTCCCGAGAGACGGAGGTCAGAGGGGTGCCGGGCATCGGGTAAGCGCTTGCCCGAGAGGTGGGTCCGAGAGTAACCCCGGTCACAGGCCGATTCAAGACTTGTGAGAAAGCGGTTTCAGATCGATGCTCGGTCATGACACCTGTCCGCCGCCTGCCTCACCATCCGACATATGCTGGTCTGCCAGGCATTCCCCGGCCCACGAATCACGTGATCGGCGTGCCGGAAAAATCTCTACAAGCGCTTTCAGAACTTCGGGAGTATGTGTGCGCCTGCTCGCCTTCACCAAGTCCTTCGGCCCGATCGACCCCGCCCGGCTGGCCGAGACCGTGGCCTCGGTGGGCGCCGAGGGGGTCGACCTCCTCGTACGCGAGGGGCAGACGGTCAGCCCCGCCGACCCGGGCCGCATCGCCGCCGTCGCCACCGAGCTCGAGTGCCGCGGGCTCACCCTCGACGTCGTCACCACCGACCTGCTCGACGCCGGCGCGGACGCCGAGCGGATCATCGCGGCCTGCGGCGAGAACGGCGTCCCCCTCATGCGGGTGGGCTTCTACCGCTACGACCCCGCCGCCGGCTACCGCCGCCGGCTGGAGGAGTCCAGGGCCGCGCTGTCCCGCCTGGCCGCCCTCGCCGCCCGGCACGGCGTGCGGCTGGCGGTCCAGTTGCATCACGGTACGATCCATCCATCCGCCTCGCTCGCCCTCGCGCTCGCAGGCGACCTGGACGATGTGCGCTTCTACGCCGACCCCGGCAACCAGGCCAAGGAGGGCAGCGAGGCATGGGCGCTCAACGTCGACCTGCTGGGCGATCGGATGGCCTGCATGGGAGTGAAGAACGCCGTCTGGCGGTCCACCGCGGACGGCTGGGTGTGCGAGTGGCAACCGTTCGCGGACGGAGGCGTGGTCCCCTGGGCGGAGATCGTCCCCGGGCTGCGCGCCCGCGGCTACGCCGGAGTGCTGTCGCTGCACGTCCACTACCCGGCGGCCGACCCGGTGGCGGCCGTACGGCGGGATCTTGACCATCTGCGCGGGCTGCTCGGCTGACGGGCGCTCCACGGGGGGAGGAGGAGCGGGTGCGTAATCTGCGGCAGGGCCGCTCGGCCAGGGTGACGATCAGCGACGTCGGGGCGGCGGCGGGGGTGTCGGCCTCGACGGTCTCCCGCGTGCTCAACGGCACGGCCAAGGTCGACCCGTCGCTGGCGGCGCGCGTCCACGACGCGGTCAGGCAGCTGGGCTACCGGCCCAACGCCGCGGCGCAGGGGCTGGCCCGCGGGGAGTGGGGCACCATCGGCGTGCTGGTCCCCAACCTGGCCAACCCCTACTTCCCCGACGTGCTCAAGGCGGTCTCGGCCGTCGCCCGCTCCCACGGGCGGCGCGTCATGGTCATGGAGTCGGACGACGACCCCTCGATCGAGCACGACCTGGTCGAGGACCTGATGCGCAGCTGCGACGGGGTGCTGCTCTGCTCCTCCCGCATGGAGCGCTCGGACCTGGTCGTGCTGACCGCCCGGGACCACCCGCTCGTCCTGCTCGACCGGATCGTCCCCGGCATCGCCGCGCCCGCCGTCTCCGCCGACTTCTTCGGCGGGATGATGCTGATCTGCGGCCACCTGGCGCAGCTGGGGCACCGCCGGGTCGCCTACCTGAGCGGGCCCGAGGTGTCCTGGGCCAACGCCGAGCGGATCAGGGCGCTGGAGGCGGCCAAGGCGTTCGGCATCTCCGTCACGATCCTGCCGTGCGGGTCCACCAGCCGCGCCGGGTACGACGCCGCCGCCGAGGTGGCCGGCACCGGCGCCACCGCGCTGACCACCTACAACGACCTGGTGGCCCTGGGGGCGGTGACCCGGATGCGCGAGCTCGGGGTACGGGTCCCCGAGGATCTGTCGGTGGTCGGATTCGACGACATCGCGCTGGACCACGTGGCGCACACGAGCCTGACCACGGTGTCGGTGCCCCGCGGGCAGCTCGGCAAGCAGGCGGCCGAGATGCTGGAGACTCTCATGACCGAGGGGCACGACGGGGAGCCGGTGTACCTGCCGATGGAGTTGCACGTCCGCGACAGCACCGCGCCGCCCCACTGTTGACAAGTACGGGCGGCGGCGGGAACCCTGTCTTTCTGAAAGCGCTTTCCCAGCCGGAGGAGAGAACCCGTGGACACCGACGACCGCGCAGGGCGGCCTGGTAGCGACCGAGACGATCTGCAGCGGCAGGTTCTGGATCTGGTCGCACCACTGACGACCAGATTCGGTGCGGGCGGGGGGCGGCTGCGGCTGGGGTTCAGCACGGCGCACTACGATCGGGCCGCCTCCGAGCTGGAAGCGTTTGCGCGCCCGCTGTGGGGGCTGGCGCCGCTGGCGGCGGGCGGCGGGGGGTTCGATCACTGGGAGCTCTGGCGGGCCGGGCTCGCCGCCGGGACCGACCCCGATCACCCCGACTACTGGGGGGCGGCCTTCGACCGCAACCAGCGGCTGGTCGAGACCGCCGCCATCGGCCTGGCGCTCGCCCTGGCCCCCGAGCAGATCTGGGACCCGCTGACCGGCGCGCAGCGCGACACGGTGGCCGCCTGGCTGCGGCACTCGGTCACCGTGGAGCCCAACGACAACAACTGGCTGTTCTTCCCGGTCATGGTGGGGCTCGGACTCGACCGCGTCGGGGTCGCTCACGACCGCGACGCCAACACGGCCAGGCTCGACCGGCTGGAGCAGTTCGACCTCGGGCACGGATGGTACTCCGACGGGCCCAAGTGGCAGCGCGACTACTACATCCCGTTCGCCATGCACTACTACGGCCTCATCTACGCGGCGCTCGGCGACGACCCGGCCAGGGCCGGGCGCTTCCGCGAGCGGGCCGCGGCGTTCGCCCACGACTTCCAGCACTGGTTCACCGGCGAGGGGGTCGCCGTCCCGTTCGGCAGGAGCCTGACCTACCGCTTCGCGCAGTCGGCGTTCTGGGGGGCGCTGGCCTTCGCCGGGGTCGAGGCGCTGCCCTGGGACGTGACCAAGGGCCACCTGCTGCGGAATCTGCGCTGGTGGGATCGGCAGCCCATCCGCGACACCGCCGGGCTGCTCACCATCGGCTACGGCTACCCCCAGCCGCACCTGGCCGAGCAGTACAACGCGCCCGGCTCGCCCTACTGGGCCATGAAGGCGTTCCTGCCGCTCGCCCTGCCCGCGGAGCACCCGTTCTGGGCCGCCAAGGAGGCCGACGCGCCGCCGCTGCCCGAGGTCAGCACCCAGCCGGAGGCGGGGGTGGCGCTGCTGCGCTGCGAGGAAGGGCGGCACGTGGTGTTGCTGAGCGCGGGGCAGCACGCCCCGTGGGCGCGTCATGGCGCGGCCAAGTACGCCAAGTTCGCCTACTCCACGCGGTTCGGCTTCAGCGTGCCCGCCGGGACGTACGGGCTGGAGCAGGGCGCCTTCGACAGCACGCTGGCGCTCAGCGAGGACGGCGAGCACTGGCGGCCGTGCGAGGTGCCGGACCACGTCTCCGCCGTCAACGGCGTGCTGCACGCGCGCTGGACGCCCTGGGACGACGTGGAGATCATGACCTGGCTGGTGGCCCTGCCGCCGTGGCACGTGCGGGTGCACCGGATCAGGACCGGGCGGGCGCTGCGCACGGCCGAGGGCGCCTTCGCGGTCGACCGGGACCGGCCGCCGGCCCGGGTCGACACCGGTCCCGGGCGGGCCAGGCTCGACTCACCGAACGGCCTGTGCGTGATCGAGGACCTGTCCGGCGAGCGGGAGGGAGACCTCGTCACGGCTCTGCCCGGCACCAACGTGTTCGCCCCGCGCACCGTGATCCCCACGCTGAAAGGTGACCTGCCGCCCGGCGATCATCTGCTGGCCTGCGCGGTCATCGGCCTGGAGGCCGCCGGAGCCGGGTGGCCGGAGCCTCCCGCGTGGGAGGCCGTCGAGCCGCTGCTCGGCCCGGCGGCGCGGCCGTGATCGTGCATGCCGTGTTCCGCGGTGGGCTCACACGGCGATGGGGAGATCCGCGCGCTGGTGCAGGGCTTCGGCGGCGTTGACGAGCATGCTCGTCGCGTGGCCGAGCAGGGGGTTGGGGTCGGTGGCGCGGCACACGGTGAAGACCCTGCGGACCTGGGAGGGGTCGCCGAGCCGGAACACGCACACGTCGCGCGACTCGATCATCGCCAGCTCCGGCACGATCGCCACCCCCAGCCCCTTGCGTACGAGCTCGAAGGGCAGGTTGTAGTCGTTGGTGCGGAACAGCACGTCGGGGTCGAAGCCGCTGGCCGCGCAGATGTGCGACAGGTTGAGCGAGGCGTCCATCCCCTCGGTGTAGGAGATCCACCGCTCGGCGGACAGCTCGCCGAACTGGATGCGCTTGCGCCCGGCCAGCCGGTGACCCGTCGGCACGAGCACGTAGAGCGGCTCCTCCATGATCAACGTCATGGTCAGGTCCTTGGGCCAGTTGTGCGGCACCATGCCGTACTCGAAGACCACGGCCAGGTCGAGCCGCCCCTCGTTCACGGCGGGAATGGTCCGGTGCGGATCACCCTCCTCGTAGCGGATGTCCACGTTGGGCCGGTCACGCAGGAACTCGGCCAGTACGGCGGGCACCAGCCGGAATCCGGCGGACCAGAAGCTGCCGAGCCGCAGCCTGCCCCGGTGGGTGGTGGCGAAGGACCGCATCTCCTCCTCGGCCGCCTCCAGGTCGGCCAGCAGCCGGGCGGCCTTGCGGGCCAGCTCGGCCCCCGCCGCGGTGGGCCGGATGCTGCGCGGCAGGCGCTCGAACAGCTGGACGCCCAGGGTCCGCTCCAGCGAGGAGACTTGCTGCGAGATGGCCGACGGGGTGAACCCGAGACGCTTGGCGGCGGTCCTGAGCGAACCGGTGGCGACCACCTCACGGATCGCCTGAAGCTGGGCGGGGGTAAGCATCGATCCAACTTAACAGTCGGGCGATAAGCATCACCAGAGCGCGAACCTTCTTGAGGCGGGACGAGCGATCACCTGGGCGGCGAGCTGCGGAGGGCGAGAAAGAGGATAAGGAGGGCTGAACAGGATGTGCACCAATGCGCATGCTCGCTTACCTTGTCGTATCTAAACGGACCCCCAATATTGGTGTTTACGGAACGTAGTAGTACGAAGCGCGAAAGGTGGTGTCCTGCGCGATGCGGTTCACCCAAGCAGCCGCCGCATTCGGCCTGGCGGGACTCCTGTCCCTCACAGCCTGCTCCGGAGGCGGCGCCTCCCAGGCGGCCGCCCCGGCACAGCAGAAGAACCAAGAACTGCACGACCTGCTCCCCGACAAGATCAAGAAGAGCGGCACGCTCAACGTGGCGGCAGGTCACAACTACCCGCCGCTGGTCTTCCTCGACACCGACAACAAGTCGGTCATCGGCCTCGAACCCGAGCTGATGAAGGCCATCGGCCAGGTGCTCGGCGTCGAAGTGACGTTCAGCCAGGCCAGCTTCGACAGCCTCATCGCCGGTGTGCAGGCACGCCGCTACGACCTGGCCATCCAGGCGATGCTCGACAAGCCGGAACGCCGCGAGAAGGTCACCTTCGTCGACTACTTCAAGACCAGCAGCTCGCTCCTGGTCCAGGAGAAGGACGCTCAGACGGTCAAGTCTCTCGACGACCTCTGCGGGAAGACGGCGGCCGTCGAGCAGGGCACCGCCCAGGCCGACGACGCCGAGCAGCAGAAGAAGAAGTGCACGGACGCGGGCAAGCCGGCGGTCCAGGTGCTGGTCTTCCCCGACACGGTCGGCTGCCTGCAGGCCGTCTCCACCGGCCGGGCCAACGCCTTCATCGGCGGCACGCCCACCATCACCTACCAGGCCGAGCAGTCCGGTGGCCGGATGAAGCAGGTGGGCGAGCCCTACCGCTTCCTGCCGTACGGGATCCTCGTCAACAAGGAGGACCAGAACCTCTCCAAGGCCGTGCAGCAGGCGCTGCAGAAGCTGATGGAGAACGGCTCCTACGCCAAGATCCTCGACAAGTGGAAGATGTCGTCGGGCGCACTCGACAAAGCCGTGATCAACGGCGGCGAGTCGTGACCACGACCGGGCAGAGCGCTCCCCCGGCTCCCCGGGAGCGGATCCAGGCCGTCCCGCTGCGACATCCAGGGCGTTGGGTGAGCGCGGCCGTCCTCGGCTTCCTGGTGATCTTCCTGCTGCAGGGCTGGCTGGCCAACCCGCGCATGGAGTGGAAGGTGGTCGGCGAGTACCTCTTCTCCCCCGCGGTCCTGAGCGGGCTCGGCACCACGCTGCTGCTCACGCTGCTCGCCATGGCCGTCGGCGTCGCGGGCGGCATCGTGCTGGCCGTGCTGCGCATGTCGCCCAACCCGTTGCTGGCGGCGCTGAGCGCGTTCTACATCTGGGTCTTCCGCGGCGTGCCGCTGCTGGTGCAGCTGCTGTTCTGGTACTTCCTGTCCGCGGTGGTGCCGAAGATCGGGCTCGGCGTGCCCTGGGGGCCGACGTTCTTCGAGGTCGACACCAACCTGATCATCACCCAGCTCACCGCGGCGGTGCTGGGCCTCGGCCTGCACGAGGCGGCCTACATGGCCGAGATCGTGCGGGCCGGCATCACCTCCGTCGACCACGGTCAGACGGAGGCGGCCCACGCCCTGGGCCTGACCCGCTTCCAGACCCTGCGGAAGATCATCCTTCCCCAGGCCATGCGGGTCATCATCCCGCCGACGGGCAACCAGGTCGTCTCCATGCTCAAGACCACCTCCCTCGTCTTCGCCATCGCCGTACCGGAGCTCCTGACCTCGATCCAGGGCATCTACTCCAGGAACTTCCAGCAGGTCGCGCTGCTCACGGTCGCGTGCTTCTGGTACCTCGTGGCCACGACCGCCCTGAACGCCGGGCAGCACTACATCGAACGCAGGTTCAGCAGATGAAGACCCTCATCCGCGCGGAAGGCGTGCACAAGCGGTTCGGGACGCTCGACGTGCTCAAAGGCATCGACCTGGAGGTCGCCGAGGGCGAGGTGCTGGCCATGATCGGCCCGTCGGGGTCCGGCAAGTCCACCTTCCTGCGCTGCATCAACCACCTCGAACGCATCGACGCCGGCCGCCTCTACTTCCGCGACCACCTGATCGGCTACGAGGAGCGCGACGGGAAGGTCTACGAGCTGCCGGACAAGGCGATCGCCGCCCAGCGGGTGGACATCGGCATGGTCTTCCAGCGCTTCAACCTCTTCCCGCACATGAGCGCGCTCGAGAACATCATGATGGCGCCGATCATGGTCAAGAAAGAGCCCAAGGCCGAGGTACGCGAGCGCGCCCACGCCCTGCTGGCCAGGGTGGGGCTGGCCGACAAGGCGAACAGCCGCCCCGACCAGCTGTCCGGCGGCCAGCAGCAGCGCGTGGCCATCGCCCGCGCCCTGGCGATGCGGCCCGACCTCATGCTCTTCGACGAGCCGACCTCGGCCCTCGACCCGGAACTCGTGGGCGAGGTCCTGGACGTCATGCGCGACCTCGTACGCGAGGACGGCATGACCATGATCATCGTCACCCACGAGATGGGATTCGCCCGCGAGGTGTGCGACACCATCATCTTCATGGACGACGGGGTCGTCGTGGAGTCCGGGGCGCCCGGCGCCGTGCTCGGCGAGCCCCGGCACGAGCGCACCCGGGCATTCCTCAGCAAGGTTCTCTGACTCCCGAAGGAAAGATATCCACGTGTCCCGCGTCATCGTTCTCGGCGCCGGAGTGCTCGGTGCCTCCGTCGCCTACCACCTGGCCGTCGCAGGGGCTCAGGTCGTCGTCATCGAGGCCGGCGGCCCCGCCGCGGGAACCTCCAGCGCGACCTTTTCCATGGACGTCACCCACCTGAAGACTCCGCGCGCCTACTACGAGCTGAACCGCGCCAGCTCCGCCCTGCACGCCACGCTGGCCGAGGAGCTCGGGGGCGCGTCGTGGCGGCACCCCATGCCCGCCATCCAGTGGGGCGACAGCGAGGAGAGCCGGCAAGGGCTCAGGGAGCGGGCTGAGCGCCTGCGGTCCTGGGGGCACCCCTGCCGCATCGCCGACCCGTCCGAGCTGCGCGAGCTCGCCCCTGCCGTCGACCCGGCGGCGTGCACGGCGAGCGAGCTGGTGGTCCACGACCAGAGCGCGTGGTACGACGCCCCGCTCTTCGTGCAGCGCCTGCTCGATCGCGCCGCCACGCTCGGCGCCGACATCAGGTACGGCCTGCGGGCACAGGCCCTGATCCGCCACGGCGACGCCGTCACCGGTGTCGAGACCGGCACGCGGCGCTGGGAGGCCGACTGGGTGGTCAACTGCACCGGCCCGGACGCCGACCGCGTCGCGGCCCTGGCCGGCACCGACCTTCCCATGTCCCGGATCCCCGGGCTGGTAGGAGAGAGCACCCCGGTCCCCGGCCTGCGGCTCGACGCCATCCTGGCCACGCCCGAGGTGGACCTGCGCCCCGCGCCCGGAGACCGCATCTGCTCCATCTCCTGGCCGGTCGACGCGCTGCTGCCCGGCCAGAGCGACGACGCCCTGGCCGAACGGCTGCACGCCGGCGGCCAGCGTGTCCTGCCCGCGCTGCGCACCGCCCGGCTGGCCGGGGTGCGCCTCGGCGTCCGGCCCGTGCCGGCGGACGGCCTGCCGCTGGCGGGCACGCACCCCGACGTCCCCGGCCTCTACCACCTCGTCACCCACAGCGGCGTCAACCTGGCGCCCGAGCTCGGCCGGCTCGCGGCTCAGGAGATCATCGACGGTGACGGCCCCGACCTCGCCGGATACCGCATCACCCGCGGCGTCGCGACCTCCGTACAGGACGAGAGCCTGACCCTCATGACCACCCGCTGACCCCGCCCGAGGCCGCATGCGCAGTGTGCGGCCTCGGAGCGTCTCTCGTCCTCTCGGCCGGCGCCGGCCGAGCGCCGCGTCCGGGAGGCACCTGGGGATCACCCCAGCACGGCCTCCTCGTCGCAGCGGACCGTGACCACCGCGAAGAACACGTGCGTACGCGCGTCCTGGGAGACCACCGACTCGAACACGTCGCACGCCGCGAACCCGTGGTCGAGCGCGTTCTGCCTGGCGGCGCTCTCGGCGACGGCGAGCGCCGTGCCCTCCTGCACGCCCTTGCCGAAGCCGTCGAACAGCGCGCCACCCTGGACGGTGGCGGCGGCTGTCACGGTGGCGGTCGCCAGCGCCGCCACGGCCATCAGCCTTTTCATCAGGTACGACATGAGAGCTCCTCATGGCTCGATCGGTGCATCTACATCCGATAGGCGTTCCATCCCGTTCCGCGCGTAACGACAACCGATCTTGTCCTCCTTGGCTGGCAGAGCGTCCATCAACAGGGCAGCGGATAACCGGCGTGGAGCGCGTGGTCCTGCTGCCGTCCAACGGGGTCGACGGCACCGCCGCCGAGCAGGCCAACCCGATCGCGGCCTACCACGCCGAGATCGAGCAGGCGCTGCGCGGCGCCGACCTGGCCTGGAGAGGTCGCCCGCGAGCAGATGAGCCGGTTCGTGCCGCCGTTCGTCCTGGACACCCTGTTCGAGCAGTGGGAGCAGTCGGTCGGCCGGCCCGCGCAGGTGTACGGCACCGTCCAGCGGCTCACCGGCCGGCCGGCCCGTACGTTCGCCCAGTGGGCCCTCGACCGGGCCGCCGACTTCTCCTGAGCGGTCCCGTCAGTCCTCTCGAAGGGCCTGGCCGATGCGGGCGTGCAGTGTCCTGAAGCGCTCGACGAGCTCGGCCGGTTCGTGGACGGTGAAGTCGAAGCCGAGCAGGGTCACGTGCAGGGCGAGCCCGTCGAGGGAGTTGGAGCCGGCGCGCAGGGTGCAGGTGCGCTCGTCGACGGCTTCGACCACCCCGGCGTCGGCCGGCACCCGTTCGGCGACCTCGGCCGCGGAGGCGTGCATGGTGAACCGCGCCTGGTAGCGGTAGCGGTCCACGCCGACCTTCCAGGACGCGTACCCGCCGATGTCGCCGGCGGGCGGCTCGCGCGGCGTGAACCGCGGACCGGACGGGGTGCGCGGCCGCAGCCGGTCGAGGCGGAAGGTCCGCCAGTCGGCCCGGTCGAGGTCGTAGGCGACCAGATACCAGCGGCGGCCGGCGTGGACCAGCTTGTGCGGCTCGACCGTACGGGTGGTCTCGGTGCCGTCGTGGCTGCGGTAGTCCACCCGCAGCCGCTGCTGATCGCGGCAGGCGGCGGCGATCGTGGTCAGCAGCTCCGTCGAGACCACCGCGCCCGGCCGGTGCTGGGCCACGGTGGCGGCGTCCAGCGCCGCGACCTGGTACCGCAGCCGTGGCGGCAGGATCTGCTCCAGTTTCGCCAGTGCCCGCACCGACGTCTCCTCGATCCCGACCACCGTGCCGTTCGCCGCGGTACGCAGTCCCACCGCGACCGCCACGGCCTCCTCGTCGTCGAGCAGCAGCGGCGGCATGGCGGCCCCCGCGCCCAGCCGGTAACCGCCGATGTTCCCGATCGTGGCGTGCACCGGGTAACCGAGCTCGCGCAGCCGGTCGACGTCACGGCGCACGGTGCGCACCGTCACCCCCAGCCGGTCGGCCAGCTGCGGGCCGGGCCAGTCGCGGTGCTGCTGCAACAGCGACAACAACCGAAGCAACCGAGCGGACGTTTCAAGCATGCCTGCATTGTGCATCGCAACGAGGACCGTGCTCGTCCTCCTTCGGCGCGCGAATGCTCCTACGATCGCTGGGCATGAAGATCCCCGACTCGCCCGAGACCGGACCTGCTTGAACAAAGCCACTCCGGCCGTCGTCAAACGGTTCATGATCAGCGTAACGCTCTCCTTCCTGCTGGCCCTCTCCCCGGCGGCCGTGACGGAGATCCCGAAGAACTTCCTGCTCACCGAAAGCGAGGCGCGCAAGCCCCAGCCCGCCAATGTGGCGTCCGAACAGGGCTACAAGATCAGCGACAAGCTCACCGGCCCATTGGAGCTGAACCCGTGCTGGCACCGCAACGCCGTCGACCGCGGCAGGGTGGCGGCCCGCACGATCACCCTCTGGACCAGCGCCCCCAGCAGCTCCTCCGAACAGCTCGTCCTCTACAAGAGCCCCCGTGCCGCCCATGCCGCGCTCACCCGCCTGCGTACCGAGGTCAAGCGGTGCGCGCGCAAGGGCGACCCGTCGTCGCCCGAGCTCGGGATCAGGTGGCGGACGAGCAAGGTCAAGGTGGGCGACGAGGCCATGGGGATGGGGCTCGAGACCTTGCAGGACGGGAGCGTGAACGACACGATCAGCGGGGTCGTGGCGCGCCGAGGCAGCGCCCTGATGATCTACACGACCACCTTGGGAGGCTACGAGCCCGGCGGGCTGACCAAGGCGGCCAGGAAGATGGCCACCAAGGTGTGCAAGCTGCCTGGCGTCTGCTGACGACCGCGGATCCTACTCGGCTTCGGCCGGTGAATCATTGCCGGCGGACGCCGGCCGGACAGCGAGCTCTTCGTAGGTCCTCATCCGGACAGGCGGGAGCGACCGGAGCCGGGCAGGTGTGATGCGGGAGGTGTCGAAGCCGTCGGGCCAAGCGGTGGTCCCGTCGAAGACCACACGTTTCAGCGAAGCACCGGTCAGGTCTGCGCCGGTCAGCGTGGCTCCACGCAGGTCGCCGTAGTCCAGGCGAGCGCCGCGCAGGTTCGCGTTTCGCAGGTCCGCCCTGCTCAGATCGGTGCCCCGGAGGTCGATGCCCTCGGCAATGGCTCCGGTCAGCACCGCGTCGCGCAGATCGGCCTGATAGAGGATCGCGTCGGCGAGGATCGCCCCCGCCAGGCGTACTCCGGTGAGATCCGCGCGAGTCAGGTCGGCTCCGACGCACGAGGCTCCGGTCAGATCGCTGAAATGGAAGTCCGCGTCCCGCAGCCGGGTGGAGGCGAGGTGGGCCTTGGGCAGGACCAGGCGGTCGAGGCGGAGCACCTGGCCTCGGACCGCCTCCCGGCGGCCGAGGACGGCAAGTGCCGCGTGGAGGTCAGGGGCGCGGAGGGAGAGGTTGGCCAAGCTGCCCGCCGCTGTGGTGGCGTGACGCGCGTGCCGGGTGTCGCGTTGCGGCTCGCGGGCGCGGTTGCCGACGAACGCGCAGAGGATCTCCCCGATGGTCCGGCGGTCGGCCGTGGAGGAGCGGGAGATGCGTTCCAGGGCGTAGATGCCGCCCAGACGGACGTCCACGCTCGGGTCGCCCAGATGCGCGATGGCGGCGGCGAAGGACTCGGTGGCCTGCCCGTGACGGCTGAGCTGCAGTTGGCGCCAGGTGAGATAGGCGCCGATCAGCAGCATCAGGCCCCCGACCCCCTGGAGCAGGGCGGTGCGGATGTTGTTCACGGCGGTGGCGTAGTCGGCCGGCGGCTTCTCCGTGCCCAGGTCCCATGCGAGCAGGTAGCGGGGAAGGAAGAGGGCGCCGGCCAAGGCGCCGACCCCCAAGAGCGCGGTGAGGATGAAGGAACCCGAGATCCGGTGCCGCCAGGAAGGGCCGACGCGTGGGATCTTGTCCGTTCGCACGGGGTGTCCGGGGAGAGGAGGGGTGTGATCTTCGATCCTGCCTCTACCAAGGCGTCCAAAAGACTTCTTCATCTGTCCGGCGACTCTCCGATCGTCACTGACCTCTACGGTTTGATCGTGCCGAATCCGAGCGGAGAACAGCCAGACTCCGGAGCTCACGACTTGGTGCGAGGTGCGCGGCGATGCGCCGACCAGGTCGACTCCCTCAAGTCACCGCGCACCCGTGGCGCCGTTCGAAGGGGGACGGCGCCACCCGCGCCCGCTCCTACTGCTCGCCCTGGGACAGATGGGCCTTGGCGTCGTCGTAAGAGGCGTCACCGCTCGCCCCGGCAGGCCGATAGACCAGGTACAGCACACCCGTCGTGAACGTCTCGGACTTGATCAGTTCCAGCGGGATGGAGCTCTCCCCCTCGTCGAACAGGCGCTCCCCCTTGCGGACGGCGATCGGGTGCACCAGCAGGTGCAGTTCGTCCAGCAGTCCCGCGGCCAGCAGCTGGCGCACCACCGAGACCGAGCCGCTGACGGCGATCCGGCCGCCCTCCTCGTTCTTCAACGCGGTCACGGCCTCGGCCAGGTCACCCTGGAGCAGCTCGGAGTTCCGCCAGCTGAACTCCAGGGGCTGGCGCGACACGACGATCTTCCGCGCGTCGCCGAGCGTCTTCGCGAAGCCGGCGTCCTCGCCACCCTCGGCCTCCCGCTCCGGCCACGCTCCGGCGAAGCTGTCGTAGGTCTTGCGCCCCAGGAGCAGGGTGTCGGCCATCTGCGCCGTCACGGCGGCGCCCATCTCGTCGTTGAAGTACGGGAAATGCCACTGCGCCGGCTCCTCCACGACCCCGTCGAGCGAGATGAACAGGCTGGCGGCGATCGTCCTCATGATGGTCCTCCAGGGGGAAGGGGCGGGGCCGTCCGCCCCAGCCGCTCTGACGTTCTGTAGCCTCGCGGACCAACCTTACGGATCTCTTAAGGTCTCCCTTGGGCCTTTTGCCCCTTGGGCGGCCACCCGCACGTAACCCGAGGGTGCTTCCCCGGCGCAGCCGCTACCCGGACGCCACAACCTCGCCGGCCGTCACCTGAGGAGGGTTCGGATACAGGGAGGCAAGGCGGTCCCGCACGAAGTCCGCGGCTCTCTTGCTCGATTCTTCGGCTCCGGCCTCATCTTCGAAGACGCTGGTGGAGACCATCACCCCACCGCCGGCGTCAACCCAGTAGTAAGCCACGAACCCGGGGATCGAGCGAACGAGCGAGATGAACTCTTCCTTCACTCGGCGTCCGGCCTCGGCGGGATCGGTTATCCCCTCATATCGCCGCACCACTGCGTACATAGTCCGACCTCCTCCAGGGGGCCCAAGATCGCCCCATAAGGGAGGAAGTACCCCCGCCCTAGGTCCCATGAAGCCAAGGGTCCGTAATGAATGAACACGCTGAGGACCACTCGACGGCACGGGCGCAGACCCCACTCTCGTGCGATCGACGGGTGCCACGTCGCTCAGTACAGTGTCGGGGTGTCAGGTGAGCAGGTGAGTGCGCGGGTGGACAGCTGGATCTGGTCGGTGCGGCTGACCAGGACTCGCTCGATCGCGTCCGACGCCTGCCGGGGCGGTCACGTCCGGGTCAACGGGGTGCGGGTCAAGCCCGCGCACGTCGTCCGGGTCGGTGACGAGGTCCGGCTGCGACACGAGGGGCGCGAACGCATCGTGGTCGTCTCCCGGATCATCACCAAACGCGTCGGCGCCGCCGTGGCCGCCGAGTGCTATGTCGACAAGAGCCCTCCGCCTCCTCCGCGCGAGGAGACCGTGACGGTGGCCGTCCGGGCTCGTGGCGCCGGACGTCCCACCAAACGCGAGCGCCGCAGCATCGACCAGCTGCTCGGGCGCCCGACGGCGGAGGGGCGCGGCCGCCGGGCACGCCCGGAGTGATCGGGCCGCTCAACTGGCGCGGTCGCGCACGTATCCCGGACAAAGAGAGAAAGCTGGGCTGAACCCGCGTCGGCGGGCGTGAGCACCGGCGCTGGTGGGCGGGGTGCTGAGCCTGGGCGCGCTCGCCCTCACGATCGCTCGTCCTTGCGCCAGCGGGCGCGCAGGTGGAAGGCGGCGGTCTTGGGACGGCGGTCGCGCGTGAAAACACCCTTCTTGTTGCCGTCGACGCGGAAGACGCCCGGCGTGGTGGCGAAGTCGGCGAAGTTCCAGACCTGTTCGCCCACCACCGCGTCGACCCGGTCGAAGACCCGGTGATACACGTCGAGCAGGTCGGCCTGGTACTCCTCGGTCCACGGGGCGGGCACGATGCTGCGCAGGCCGGGGTAGGTGTCGGCGCCGTACTCGGTGATGACGATCGGCTTGTCATGCGCCTGCGCCCACTGCCGCAGTTCGGCCTCCAGCGCGGTCTCGACCGCTGCCAGGTCGCCGGGGCCGAAGTACCAGCCGTAGTAACGGTTGAGCAGGACGACGTCGAACAGGTCGGTGACCACGCACTGGTCCGGCGGCGCGAGCAGCGCGTTGACGTAGGCCACGGGCCGGGTCTGGTCGAGGCGGCGGGTTTCCGCGGCGAGCGGGGCGAAGTAGTCGCGCGCTTCGGGCTGGACGTGGTCGGGTTCGTTGGCCACGGACCACAGCACGACGCTGGGACGGTTCTTGTCGCGGGCCACCAGCTCCCGGATCGCCTGCAGGTGGATGCGGCGGGTCTCCTCGCTGATCGTGTCCGGGGAGAAGGTGGACACCCGTTCACCGGAGGTGAAGACACCACCGCCGATGTTGAGATTGAGCCCGACGGCGGCCGTCTCGCCGATGACGACCACGCCGTGCCGGTCGGCGTAGTCGAGGACCTCCTCCGCGTACGGGTAGTGCGAGGTGCGGAAGGAGTTCGCGCCGATCCACTCCATCAGCGCGAAGTCGTGCACCATCAGCACGTCGTCGTGCCCCTTGCCGCGCACCGCCGCGTCCTCGTGCTTGCCGAACCCCTTGAAGTAGAAGGGGTCTGCGTTGATCAGGAACTGCTTCCCGCGTACCTCCACCGTGCGCACGCCCACCGGCTGGCGGTAAGCGTCGGCGACCTCCCCGGAGGTGCCGAGCAGCGTGGCCTCGAGCTCGTAGAGGTAACCGTCGCCGGGAGCCCAGGGATGTACGTCGGGCACCCGCAGGGTGCCGGCCGCGCCGGTGGCGGCGGCCACCTCGGCGCCCGAAGCGTCGCGCAGCGACACGCGGAGGGAGCCCGTCTCCCCGGTGCTGTCCACCCGGTAGCCGATCACGCCGGTGGTGTCGTCGAAGGCCGTGGTCACGGTGATGTCGCTGATGTACGCCGGGGGCGTGGTGTACAGCCAGACCGGCCGGTGCAGGCCCGCGTAGTTGAAGAAGTCGTGGAAGTAGCGCTGCACCCGGCGGCCGTCGGGACGCTCCTCGATGGTGCCCGGCGGGATCGACGCCCAGCTCAGTTCGTTGTTGACCACGACGGTGACCCGGTTCTCGGCTCCCGGTCGCACGTATGCGGTGACGTCCGCCTCGAACGGGGTGTAGCCGCCCTCGTGCTGGGCGACCTCGGTGTCGTTGACCCAGACGGTCGCGCGGTGTGTCGCGGCGTCGAAGCGCAGGACGATGCGCTGCCCGGCCCACGTGGCCGGCACCCACGCGTTCGTCTGGTACCAGGCGTCCCCCACGTGGTCCCGTACCGTCGCGTCGGGGTAGATGTCGTTGTAGCTGGCCGGTACGGGGATGTCCACGGCCTCCGCGAGGGGCGAGCGCCACCAGCCTTCGGTGTGGCCGGCTCCCTCCGCGTCCAGCCGGAACCTCCACAAACCGGCCAGAGAGCGGCGTTCGCGGGTGGGACCGTCCTGCGGGCGAAGCATGGTCGGTTCTCCTTTGCTGTTCGGGGCCTGCTACTTGAGGCCGGTGTTGGCGATGCCCTGGATGAACTGTTTCTGCAGGAACAGGAACAGCAGCACGATCGGGGTGACGACGGTCACCGCACCGGCGAGCAGCAGACCGTAGTTGGTGCCGTTGGCGCCCACCGAGAACAGGGCGAGCGCGACCGGCAGGGTGTAACGATCTTCGGTCTGCGCGATCACCAGCGGCCACAGGAAGTTGTTCCACTGGGCGAGGAAGATCAGGATCGCCAGGGTCGCCAGCGCCGGCCGGCAGAGCGGGACGATGACCCTGAGAAAGATGTGTGTCTCACCGGCGCCGTCAAGGCGGGCCGCTTCGACGAGAGAATCCGGGATGTCCCTGATGAATTGCCGCATGAGAAACACGCCGAGCGGTGTCACGAGGAAGGGCAGGATCAACCCGAGGTAGGAGTTGCTCAGTCCCATGTTGCTGACGAGGACGAAGAGCGGCACGAAGGTCGTGACGCCAGGAATGATCAGCATCGTGAGGACGAGGCCGAACAGCAGGCGTTTCCCGGCGAACTCCATCTTCGCGAAGGCGTACCCCGCCATGGAGCAGAAGAGCAGATTTCCGGCGACACACGTCACGGCGACCAGCGTGCTGTTGAGGAAGTACACCGCGAAGTTCTGCTTCGACAGCAACTCCTCGAAGTTGCCGAGCGTCGGAGAACGGGGCAGCCAGTCGCTCGGATGCGCGACGATCTCCCCTGTCGGCTTGACCGCCCCCAGGAACATCCACGCGAACGGTGCCAGCGTCGCGAGGAGGCCCAACGTGAGGGCGCCGTAGAGCATGATGCGGGCGTACCGGACGGGCCGGGGCGCGCTGAGGCCGGACGCGGCCGCAGCGGTGCTCGCGGTCGTGGTGGTCATGTCATGCCTTCGCTCGGAAGATGCGGAACTGCAGGATGCTGAGCAGCGCGATCGCGGCCACCAGCACGTACGAGGCGGCCGAGGCCATGCCGTAGTTGCCGAAGCCGAATTGCTCGTAGGCGTAGTAACTGATCGAGGTGGTGCTGTCCAGCGGGCCGCCACTCGTCATCACGAACGGCTCCTCGAAGAACTGCAGGTAACCGATGCTCAGCAGCACGGCGACCACCAGCGTGGCCGGCCGGAGCAGCGGCAGGGTGATGCTGCGGAAGGCCCGCCCGCGGGTGGCGCCGTCCACGCGGGCCGCCTCACGCAGGTCCTCGGGGATGGACTGCAGCCCGGCCAGGAAGATCACCATGGGGATGCCGAAGTGGCGCCAGACCGCCATCAGGATGAGCGCGGGCATGGACCAGTTCGGGTCGTTCAACCAGTCCGGCCCGTGGATGCCCACGACGGCGAGGACGGCGTTGATCATGCCATCCGGCTGGTAGAGGTACCTCCACACCACCGCTGTCGCCACGACGCTGGTCACCACGGGCGCGAAGTACGCGACCCGGAAGAGTCCCTTCGCCCGCCGGATCCCCGAATTGAGTGCGACGGCGAGGGCCAGGGCGATGATCATCGTCAGCGGGATTCCCACGACGACGAAGTAGAGCGTGTTGAGGGCCGCCCGCAGGAAAGTCGGATCCCCGAAGAGCTCGGCGTAGTGCGCGATGCCCACGAAGTCGACGCTGAAGGGCGTCCGGATGTCCCGGCTCGTGATGTCCGTGACGCTCATCGACAGGGAGGAGAAGACCGGCCACACGCCGAAGGTGGCGAAGAGCGCGATGAAGGGGGCGCAGAAGGCCCAGGCGACCAGCGTGCGCCGGGCGCGTTCCGACATCGCCCGCGGTGGCCTCGTTCGCCGCGGTCCGGCAGCCCGGCCCGGCGCGGATTTCACGGAGGCGAGAGAGGCCATCCCTATGCTCCGGTCCCGATCTCCGACGCCTTCTTCTGGATCTCCCGCAGAGCCGCTTCCGGTGTGCTGACGCCCTTGGCGACCTTTTCGATCTCGCCGTCCAGCACCGCCGTGACCTGCCGCCAGGTCGTGGTGTTCGGTCCTGGCTGTGCCGTCGTCAGCTGGGTGCGGAACACGGCCAGAGTCGCGTCGGTCGCGAGCTTGCCCTCGTTCCAGGCCGACTGGACGGCGGGCAGGTCGCCGGACAGGTCGTACCAGGTCTTCTGGACCTCAGGACTGGCCAGCCACCGGATGAACTTCCAGGCGCCTTCACGATTCTTGGCGTCCTTGAACACCGCCCACTGTCCGCCCCCGATGTAGCCGGCGTTGGACTTCGGTCCCGACGGGAGCGGTGCGATGCCCACCTTCTCGTCGACGAAGGATGAACCGCCGGCGGATTTCAGCAGGTTCACCTCCCAGGGGCCGGAGATCAGCGCGGCAGTGGAGCCGGCGACGAACTGCGGCTCGATCTCTCCCAGGCTCACCGGGCCGTTCGGGCTGGTGATCTTCGAGGCGATGAGCGACCGGTAGAACTCCAGCCCTTTGAGCGCCTCGGGCGTGTCGAAGGTGAACGTGGTCCCGTCCTCGTTCATGATCCGGGCTCCGGCCTGCCACATGAACGGCACGACGCTCTGCCAGGTCCCCGTGGCGCCGGTCGGCAGGGACAGCCCCCACTTGGCCCCTTGCCGCTGGAGGGCCTTGAGGAACGGGCCGTACTCGTCCCAGGTCCTGGGCGCGGAGACCCCGGCGGCCCGCGCCAGGTCCTTGCGGTAGAAGAGCGAGCGGGTCTCCACGTACCAGGGGACGCCGTACTCGGCTCCCTCGAAGGTGGTGCTCTGGACGGCGCCGCGGTAGAAGGCGCCGTAGTCGACGAGTTTGGACGGGACCTGGTCCAGCCCGCCCGTGGACGCGAACGCCGCGAGGTCCACCGCACCCACCATGGTGGCGTCAGGAGTGTCTCCGGAGGCGATCGCCGTCTGCACCTTCTTGGCGTAGTCCTGCCAGGGAACCGCTGTCACCTCGACCTTCGCGCCGGGGTTCGCCGTGCCGAACTGGGCGGCCAGCTTGGGCAGAAGCTCGCCCTCCGTTCCCATCGCCCACACGGTGATGGTGCCGGCGGCGGGTTCGGTGTCGATCAGGGCGCCTGCCGCGGCCTGCTCCGGCCGGGCGTCGGACCGGCCGCAGCCGGTCAGGAGTAGTGCGACGGCCAGACCGCCGACGAGTGTCTTGGCAACGTTCGGGGTGAACATCGATCCCGTTCCTCTCCACCCGATTGAAGCGTGAGCGCTTCTTCCGCACGTCGTGGTGTGGGTGAGCGAGACGCTACCCCAAAAACCGAACAGTTGCTACATTTTCCTTGTGCGGAATTCACCGGCGGTAGCCGCAAGGCCCATAGGGTTGCTGCCATGACCGATGAGATGGCGAGCCGGCCAGGCACTCGGCGTGGCCCCTACGCCAAGAGCGCGCGCCGCCGCGCCGAGATCGTCGCCTCCGCGACCTCCGTCTTCTCGGCACGCGGCTACCGGGGCGGGTCGCTGCGGGAGATCGCGAAGCAGCTCGACCTCAGCCTGACCAGCGTCGTCCATCACTTCCCCAGCAAGAGCGAGCTCCTCGTGGCCGTCCTCGAGAACGCCGACTCCGCGCACGCCGACTCCTTCGATTCGGACAGCCGCAAGGAGAGCGTGGCGTACGCCGTGCTGCAGTACGTTCGCCGGAACCTCGAACGGCCCGAGATGCTGCGGCTGCTCGCCCTCATGGCCGCCGAGTCGTCGGCGCCGGACCATCCGGCGCATGAGTGGTTCCGTGACAGGTACGACAGGACGATCGGCCTGCTCGCGATCGCCGTCCGCCGGGATCAGGACGAGGGCCGCGTCTCCAACGCCAGGGACCCCAAGGGCATCGCCGAGTCCCTCGTGGCCCTATGGGACGGGCTCCAGCTCCAGTGGCTCATCGACCCGCGCCGCGACCTCGTCGCGGCGATGACGGCCGCCTTGAAGGACCTGCTGGGACCGCACACCCCCCTCGGCACGTAGCCGCTTCGGAGCTTCTCCCGACGCCGCCGAGTCACGCGGGGGCAGCTGGGGACGGCCGGTCAATCAGAGGCGGGTGCGTGCGAGCCGGCGGTTTCGCGGAGCAGGTCGAGGAACGCCGAAAGGGCAGGATGATCTTCGTTCGCCTCCTTGACGACGACGAAGATGGAGCGGACAGGGGCCGGCCGGGTGACCGGCAGGCAGGCGAACGAGATGGAGGGCATGGTGCTGAGCGCGAGCCGCGGCACCATGGTCACGCCCAGCCCGGCGGAGACGAACGCGGCCGCGGTGGCGTAGTCGTGGGCTTCCACCACGAAGCTGGGGTTGAAGCCGGCCGACCCGCACGCGTCGAGCATCGTCTGCCGGCAGATGCTGCCCGGCCACTCGTTGTCGACCCATGGTTCGCCCCGCAGCCTGCCCAGCTCGATCTCCCTCTCCCCGGCGAGGGTGTGCCCTGGCGGCAGGATCGCCAGGAAGGGGTCATCGAGCAGGTGGATGCAGCGCAGCCCGGCCGGCACGTGAACGGTGTCGTCCAGCACCATGATCTCGGCGTCGGCGGCTTCGCCGGTCAGCCCCTTGCCCAGCCGTAGCTCCAGCCTGATCTCCGGGAAGAGCCGGCTGAACTTCGCGATGACGGGCGGAATGAGGACGGCGCCGGCGCTGGCGAAGTAGCGGACGGTCAGCCGGCTGGTCTTGCCCGCGCGCAGGTCGGTGAGGGCGGTCTCCGCGCGGGCGATCTGCGTCTGGATCTCCCCGGCGTGGTCGGCCAGGAGCCGTCCGGCCTCGGTGGGGCGCAGGCCGCGCCCGTGTCGCTGCATGAGCAGCGTGCCCGTTTCCCGCTGCAGCGCGGCGATGTGCTGGCTGATCGCGGACGGGGTGTAACCGAGGTTGGTCGCGGCGGCCTGGATGGAGCCGGTCTCCACGACGGCGCGCAGCACGGCCAGGCGGTGAACGTCGAGCACGCACAGATCATACAGCCCCACTTCATTGTCATTAAGAAAACATCGCTTGTGCTGAAATATGCAGGTACTCGAAGATCTGTGCATGGAAGACGGAAGCAGGATCCGCCTCGGCATCATCGGCCTGGGCGTGATGGGTGCCGAAATGCTCGAGGTCGCTCAGCGGCACCCGCAGTTCGAGGTCGTCGCGGCCGCGGACCCCAGCACGCGGGCAGTCGCGTCAGCTCGGACGGCCCACCCGGGGCCCGCCTATGTCGACGACGCGGACGAACTGCTCGGCCACCATCCGCTCGACGCCGTCTACATCGCCTCACCCCCGGCCACCCACGCCCGCTACGCCATACGCGCCATGGAGGCAGGGCTGGCGGTCTTCGCGGAAAAGCCACTCGCCGTGGACCTCGCCGAGGGCCGGGAGATGGTACGGGTAGCCGCGGCGACGGGGGCACCGAACGCTCTGAACTTCGTCCTGTCCGACCGCGCCGCCGCGCTGGCCGTCGGCGACGCGCTCCAGAAGGGTCAGATCGGCACGATACGCGGGATCGAGCTGCGCTTCACCTTCCCCCAGTGGCCCAGGGCCTTCCAGGAGAGCGCCGGATGGGTGGCCGGGCGGGCGCAGGGCGGCTTCCTGCGCGAGGTCGCCTCGCACTATCTGTTCCTGACCGACCGGTTGCTGGAACCGCTCGAACCGGTGCACACCCACGTCACCTACGGCGCGAGGGCGGAGGACACCGCCTATGGCCTGTTCCTGGCGGGCGACGTGCCCGTCACCCTGTCCGGGCAGGTGGCCGCGGGCCCGGAGACGTATGAGTGGACCCTGCTCGGGACCGAACGCTCGTACCGGATCACCGATTGGGCACGTCTGTGGCTCGGCGACGAGCAGGGATGGATCCCGGCCGACGTGGACGAGCCGCGCGGCAGCGAGCACACCCGGCTCAGCGAGTTCGCCCGCGCCGTGCGGGGCGAGGACACCACATTGGCCGACTTCGCCGCCGGCCTCCGAGTCCAAGAGCTCGTCGAGCACTTCCACCGCGAGAACCGATGAGGACCGCTGACGATCCGTCGCATCGGCGGCCTCTCAGCCCAGGTAGAGGCGGTCGCGGTCGCGTACAGGTCGGCGACCCGGGGGTTGTTGACAGCCCTGCCGAGCGGGGCTCGGCGCCGCAGCGGGCCGGTCGGCTGCCAAGGGCTGGGCTGTCTGGCCGTCGCTCACGGGCAGACCTCCCACCTGCGCTCCCTTGATCACAAGCGAAGGGGATTATGCATGACAAATCCGGAAAATGCCACCACTAGCAATCTTTGAACCACCCGATTTACCATCGGCACTACCTGAACAGACACATCTGCCAACACACGAGAAGCATGACCGCACCCCGGCCACACGTCGCCGGCCTGTGGTCGGCGATCCAGCGATTCCTCCAGCAGGCTCACGCCCCCAGCAGACGAGGATCATATGGGCGATGGTCCCGCCGTAGCCGAAGGCGCAGACCGCGGCACGGCGCGGGTGCGGAGCCGGGCCAAGGTGCCGGCTCGTCGTTTCCGACCACATCGACGGGGAAGCGCAATGAGTGCATCCGAGCAGGACATGACCGCGACGCCGACCTTCCCCATGGAGCGGACCTGCCCGTTCGCACCGCCGGACGAGTATCAGCGGATGCGTGCCACCGCGCCGGTCGTCCGAGCCGCCCTGCCCAACGGCGCACCGGTCTGGGCGGTCACCCGCTACGCCGAGGCTCGGCAGCTCCTCAGCGACCCGAGGATCAGCTCGAACACCGGACGCCCTGAACGGCCTCGCGGACCCGACGACGATCGCCCCGACGACGGCTTCTTCGTCGATATGGATCCACCGGAACACAGCCGGTTCCGGCGGTTGCTGATCTCGGAGCTCGGTACCCGTCCGATGGACGCCATGCGGCCCGCCCTCCAGCGGATCGCCGATACGGCGGTCGACGAGTTGCTGGAGGCCGGGGCGCCCGCCGACCTCGTCGGTCTGTACGCCCGCCGGGTTCCGGCGCGAGTCCTCTGCGAGTTGTTCGGCATCCCGGCCGGCGACCACGAGTTCTTCGAGTCACGGCTGCGGATGCTGTCGGTGACGAGTATGGATCCGAGCGTGGCGGCCCAGGCGTCCAGGGACGTTCGCGGTTATTTGCGCGAACTCATCCGCAGCGCAGAGCGTGAACCGCACAACGGAATGATCCGGCGGCTGGCCGCCAGACACCTGCCCACCGGCGAGCTGACCACGGACGAGCTGATCAACATCGGTTTCCTCCTGCTGCTCGCGGGTTACGACTCGCCCGCGAACACGATCTCCCTGGGCGTACTCACGCTGCTGCGGCACCCCGAGCAGCTTGCCGCGCTGCGCGCCGACCCGAGCCTGCTGCCGGGTGCGATCGAGGAGCTGCTGCGCTTCCACTCGGTGCAGGACTGGGTCAGCTTCGACCGGATCGCGACCGACGACCTGGACATCGGCTCCGCGCGGATCCGCGCCGGTGATCGCCTGACGGTGCTGGCCGCATCCGCCAACCGTGACGTACGGGCGTTCGAGGACCCCGACACGTTCGACATCCGCCGGTCCGCCCACCACCACGTTGCCTTCGGCCACGGGGTACACCAGTGCATCGGCCGCAACCTCGCCCGCGCCGAGCTGCAGATCGCCTACGGCACGCTGCTGAGCCGGATACCGACGCTGCGCCTGGCGATCGGGTTCGAGGAGTTGTCCTTCGCCGACGATGCCCCCTTCTTCGGGCTGCACGCGATGCCTGTCGCCTGGTAGTGCCGCCTACGCGCCGGCGACATACGCGTCCTCGGCCGCGTAGGGGAACCAGACGTCGGGGCCGTGGCGAACGATCAGATCAGGGAAGACATCCTGCCAGCCTCCGCCGCCCGCCTCGGTCTCGGATACGGCGCGGGCGGCCCATTCGATGTCCTGGCGCAGCGCGTCGTCGTAGGAGACGGCAGGGCGGTATCCGAGCTCGGCACGGGCCCTGTCCAGACTGAACACGATCGGCTCCGGCACATTCCACGGGTTGAAACCCAGGCCGTCCGGACGCGACGGGCCCGCGAAGGTGACGATCTCCGCCTCGTGGCCCATGACAGCGAAGATCCTGGCGCCGATCTCGGCGACGGTCAGCGGGTCATCGGCGATGTTGAGGACCCGGGCCGCCGGGTGCTGCGCGCACAGATGTATCAGCTCGGCGACGTTCGCCACCGCCGTGGTGGGGAACCGGCTCTGCCCGTCCTGGGCGAGTACGACGTGCGGCCGCTTGTCCAGCGCCCGCTTGATGAACGACCAGTGATCCAGCGATTTGCCGTACGGGCCGTGCAGCACGCCCGTCCGCAGGATGCTGACCGGCAGGCCGGGCGTGGCCAGCAGGCAGCGCTCCAGCGCCGCCTTCCCCGCCGGATAGTCGTGGGCGTCGCGCTCGACCGTCGGCCACGTCTCCGGGATCGGCACCGGCAGGCCGGGAGCCTGGTAGACCGCTCCCGTCGAGATGACCACCAGCGAGCCGACGCGGCCGGCCAGCTGGGCGAGCTGCGCACCGTGGAAGGGGGCGAAGGCGACCGTGTCCACGACCAGATCGTGGCCGTCGAGGGCATCGAGCAGCGCCTCGGTGTCGGCCCGGTCGACCTGGACCGACACCACCCCGTCCAGGTCCGCGGCGTCCGGACGGGGCCGGCGGTGCCCAAGGGTCACCGCGTACCCGGCGGCGGTGAGCCGGGCGGCTGTGGCCCGGCCGATCTGCCCTGTGCCTCCGATGATGAAGGCGCTTCGATCTTGAACCGTCACGAGCCGATATTAACCGGCAGTTTGCCGGCCTATTCGGCGTGGCTCTGAAGCCGCGCGGATCGGGCGCCTGCACCCCCAGCCCACGTCAAGACATTGCCGCCACCGCCAGTACACGGGTCAGGCCAGGTCGAACCGGTCGAGTTCCATGACCTTGGTCCAGGCCGCGACGAAGTCGGTCACGAACTTGTCGCGAGCGTCCTGGCTGGCGTAGACCTCCGCGAGTGCTCGTAGCTGGGAGTTGGAGCCGAAGATGAGGTCGACCGCGGTGGCGGTCCACTTCACCTCGTCGGTGGCCGCGTCGCGGATCTCGTACACCTGCTCCTCGGAGTCCGATGCCCTCCACCGGGTGCCCGGGGAGAGCAGGTTGGTGAAGAAGTCGTTGGTGAGCACGCCGGGCCGGTCGGTGAGGACGCCGTGCTGCGTACCGCCGAAGTTGGCCCCGAGGGAACGCAGGCCGCCGATGAGGACGGTCATTTCGGGCGGGGTCAGGTTGAGCATGTAGGCACGATCGACGAGCAGCACCTCCGATTGGGTCTTCTCGCCGGAACGCAGGTAGTTGCGGAACCCGTCGGCCCGCGGCTCGAGGACCCGGAAGGACTCGACGTCGGTCTGCTCCTGGGTGGCGTCGGTGCGGCCCGGCCGGAACGGCACCGTCACCGCCACGCCGGCCTCGCCTGCCGCCTTCTCGACGGCGGCCGAGCCGGCCAGCACGATCAGGTCGGCGAGCGAGATCTTCGCGCCGCCGGCCTCGTTGAACTCGCGCTGGATGCTCTCAAGGGTGTCCAAAACCGTCGTGAGCTGCTCGGGCTGGTTGATCTCCCAGCTGCGCTGCGGCTCGAGACGGAGCCGGGCGCCGTTGGCGCCGCCGCGCTTGTCGGTGGACCGGAAGCTCGCGGCGGAGGCCCAGGCGGTGGAGACCAGTTGAGCGGTCGTGAGGCCGGACTCCAGGACCTTCTTCTTGAGGGAAGCGACGTCGGCGTCACCCACGAGTTCGTGGTCGACGGCCGGCACCGGGTCCTGCCACAGCTGGGGCTCGGCGACCCACGGTCCGAGGAAGCGGCTGACCGGACCCATGTCGCGGTGCAGCAGCTTGTACCAGGCCTTGGCGAAGGCCAACGCGAACTCGTCGGGGTTCTCCTTGAAGCGGAGGGAGATCTCCCGGTACGTCGGGTCGACACGCAGCGACAGGTCGGTCGTGAGCATCGTCGGCTTGTGCTTCTTCGACGGGTCGTGCGCGTCGGGGATGATGGCGTCGGCGTCCTTGGCGACCCACTGCTTCGCGCCGCCGGGGCTGGTGGTGAGCTCCCACTCGTTCCCGAAGAGGATCTCGAAGAAACGGCTGCTCCACTGCGTCGGCCGGTCGGTCCACGTCACCTCGAGACCGCTGGTGATCGTGTCACCGCCCTTGCCGGTGCCGTATTTGCTCAGCCAGCCCAGGCCCTGCGCCTCCAGCGGCGCGCCCTCGGGCTCCGGCCCCACGTGGTCGTCGGCGACGCCGGCGCCGTGGGTCTTGCCGAACGTGTGGCCGCCGGCGATGAGTGCGACAGTCTCCTCATCGTTCATCGCCATCCGTCCGAAGGTCTCGCGGATGAAATGCGCCGCCGCAGCCGGGTCCGCGTTGCCACGGGGACCCTCCGGGTTGACGTAGATGAGACCCATCTCGGTCGCGCCGAAGTTCGGCACCATCTCCTTGTCGGTGACGTAGCGCTCGTCACCGAGCCAGGCGTCCTCCGGCCCCCAGAAGATCTCCTCCGGCTCCCAGACGTCCTCGCGGCCGAAGCCGAAGCCGAAGGTCTTGAACCCCATCGACTCCAGGGCGACGTTGCCGGCGAGCACGAGCAGGTCGGCCCAGGAGATCTTCTGGCCGTACTTCTGCTTCACCGGCCACAGCAACCGGCGGGCCTTGTCGAGGTTGGCGTTGTCGGGCCAGCTGTTGAGCGGGGCGAAACGCTGAGCGCCATCGCCGGCCCCGCCGCGACCGTCGTGGATCCGGTACGTGCCCGCAGCGTGCCAGCTCATCCGGATCATGAGACCGCCGTAGTGGCCGAAGTCGGCCGGCCACCAGTCCTGCGAGGTGGTGAGCACCTCGATGATGTCCTGCTTGAGGGCCTCGACGTCGAGCTTCTCGAACTCCTTGGCGTAGCTGAAGCCCTCCGCCAGCGGGTTGCCCTTGGACGAGTGCGCGCGCAACACCGAGAGGTCGAGCTGGTTGGGCCACCAGTCCCGGTTCGTGCGCGGACGACCGCCGGTCTTCGAAGTCGGCGAGTCGATTGCCGGGTTCTCGCTCTCGCTGCCATGCGCGGTCACGGAGTCTTGCGCGAGCGGGTAGCCGGCCGCCGCCTTCCGATCCACGCCCTGCGCGCTGGACGGGGCGTTGTCCTGGGTGTCGCTCATCTGCTTCCTCCGACCTTCCGGATCACTAGGCAATGCGTCTAAGTCGCTCAGTCCGGGTAGGTGCCCCAATAGATGACATCTAGACGTGTGTCGGGCCAAAACTGGTGCAGGGCGGTTGACCTGGCCTTCCAGGCTCGGGTGTCGTACTTGGGCGCCGGACCGGATGCTCGCCCGGCTGGCCCCGCTCCCTCGGAACACCGCCTCACTGACCGCCCGCGATCAGCTCATCCTCACCAGCCGCCGTAAAGAGTTCACCGTGGAACGGGCTTCCCACCTCGTGCAGCCCGCTGCCGCTCTTCAACCACCCCGGCGGGCCCGCCGGCATCTCCGACCCCAGCGTGACGGGCTTCGGCCAGGCCGTGTCGCTGATCGACCTCGACGGCGACGCCGCCACCGAACTCCTCGCCGCCGCAGACGGAGCCGTGTCCGTGTTCCCACCGGCTGGACGCGACACCCCAGTCCTCATCACCCCCGAGCAGCGAAACGACGACTTCGGCTACCCGTTGAACTGACGCCCTGTCCAGCTCGGCGTGCACCTGCTCGGCCGTGGTGGCAACGGCCTTCTGAATGCCGCCCGTGTTCTGGTGCCCCTCCAGGGTCAGCGTGGCGCCATGCCGCTGCAACCAGGTGGCACGCAACGCGTGGACAAGCAGCGGCAGCCGCCCCGACACGCACGCGGCCTCACAGCCTCGGCACGACCCGCCGTCGGCCGGCGGCCAGTTCACTTCACCGGCGTGGGCCGCTGACGGTACCGTCTCTCCTTCCGACGCCCCTCCCGGCCGCCGTGATACGGCCGGCTACCGGAGTTCGGCGCCGGGGCACTTGGCGAAGTTGAGACCCTTGCCGTAGTCGACGTTGTCGACCGACATCCAGCCGTGCGTGCCGGTGCCCTTGATCCGCATGTAACCCCAAGGGTGGCCGTGGCTGTTGAGGACCCAGCAGTGGACGTACAGCACCCTGCCCTTGGCGACCGTGGTGATGTTGCCGCATCTGCTGCCCGCGTACGGGCCGGCCTTGAGGTTGAACGTGCCTCTCATGGTGACGTAGCCGGGGTCCAGATTGGCCACCCGCGGACGGGGGCAGCCTGACTCGGTGGTCGCGCTCGCGGCCGGGGCGGCGGCGAGGGTCGCGGCGGTGATGGCGGCGGCTGCGACGAGGGCCTGTAGCGTCTTCATGCTGAGCCTCCTGTTCGAGTTCGTGCCGGTATCGTGCGGCCTGACCCGTTGAGAAGCTGTTGAGTCGGTGTTGAGCCAGCGAGCCTGCAGCTGGCGCAGGCCGAAGCCGACGCTGCGGGGAACATCGATTGGCCGGCGGCGGTGGATTCCATCATCGTGCGAGCGCATCAGCACGCGGCGGAGGTCCGAGAGCGGGCACCACCACAACCAGGAGACAGATCACACCCTCGGCCGATCCCGTGGCGGGCTGACCAGCAAGACCCACCGGTCTGCGACAGCGCCGGACGGCCGCCGGCGTTCTGCCTGACGCCCATAACGCCGATGGTCCCTCCGGCAGAAGCAACCCGGGGCGTTGCATGAGTCAGCAGAGGTCAGGAGGCGGCAGCGAGACCGCAACCGGATCATCCTGCCCGTCCCACCTCAGCCATATCCCCCTGGCATCCGGGACTGCCAGGTAGGAATGACCATGAGCTCAAGGGAACCGCAGCTCGGATCTTGGCCCGTTTCAACCTGGACCCGACGGGCGCAGGCGGTCTGTCCGGTACGGCATGGGCGGCGCTGGATTGCAACCAGCACTGCACCCGGAGAGCGGACACGAGCCTCACGGACGCCTGATCGGGGACGCTCGATACCCGCCCCGCGGGAACCGTCCCAGCCCTCAGTCGCGGCAAAAACTGTTGTTTTCGCAGCTAGACCGCGCCCCGCGTGTCCCACCCTGTCCCACGGACGGTGCGCGCGACCTCGCTGCGGTGGTCGGATGAGTCCTGTCACCACGTACCGATCACCACGTGCTGACGAAGGAACAAAAAAGCGGCGAGTTCCCCGGCCCACCCGATAAGAAAAGGTAGTGACAGGACATGAGCCAGCACGTCAGCGAGAACCTCCTCGGCGTTAAGGACATCGAGCAGCAGCCCAAGGGGCGCGGAATGAGGTTCACTCTCAACGGCGCACTTTGGGCACTCCAAGCGTTGTGGGGCTTCTTCTTTGCCGGCAGCGGTTTCGGCAAGGTGCTGTTGTACGACGAGGCTCTGTATGCGGCAGCACCCCGGGCGGTGGCTTGGTACGCCGCGGTGCCGCAGTCCCTGATCGTCTTCATCGGGGTCCTTGAAGTACTCGGCGGCGTCGGCCTGATCCTGCCGGCGATGACGGGAGTCAGACCGAAGCTGACGCCGCTCGCCGCCGCCGGCCTGACGCTGACAATGATCCTCGCGACTGGTTTTCATATCATGCGCGACGAATACGAATTGGTGCCTGCGAATCTCTTGCTGGGAGGCGTCGCGGCGTTCATCGCGGTCGGACGATGGAAGCTGAGGCCCATCGCACCCGCGACCATCACCACCTCACGCGTACTCAAGTCGTTGGCGGTCCTGGTCGCACTGGCCCTGCTGGTATTCGCTCCCACGTGGTACACGATGACCAACGTTCAATTTTGATCACCTGCGCTGGTAGGCCGAGGACGCCGGGCGCGGATCGCCACACTGCACGGCCGGCGCCTCGACCCTGCCCCGCGCCCACCGGTGGGCGGAGCTGCTCCCGGTCACCCCGGCGACGCTCCTACGTTGGCACCGCCCCCTCGCGAGGCGTCCGGTCAGGACGGAGAGCAGTCCAGCCGCACGCTTGTGCGATCCCTCCCTACCTCGGCGAACGTGCCCAAACGCGCTGGTAACCCGCCCTTGAGCAAGGCACGGTCGCGCTACGGGGCTGCCTGCTCGGAAGCTGATCAGCGCGGCTATCGAGATCGGGATGGAGTCGGCGGCGACACCTCCGCCTGCTCCGCCCTCACACAACCTCCAGTGCATAGCCGAAGACGGCCCTGCCTTCACGAGAAGCGCTGTTTGACCATGCTCGGCATCGTGTAGCGGCTTCGACAGCTCGTCGACCAGAACGATGATCACTCCGGCTGCGATGAGGGCTGAAGTGGTATGGCGGTAGGGGCACGGGAAGGATCTCACACTCCCTTCGGGCTCCGGCGACCAGCCATAGACCTCGTGGTAGCCATGTCGATCTGAAGGACTTCGTTCGGGCCGAGCGGCGCATGCCGAACAGGCTGAAGGTCGGGAACATCGATAGGAACCGCATATCGACCCGGCAGCAACAGTATTCCGATCATCGGGATACCGTTGAGCGATCTCGCATAGCTGTGCCATTGGTGCGTCACATCGGCCAGTCCTTCATAGACATAACCGATGCCCACGCGGTGGTAAATATCGGAGGGGATGCGCCCGTAGAGCTCATCTACGGAATTGAGCCTTAGGTTCAGCGTAAGCCGAGAGTCCATGAGCTTGGCCTTCTGCTGCCCTTTGGCGTCTGCTGCCGAAAGGTTCGCTGGTCCTGGAGTGTCACCGGTCCGGCTGCATGACCTGCGGCACGGCGCCGCCACCTTGGCACTGACCCCACACGGACTCGAAGGTTGTGCAGGCGATGCTCGGGCACGCCGGCATCGTGCTCACCGCCAATACCTACGTCTCGGGGCTATCGGTGGCTGCCCATCGCACGGCGCAGGAGACGACCTCCCTGGCGCTGAGCGCCGCAACCACGCTCGGCCGGGAGCTCAGCGGGTGACTCAGCTTTGCCTCACATCTGCCCTATGCCTCAACCGAGCGCGCCTACGGCGTGAATTTCCGCACGCGGAGAAGCGCCCTGCAGGATTCCAACCTGCGACCGTTGGATTAGAAGCCGATCTCGATCAGCCCGGTCTGAAATACAGAGTGTGGCGCGTCGTTTCCAGGGTCAGGGTTGCGCACGTATGACGGCGAGGGCGATCTCACCGCTGACGGCGTGGGCCGCAACCACAGGCGCGACAGCACTGTCGACGGTAACGGTGGCTTGGCTGGCCGAACCGGACGCGTAACTCACACTGTCCACCAGAGCCTCCTCCACAACAAGCGAAGGCCCTAGAGAGCCGGGTCCACGCCCGGGCACGTGAATAAGCTGGACATGTTCCCCGCGCTGTAGGTCATAGGGGGCCTGGCCAGGCTTGAGAGCGAGTCCCACCTTGACGGTCTTGCCAGCGACCGCTCCGCTGTCGCCTGCTACGGCCATCGGCTGGGTGAGCAGTGTCCCCGGAAGCACTGTGACCGTGGCAACGGTCTCGGCGACACGATCACGCTGAGACCAAGGCCAATAAGACACCCCCTCATCGGCGATGCGAGCTTCCTGCAACGCGTCGCGACCGAAGGGCTGACCGGCGCCGATCCGCTTGGTGACGCGGACAACGGAGGTACGCTCGTCGGCGCGCATCACCAGCAGGGTCGTGGCCAGGGCACCGCCAAGCACAAGCAGCACAGCGAGCGCGGCGAGCCCCGGCCGGCGTTGACGAGCCTGCTGCGGCAGCCCACGGGAAGCGGCCCCGGTCAGCACACCGTTCCTCCGGTCGTCCACAAGATGGAGTCGTCCTGAAAATTCGCCTACAGGTTGCGGGCCGGGTTACACCAGCGCCACGAGCCACCGTCGGGATCGACATCCGGGCCGTAGCAAAACCTGGCCCACTTGATGGAGCCGAAGAAGACCGAGTCCAGGACACATCCCCGCTTAGGTCCGGCCTGCAGCAGGATCGTCCGGCCGATCGTGGTCTTGTACTCCACAGCCACCTTGTCCTCGTCGTCGAGGCGATCACACAGTGACACGTTCTTCCGGTCAGCGCTGATCTCCACGTCACCGAGCTGACCATACGCATCGGTCCACGGATGCGCGGACGCCCACACAGGCCCAGTCACCAGCAACGAACCCACCAACACTCCCGGCGCTATCGTCGCCCACCGTGGCATCGCCTCTCCTTCCCTCGGAACACCACACCGGGATGTCGCCGAATGCAACTGAACATAATCGGAGTGTAGTGGATAGGTAAAGCGCGTGATCCCTAAATGACTGTCGGCCACAGCCCTCAGGCCAACAGAGCCACTGCCCCGATGGGCCACACTCCAAGGCGGACAGGCAGATTGGCACAACATGGCAAAAATGCCCACCCGAGGCGCTGGCCACGGCCATATGGAACAACTGACGTTCTTCTGACATCTGTCGCAACGCCAGACCGTCGAACACCGCACACAACGAACATCGAGTAGCTAATCCGGCCCTCTACGCCCATGGCCCGTCCTCGTCGCCACTCGGGACGAATGGCCTACCATCTCCGTTAAGCACCCGCACCCGAAGAGCGGATACACCTTTCGCCCTCCCATTAGGCATATTGTCCCGAGCAGGGAAACCAGCAATCAAGTAATACATGACGGGAGACCATCGTCGAGGAACTGATGCATATCGAGCGCCAGCTACATATCCCCCATTACAAGCCATACTGGACTCCAAACAGCTCCCGCTCTCCTAAAGCGGGTGCTCTCTTGAGCTCTCCAGACCGGTTCGGGTGACCAGGTTGTCCCGCTTTACCTCCGAAACAACCAGAGAACTGCATGACGTTCTACATCTGTATCGGTTCCGAGATGGACGGTGCCGCGCTCCCCGAGCACGCGGCGATGGTTCTCTTGGCTACCTCAACCTGGCGCATCGGCCTGACAGGTCGATGTGAGCCCAGGCCAACCCATGAATTCCTGCAGGTAGGCACATGTCCGGGTCGACCACTGGCCCGGCGCGGTCGCTTGGGTGGTACGACGAAAAACCGGCCGAAACCTCAACAAGCTCGGGAATTTGGCATTACCGCTTTAGATCTTGTGTTCGGATAAGCGGGATGTAAAGATCCACTCGTCTCTGCCCTCCACACCGATCGAGGTGTCCTTGAACGCATTAGCGTGGTCACGGCGTACTCATGTCCGATTACTAACCATAGCCATAATGCTGTCCTTGCCCGCGTCATTCCTCTCCACAGAAAATGCCGCAGCCCAGCCACCTCCCACCGCGAGCCCCTCCGCCACCGAGACCCCACGCCTCTCCCCGGTCGATTCGGCCAAAGCAGAGGCGAAAAAGGCCGGCCGTCAGATAGAGATCCCCAGCCTGCACACCGAGGCCTCGACCACCTACGCCAGCAGCGACGGCAAGACCCTCAGCACTGAGTTCTACACCGATCCGATCCGCTTCAAACAAGGCGAAGCCTGGCAGCCGGTCGACACCACGCTGATAACCGACAACGGCACCATCAAGCCGCGCGCCACCAAGACCGGCCTCACTCTCTCCCCCGGGGGTGGCACCGACCTGCTCACCGTGAAGCGCCAGGGCGACGGGTCGACGATCAAAATCTCCGCTCCGCAAAAGGTCGCGGCTCCCAAATTGTCGGCCAACCGAGCCGAATACGCCGACGCCTACGGTCCTGGCATCGACCTCGCCGTCATCGCGACGCCCACAGGGTTCCGACAAGAAGTGGTCATCAGGCAACGACCGACCAGCCCACTGAAACTCTCGGTTCCCGTTCAGCTACCCACAGGTCTGTCCTTGGACCAGACCTCCTCGGGAAAGCTGGCTCTGCACGACAAATCCGCCAAGGCCACGCGCCGCACGATCGAGATCCCGGCCCCGCAACTGGTCGACGCCAACGCGAACCTCAGCGTCGGCGAGGAGGGACAGGTCGGCAAGGTGGCCACTGCGGTCGAGAAGACCGCAGCAGGTCAGGCGATCGTCTATGAGCCCGACGCGAGTTTCCTCGCCGATCCAGACATCACCTACCCGGTCACCCTCGTCGTCGCGGACGACGTCATCTGGACACAGTTGCCGAATGGCAACGACACGTTCATCAACAACTCCGCCTACCAAAACGGCTACGCCAACAGCGGCGCCTACCACCTGCAAGCCGGCATGACCAACAGCGGAACGGTCCGCTGGCGCACCTACATTCGTTTCGAGGACATTCCCCAGGACTCTCCGCTGCGCGGCGGACGGGTGACCAACGCCGACCTCGTCCTGTGGAACATTGACTCCAACGACTGCGGTCTACCAGTCGGCTCTGGCATCACCGCACGCATGATCACCCAACAGTGGGATGTCTCCACTCTCACGTGGAGCAACCAACCGAGGGTAACCAACGAGGGCGCCGACACCGAATATGGGGCTTACAAGCCGACCTGCACCCGCGGCTACATGAACTATGAACATGACCTGATCCATTACGTGAACGGCATCGCCCAGGCCTGGGCCAACGGCCAGCCCAACTATGGATTCCAGCTCACGTCAGGCAACGAATCCGAGAGCACCAACTGGCGTGCGTACCGCTCGAAGGAATGGGTCTCTAGCGACGACTCCCATGGCCCCAAACTCGTCATCGGGTACGAACCAAAAGCCATAGACGTCGACACCTGGCAGTATGGCGAGTTCGAGCCGACACCTGAACAGCTCAACAACATGTATGCCAGGCAGACCGAGGACACCGTCGCCCCGTTCCAGATCCCGACAGAGGAGGAGTCCCGCGAGGCCGCGCTCACCTCATCCCACTACGTCGTGGTAAAGGCCGAGGATTCGGTGCCTCCAGCCGATCTGACACCGGAGGAACGGGAGTGGGAGGCCACCCAGACCGGGCCAGGTTTCGAGGAGACGCCTGAGCCCGACGAGCCCGACGAAACTCCGCCCACAGTGATGAGCAATCCGGGTCACGGAGCCGTCGGGGTGCCGACTGACGCCAAGATCCGTGTGGCCTTCTCCGAGCCAGTGACAGGCCAAACCTTCGCGCTGAAGGAGTCGGCAGGTACCGACGTCCCCATCACAGTGACGGCTCTGTCCGAGCTGGAGAACGAAGGCTTCGAGCTGACGCCGGAGCAACCGCTGAAGGCGGGGACGAGCTACCGGCTCGAAGTCCGGGCGGCCAAGGATGCGGCTGGCCACACGATGTCGGACTACACGGCCTCGTTCACCACGAAGGGTGACGGCACCTCGCCGGAGTGCACGGTGCCGGCGTGGAGCGCCCAAGAGCAGTATTTCTACGGTGCCAAGGTGTCTCACAACGGGAATGTGTGGGAGGTGATTTCATTCCTGGCACAGGTAGGCGTCGAGCCTGGAGTTGCCCCGGTTCGATAGACACATCAGGGCTTGCGACTACGCGGCAGCATAGTCGAGGTCTTGGGCGTTCTTGAGCGCGTGTCGGCGTTCGTATTCGGCGGGGCTGAGCTGGCCGTTGG